>NVTF01000004.1 GCA_002401485.1 Elusimicrobiota bacterium | reverse complement strand
AGTTGTTGAGTTATTCGTATACGAATAACTCAACAACTCAACGTACGGCCCTATTTATAAAACGACCCAGCGGACGGTGTTGATTCCTTTGAGGTTCTTGAGTTCGCTCTGAACGGCTTCTGAGGGCTCGTCATCGAGGGTGATAACCATGACGGCTTCGCCGCGTGCGGAATGGCGGCCCACGCGCATGTCGGCGATATTGATGGCGTGTTTTCCCAGGACGGAGCCGACGAGCCCGATAATTCCGGGTGCGTCCGTGTTGGACAAGACCAGCATTTGACCTTCGGGACTCACATCGACGAAGAGATCATCGAGTCGGACAATGCGGAGTTTCCCGTCATCGCCCACCGTGCCGGAGACGCTGCATTCGCTTTTATCGGTCACGGCTGTCACCGTCAGCAGGCGCGTGAATCCCTCAGGAGACGGTGAGGTGCTTTCTGAAATTTCGATGCCGCGCTCCATGGCGAGAATCGGTGTGTTGATGAACGAGAGATTGAAATCCAAGATGGTCGACAAGACGCCTTTCACCGCAGCAACCGAGAGCGGATGCCGAGCCCCGTCCGGGAATTCGCCGTGGAACCGGCAGCGTACACCTTTAAGACCCGAGTCCAGTGTCTGCCCAAGGAAACGTCCCAACTTGTCGGCGAGATCCAAGGTGGAGCCCAGCGCATCAAGTTGATCCGGATCGAATCCCGGCAAATTGATCGCGTTGCGCGAGAGGCCTTTGGCACGAAACTCGAGTACGCTCTTGGAGAGTTCATCGGCAACCTTAAACTGCGCCTCGGTCGTCGACGCGCCCAAATGCGGTGTGAGCACAACGTTCGACAATCCCCGCAGCTTGGAATCCTCCTTCAGCGGCTCTCCATCGTAAACGTCGAGCGCCGCGCCCCCGATCGTCCCGTTTTCCAAGGCGGCCACGAGATCGTCTTCAACGATAAGTTCCCCGCGCGCGCAGTTGATCAGACGCGCGCCGGACTTAAACCATTCCAACGATTTTGAATTGATAATGCCGCGGGTCTTTTCCGTCACAGGAATATGCAGTGAAATATAATCCGAATTCTCAAGCAAGGGTTTAAATTCGGAAAGTTCAACACCGAACTGTTCCGCTTGTTCCTCCGAAATGAAGGGATCATACGCGAGGACCGTCATGCCGAACGCCCGCGCGCGTTTGGCGACTTCGCGTCCAATACGGCCAAATCCCGCGAGTCCAAGGGTTTTTCCCTGTAGTTCCGTCCCCATCCATTTCGAGCGGTTCCATCCGCCGGCTTTCATGCAGGCGTCCGCCGAGGCGATGTTGCGCGCAAGCGACAGGATCAGACCCACGGTGTGTTCACACGCTGAAATGGTATTCGCGGCGGGTGCGTTGACCACGGCGATCCCGCGGCGCGACGCGCCTCTAACATCGATATTGTCGACTCCAACTCCGGCGCGCCCGATTAATTTAAGCGACTGCGCTTTTTCCAGCCAATCAGCCGTAATTTTGGTCTCGGAACGGACCAGCCAGGCTTCCGCCTTGGGGACTTCTTCTTCGAGGGTGGCGGCGGACGGCTTTACGGCCATCACCAGTTCGCATGACGGGTCATTCTGAAGCGGCTCCAGTCCCTTCGGATCAATTTTATCGGTAACGAGAATGCGAAACTTGCTCATCCTATCTCCTTAAGTCGTCGTGATGGAAATTCGTTTTTCAAGCGCACTGAAGCCACGCTCGACGTCGGCCTTTTGAATATACCCCATATGAGCCAGCCGTACTATCTTTCCGGCCAGGCTCGCCTGTCCGCCCGCAATCGAAATATTGTCTTCCGCCAGAATCGCGGACACCACCGCCTGCGAATCCGTACCCTCCGGCATCACAATGCCGGTTAAAATATTGGCGGGATCCTTGGCGAATAAATTCCAACCGCGTTTTTTCACTTCCGCACGCGCGAAGGAAGCGAGTTCGGACGTACGCTTCCAAACGTTCTCAATGCCTTCAGCGGTGATCAGCCGCAAGGCTTCCTCTTGTGCAAAAACCACATTAACCGCCGGTGTATACGGAGTCTGACCTTTTTCGGCGGCGAACCGAAGAGCCTTCCAATCAAAATAAAATCTAGGCAGCCGTGCTTCATCAACGGCTTTCCACGCATTCGGTGAAATGCAAAAAAACGCCAAGCCGGGGGGAGCCATCAAGCCTTTCTGAGATCCGGCGACGACGACATCGAGGTCCCAGGCATCGGTTTGAAGCTCCTCCGCGGCGAGTCCCGAAATCGCGTCGATAACGATCAACGCATCGGAGTTATCTCGAATCACATTCGCGATGGTTTTCACGTCATTGACGATTCCAGTAGAAGTGTCGGTATGCTGAAGAAAAACGGCCTTCACATCCGGGAACATCAGAAGCTGATTCTTGAGTTTGTCGGGATCCAACGCGCGCCCCAATTCCGTTGAAATGACGATTGGGTCGAGACCGTAGGCGCGAAGTAATTTCACGAATCGGTCCCCAAAGACCCCGGTGACGCAGACAAGGGCCTTGTCCCCGGGAGACAACAAATTAACGACGGCCGCCTCCATCCCGCCCGATCCGGAAGCCGTGACCATCAAGACATCCGACGTCTCGGTTCTATAAACTTTTTTTAGTTTCTCGATGCAGGAATAAAACGCCTTACTGAACGTCTCGGTCCTGTGGTGGATCATCGGACGGGCGAGAATTTCAGAGACGGAAGGGGGAAGAGGCGTCGGGCCTGGGGCGAGAAGTGTGTATTCCACCGCGGCTAAGCGGTCGGAGCGGCGTAGCCGCCCTCGCCGGTCTTAGGCCTCGGCCCTTTCCAGCCCCCGCCGCGCGTCTTTCTTTTCGATTCAACCACCACGGGGGCCAACGCGCGGTCAAGGACCTCGCTGACATGGTTCACGCCGATCATATCGAGAGCGGACTGCACGTCTTGAGGAATTTCTTCCAAATCCTTCCTATTCAATTCCGGGAAAAGAATTATCTTCAGCCCCATGCGGTGCGCGGCCATCACCTTGTCCTTAAGGCCGCCGATGGGAAGAACACGTCCCCGAAGCGTGATTTCACCGGTCATGCCGATGCCGTCTACAACCGGCCGGCCCGTCAACTGACTCGCGATCGCGGTCGCTATTGCGATCCCGGCGGAGGGACCGTCTTTCGGGATCGCTCCCTCGGGTACATGAATATGAAAATTGAGTTTTGAGAAAACCTCGACATCAATGTCGAGTCGATCCGCGATTGATTTTACGTAGGAAACAGCGGCCTTCGCCGATTCCTGCATGGTGGTTCCAAGCCGTCCGGTCAATAAGACATCACCCTTGCCTTGCGAAGTCAGCACTTCAATCGCCAAGATCGACCCGCCGACTTCACTCCAAGCAAGTCCGGTCGAAACACCGATGCCGTTGTGTGATTTATCTTCTGGAGAAAATTTCGGTATGCCGAGCATCTTCTGCAGATTCGACGCGGTCACGTTTACGGTCTTCGTTTTCTTTTCCACGATCTGCCGGGCGGTACGGCGGCAGAGAGTCGCGAGTTCACGCTCGAGACTGCGCACTCCCGCTTCGCGGGTGTATTCCTGCATAATGCGCACCAGGGCATCGTCGGTGATCGAAAGATTCGACTTCTTCAGCCCGTGCACCTTCACCTGCTTCGGGAACAAATGATCCGTTGCGATGTGGGCTTTCTCGCGGTGCGTGTACCCGGAGAAACGAATGATCTCAAGGCGATCCTGCAGCGGAATCGGAACCCCTTCCAAGGTGTTGGCCGTGCAGATAAAGAGAACCTTCGACAAATCGAACTCGGTATCAAGATAGTGATCCGCAAACGTATTATTCTGCTCGGGATCGAGAACTTCCAGCAACGCCGCCGCGGGGTCGCCGTGCCAGTCCGTACCCATTTTGTCGATTTCATCGAGGAGGAAAACAGGGTTATTGCTTTGGGCTTTTCGCAGCGACTGGATGATGCGTCCGGGCAAGGAACCGATATAGGTTCGCCGATGGCCGCGAATTTCAGCTTCATCGCGGACACCGCCCAGAGAGATACGAACAAAATTGCGGTTCATCGCGGTCGCGATGGAGCGCCCCAAGGAGGTTTTGCCTACGCCGGGCGGTCCCACGAAGCACAGAATGGGCCCCCGCAAACTCTTGGTCAATTTGCAAACAGCCAAATACTCGAGGATGCGATCCTTCGCTTTTTCGAGACCGAAATGATCGCCGTCCAACACCTTCTTCGCCTTCTTCAAATCGAGAGAATCCTTGGTCGACGTCGACCACGGCAAATGGGTCATCCAATCGAGATAGGACCGGCTCACCGTTGACTCCGGCGAAAATGGCATCATTTTTTCAAGCCGCCGCAGCTCCTTAAATGCCGCTTCTTCCGCGGGCTTGAGCATCTTGGCTTCTTTAATCGATAGGCCGATTTCCTCGATCTCTTTGGCGAAGTCATCCTTCTGGCGAAGTTCCTTCTGGATCGCCTTCATCTGCTCGGTCAGGTAATATTCTTTCTGCGTCTTCTGAATCGATGAACGAACCCGCGTATGAATTTTCTTCTCAAGGCCGAGAATCTCGATCTCGGCGTTGATCAGCTCTCCCAATTTCTCAAGACGTTTCCCGGGGGGAATCGTTTCCAGCAGGGACTGCCGATCCGGAAGTTTGGTTACCGCGTTCGCCGCGATTGTATCGGCCAAACGGGAGGGTTCGCGAATTTGACTCAAGGACTGGCCCGCTTCCGGCGGGGCACGCCGCGTGAGTTTCAAATAATGCTCGAAGGATTGCACGCATTGGCGCATAAGCGCTTCGAGTTTGGGGGAATCGTCGGAGCCTTCATTGGGATAATCCAGATCAGCTTCCCAATAGCCGCCGCCAACAATTTTTAAATTCTTAAGTTTGATGCGCGTGATGCCTTGTAGAAATACCTTCAGGGTCCCGTCGGGCATGCGCAAAAACTGAATGACTTCGGCGAGAACGCCGACTTTATAAAGATCGCCTTCCTTGGGGTCCTCGACCGACGCCTTTTTTTGAGCGGTGACGGCGACGAGTTTGCCCGCCTGCATCGTTCGTTCAAGGGCCTTGATTGAGCGGTCGCGTCCCACCGACAGCGGCAGCGCCATGTGCGGAAACACAACAACGTCGCGAACCGCGAGCATCGGCAAACGCTTCGGGCGCTCGCTGCTGCGCGGCGGGTTGGAGGGCGATTGTTTACTCAATTATTTAACCGCTAATGCAATCTTATGGGGTTTATGCTCGATCACATGATCGATGATGCCGTATTTCTTGGCATCTTCGGCAGAGAGGTAATGATTGCGGTCCATATCTTTCTCAACCTGTTCAACCTTCTGCCCCGTATGTTTGGAAAAAAGAAGATTCAGCTTCGCCTTTGTTTTAAGCATCTCGTCGGCTTCAATCTGAATATCGGACGCCTGGCCGCCGATGCCATGCCCGCCGATCAACGGCTGATGGATCATGATGCGTGAATACGGAAGGGCCATTCGTTTGCCGGGAGAACCGGCCGCAAGCAGCATGGCGCCGAAACTCATGGCCATACCCATGCAAATCGTCGTAATCGGGGCCTTGATGTACTGCATGGTATCGTAAACCGCGAGTCCCGCCGAGACCATCCCGCCGGGCGAATTGATATAAAGGTAGATATCCCTGTCGTTATCTTCGGCTTCGAGATAAAGCAGCTGGGCGATCAGCAAGTTGGCGGAATCCGTGGTGACTACGCCCTCCTGCCCACCGACAAAAATGATGCGGTCTTTGAGAAGGCGGGAATAGATGTCATAACCGACTGCGGAACCTTGGTTCCAACGCTCAAGAATTGTAGGGATGATCATGGAATTATGATAACAGATTAATAAGGGACAAGAGGCAATAAGAGCGACATTTTCAGACAAATTGGAGTCAATTTGGTAAAATCTTGTTCATGAAAGAGAACTTCCAAATCACGATTAAGCGCCCCGTTGAAGAGGTGTTTACGATCGTCAACGACTTCGAACAACTTAGCAAGGCTTCAGAGGGAAAGATCAGTATTAAACCCGTTGATGGAAAACCGAGTACCGGCAAGGGCGCCGAACAAGTCGTGAGCACTCAATTTCCCGGGATGGATGAGATCCGGATTGAAACCGTGGAATTTGATGAAAACAAACGCGTGCTGCGCAAGTTCCATATCAAGGATCTGCCGACCACCGTCGATTTGAAGTTCTCTCCGAAAGACGGGGAAACAGTCGTGGATCTCGAGGTCGAGCTGATCCCCCAGAGCATGGTTTACAAGATGATGATTCCCATGCTGGCCAAGACCATAAAGGATCAGAAGGGAAAGGCCATGGAAGAAGTGCAGAAGCAGCTGGAATCGCAAGTCTGACGCCCTAGTTGACAACAGACCCCAAGGACCTAAACCCAGATAGGCCCTCTTTTTTCCCTTTCGGGCCCGTCCGTCCCAACCCTATTACAGGCTTTCGGAACATCCTGAGGATATGAAGATACTCACCATCCTCCTCCTCGCCGCAAGCGCCAACGCTGAAGGCCTTGAGCGCATGAACATGCAGATGCGCCAACTGCCCGGCATGCAGGCGGCTCCGATGGCAGGCATGAAGCGTCTTCAGGTATCGACGACCGAAAACGCGGCTCACATGAAGGCGATCCAGGCCCAGGCAGAAACCTTGTCATTCGCCATCAAAAAATCGGACATCGCAACTGTCGATACGGGCGGTAAACTCTCCCGCCACCTCCTCAAAAACGGAGAAGCAGGATTTGATCTCTTTGACCAGCCCGCGCGATGTTTGAGGCGGATACGTCAGGAGGGAAAAGACGGAATCGACATAATCGCCTGCCAACAATTTGTGGAAATCCTCCCGGCCGCAGATGAGACGATCATCCATGCGGTCTTGAGATTTGCTGTCGGCGACATAACGGTGTATCAAGAAACGTGGACCAAAAATGGCTCGGACACTTTTAGAATTGAGCAGTACAGTTTCCTCGTATCTCCCCGTGGAGAATTGCAGGAAGCGGTGAAAACGATTTTTGCCGCGGCGGAAGACGAAATACCGGTCGCGGTAACACCCGCGGAAGAATACAACGTGACAGACCCGGTGATCCGGGCGGTCTACCGCGAAATCGCAGGCGACGTCCTGCGAACGATGCCAACCTTTGAAATTTAAGCTTTTACGGTTTTGACGTTCGCGTTCTCGCGAATGCTCTTGAAAACCTTGCGCTCACGCAGCGAGGCGCGGATATCGTCTTCGCGCTTCTTGAAGGTTTCGTTAATCTCACCTTTCTGCTTGTCGTTTTCCGCGCCCGATAGCGCGGCGTCGAGTTCCGCTTTGAACTCATCATCGCTGACTTCCACCTTGTCGCGGTGAGCGATTTCGGAGATGATGAACTGCATGCGCACTGACTTCTCGGCGTCGGGAGCGATTTTGGCCCGGAGCTCCTCGAGTTCCTTCTTAGGGAGTTCCTTGCCGGGCTGCTGACCGAATTGCCCGATGATGCGGTTCAGCATGTGTTCAGCCTGCTGATCGACCATGGCCTTGGGCACATCGAATTTATTCGCGGAAAGAAGCTGGTCCTCGATCTCACGCTGCAGCTCGGTCTCGGACTTCTTGTTATTCTCTTGATCGGCGATTTCTTTGAGCTTGGTCTTGAGGGCATCAAGCGTGTCGAAACCGAGGTCCTTGGCGAAATCGTCATCGATCTTGGGGAGAATCTTGGTTTTAATCTCAACAACCTTAACCTTCGCCTGAGTCTTTTCTTTGCCGATCTTCACTTCGAGTTCCTTCTCTTCGCCGCGTTTGGCGCCGAGCAGTCCCGTGTTGAGTCCTTCGATGCTCTGGTCAGAACCCATGTCGATGAGTTCGCCTTTGCCTTGACCGCCTTCAATCACCTTGCCGTCGCGGCTGAGTTCGAAGTCGATCACAACGTAGTGATCCTTCTCGACTGCGTCGCCTTTAACGGCTTCTAAGCGGGCGTTTCCTTCCTGCAGCTGCTTCACGCGTGCATCGATTTCTTTGTCATCGATTACGTATTCCTTCTTCGTGACTGAAATTTTATTGTAGCCCTTGGGCTCGAATGTCGGGGCGACTTCGACTTCGACTTCCAAGCTAATCGGTTTGCCGGGGTGCAAATGAAGATCCTTGACCTTGGGCATCGTGATCGGACGAAGCTCCTGCTCCTTAATCAAATCGCCGATCGCTTGTTTGAGAAGATCGTCAACGGCTTCGCTCCGGGCGCGTTCACCCAACTGGCGTTTGACCATATCCAAGGGGGCTTTTCCTTGTCTAAAGCCGGGCAGGCGTGCGGTGAGCTGCATGCGAACAAGCGCATTATGCGCGGCGTCATCGAGTTTATCCTCTGGGATCTCGATTTTGTAGCGGCGCAGCGTGCCTTTTTCTTCGAGTTTGGTGGTCTTCATTTTTTGAGTGGGGGTCCAAATAGCCATGGAAGTGTTTTCTCCTTATATAGGGGGGGAACCTGCGTGTAGATGGATATTATAGCGTATTGGGGCTCAAGAAAAAACCCTGTGCAGGGCACAGGGCTTTGTCGTTTAAGGGGTTGGGCCGGATGGGAGTCGAACCCACAAGTCCTTACGGACACACGCTCCTAAGGCGTGCGCGTCTGCCAGTTCCGCCACCGGCCCATCGGGGGATTATAGCTGTTCTTAGCTTCATAAATTTGGATCGGCCTGTTTCGTGCTCAATTGCTTGGGGGAAGTCCTACTCGATGGTATTCAAAAGTGAAAAAGCGAGGTCCACGGACACGCCGAGCGCTGGCCGCCTCAACCGCAGGACTCGAACTATTCATGACCTATGTTGAGCACCACTGCAGGGAACGCATGAAACAAGATCACGCACCCTGTAAATGTTGCAAGCGACATCCCAATGTAATGGACGAATTTGTATTAGGGAAACGACAGGCAAAAAAAGAAATGTCCTTTCTCGGAAGGAAATACTTCGTCGCCTTTCTCAATGGATGGCCCTGCGAACTCAAAGACTCCAGCCCAAAAAAGCCGCGAATAGCCCTGTCTTCACCAGAGCCGATGCTAATTGGGCCAGGAATATACCACCGATTCAACCTACTCCCATCTATTCCGTCATTTCGATTTAATCTCGATTAACTTTCTGACAACCGCTTTCGGCAGAGCAGGTTCCGACTCATGGGTCAGCATTCTTCATGTCACCGACCAGATTACCGACCGTACACAAATGTCGCGACGACATTCTGCGAGCAATTCAAGACTCAAACCCCTACGTCTGAACTTTCGTCATCGATTTTGTTTGGTTCTTTAATTTCTCTCTGGCAGTGGGAGCAAACCGACGCATCCTTATGGACCGACTCTTTGCAATGCGGACAAGTTTTACGATTGCCCCGACTAAATACCGCAATGAGGATTCCAAAAGGCCCCAAAAGGATTCCCAAGAAAAACGCACCACAACCTTCGCCCTTCTTCGAACCAATCATTGCCGCCACTACTCCGCAGAGGAACCAAAGAATTATGAGACCCATTTTCTCTCCTATCTCACCGTATAAATATGGTCAATCGTAAAATTCATGTAGCGTCCGGTTTTTAGCCTCCACAATTGCTCTTCTGGACTTTCCCATAGCGAGCAGTAGCATTGCATATGTAACCCGGCGCTCCAGGACGCCAACCCTTGCTCCCTGTCGTTGCCCAAGCAAGAAATCCAATATAGACATCATTGCCCTCAACCTCAAACCATCCAATTCCCGAAACAGCCTTCAGATATTCTAGTGCCTTGCGTGCCTTAGACCCCCGGGAATCAAGAGAGGAAGGATTCTCTAAGGATGCTCTGTCCCCGATGGATGTTCGTGAATCACGCGCAGGAGGACTGGCACCGTCCCGATTTCTGGGCGGTTGAGCGGTTGGACTTTTGTTAATTTGCTGGGACTTATTGGACTAGCTGTTGATTTTGATAATGGGTCAGCATTTAATCTCTCTCCCTCTTTACTTAATCTTGACCTGACGCCGAAGAAAGTATTGGCCGGTGAAACGCAGTAAACTCAAACTCGAATTAGCGGGAGCTTAATCAAATTCGCAATTTGAATCCCCGCGGCTGCAGAGCACGCGCATAGTCCTAAAAATGCCGCCAACTTCTACGGATATCAATTGTAAGCGGATTTGAACTTAAAAAAACGATGCTTTTCGGAGAGCTGGCGAACACGAAGAGTTGCTTTTATAATATTATTGGCAGGTAAAATATAAAGATGGCAACTCATTACGTACAGGCTAATATTCCCGTGTTTTTGTTCCAAGAAGATAACACTTGGATCATGTACACTCCGGCACTTGATGTTTCGTCAAGCGGCGAAACCAAAACCGAGGTGCGGCGGAATTTCGGTGAAGCCGTCCAGGTTTTTCTCGAGACCATTTACAAGGATGGCACTCGTGAAAAAGTCCTCTTTAATCTCGGATGGCACAAAGTTGAAGGGCGAAAGCTAATTGCGCCGCGACTTACGGAAAGTCCTGCCAATATCCAACGAGCGATTCCAGAACACTTACTAAGCCGCGCAGAACGAATCGATAGACGGGTTCGTATTCCAGTCGGCTCGGCATAGTGCCGAAGCTGGTTCCTGTTTCCGGCGAAAAATTAATCCGATACTTCCGCAGAAAAGGGCTTAAAGTTTCCCATCAAAAGGGTGACCATGTTTCAATGACAGGACGTGATATGAAACGACCCGTTGTTATTCAGAAATCCAAAAGCATTCCAGTTTGGATAATAAAGAAAAATCTAAACACCGCCGGAATTTCCAGGGAAGAGTTTCTGCGCGAATTCTAACACGGGTGACGCCCCCCGTTTCGTGGTACCTAGTAAAACCCTAACTCAGCAGGACAGAAGAGAGTTAAGTGAACACAAGTTAAGTGGATTCACGCTGTCTCCAACTGTCTCTCCAAACGCTCATGACCCTGGAAAAAAAGTTTATCCCGGGATAAACTTTTATTGAACGACAGCGGGAGCAATAAGATTAGGCATGATTGAAAATAATTGGCTCATGGCAGGAATCTTCGCCATCGGCGCCGGATCCTTGATCGGGTTTTTTCGCACCAAAAGCGAAGGATTCGGCCGCACTTCCACCAGTCTCCTATTGATCATTACCCTCCTCACCATCGCGTCCTTGTTTTATGCCGGAGGGAAACTCGAAAGCGCGATCATGGCGAACATTTTGTTTTCTGTTTTCGGTTTTGCCTGCGGGATGCTCGCAAGTAAGAGCGGGCCTGATCGAAAACCCCAGGTCAAACACCGCTAAGAGGAAGGTTTGCCGGTCTCTTCCTTCTTAGGCGCGGATAAATCCACGTCTCCCGGCTCTGAGGGTTTTGGCGCCGCCTTGCCTTCCGGGACTATAAAGGAATCCATCACCTCAAACAGCAGCCGCGCGCCCTGCTCAAACTTAATCTCTTCCTTTCCTTTAAAGATCTTGCCCACAGCCCCAGCGCCCGCACCCGCCCCAGCACCGAGCACAGCGCCCTTCCCGCCGCCAAACAATATGCCGTACAGCGCGCCCTGCAGCGCGCCGCCGATCATCGACCCGATGCCCTTGCCCGCGTGTTTTTCACCCACATAAGACAATGTATCGGTATGAACCGCATAACGCGTAGCACCGAGTTGGAGTTCGTGTAAGGTCACATTCATTTTCGCGCGTTTCTTAATTCGTCCCGACCCTTCCGAAAGAACCACCGTGCCGCGCACTGTCGTCCCGGGAGGAACCGCCACCGCGCCGTCAATCCAAACGCCCTCAAGAATTCGCCCGCGAAAAACATCTCCTTGTTTGTTTTTTGACGTGGTCAACTCATCAACCAATTCAATCGAGAGGAAGGTGCCCGACGGGATGGAGACCGTTTTCGGGGGGGAAGAAAAAGTCCCCGCACAAGCGCTGATGAGCAGCAAGCAGCTTAACGCGGGGATCTTCTGGGAAGAAAAAGAGTGGGCCATACGGGACTCGAACCTGTAACCTTACGCTTAAGAGGCGTCTGCTCTACCATTGAGCTAATGGCCCGTCGAGGCCAGTATACCAAAAATAATTCCTGGAAACTTCGATTTTCCTTCAGAATTCCGTAACACGTACGACATTGCGAGAGACGAAGGCGGCTGCTACACTCATGAGGACGCCGAAGCCCCTTTGAGCGGGGCTTCATCGCCATGTTATGAAATATTGGATGTTTCAAAGCAATCAAGTCGTAGGACCCTACGACCGGGAAGAACTCGCGGAAGAAGGCGGGTTCTCGGCGGAGTCATTGGTCTGTCCGGAAGGACGCAAAGGAACCCAGATGGGGGATTGGCAGCGCGCAGGCGTGGTTGCCGAACTCGCGGAAGTGCTTCTTCGCAAAGCCAAGGTGCCCGCCGGTATGGCTGGATCACCCGCTCTCGATCCAGGCGCGAGTCTCATCCCGCCGGAACCAACCCTTCGCGATCTGGCCGTACTCGGCACCCTGCAGGAAAAAGTTTCTCTGCTGGAAAACTCCCTGAATCAAATGCAGGACGAACTGCGCCAGCGTGATGAAGAGATTACCGGCCTTAAAGTGCAGCTTGATGAAAAGGGTCAGGAAGCCTCCCAACTGGGGGAGAAGGTCAGCGACCTCGAATCCAAATTTGAAACCAGCTCAAGCGATCTGAAGGATGAGCTCGGAAAAACGAAGGATGAAGTCGCTCACGAAAACGAACTCATTGAAGGGCTCAAGGGCCAGCTCGATTCCGTTCGTTCTGATATTCAAGAATCACTTTCAAAACTCGAAGAGAACCAAACACAACTGCGTGATGAGCTTCAGGGAGGACTAAAATCCGCAGCTGCGGCCGCTCCCGCACTGGCTCCCGAAGGCGACGCCCAAGCACCGACCTCTTTCGCCATACCGGGCACAGAAGCGGAAGGGGAAACCGAGGCACCTCCTCTTGGCCTGCCGGACGTGGTGCCTGCAGAAGACGTGCCATTGGAAGCACCTCCGTCATTAGGCGCGGGGGAAATCGGCGAACTTCCTCCTCCTCCGGGAGAAGCAGGGTCTCTTTCTGAAGTCGCTCCACCGGAACTTGAGGGCGGAATTCCCGACGCAGAGCTGCCGCCGGCACCCGGCGATGAACTTGGAGCCCCGGAAGCGATGGATCTTCCTCCCGCGCCGGACATGGGCGGAGAACTGCCGCCGCCTCCCGGCTTGGAAATGCCCGGACTTGAAGCGGAAAATATGGAGCCCATGCCCGCTTTGGAACCAGAAGACCCGCCCCCGGTAACTCTGGATGCTCCCCCGGATTTGACGCCGCCGGAACTTGCGCCGCCGGAACTGGCTCCTCCAATGGAAGCTCCGGCCATGACGATGGACGCAACCCCAACGTTGGAACCGCTGGATACCCCGATACCCGGTCAAGAAGCAAGCCTCCCCATTACACAAACGGGAATGGCACCGCCCGAACCGCTTGTTCCGCCGCCCAGCATGGCGACACCCGCTCCCGGCGGGGATCAAATAGCCGAGCCCGATCTTGTTGATCTCTCAGCAGCGGGAGCCCCGGACGCCGCCCCCGTAAAAAAGAAAGGCGGTTTCTTCCGCAAGCTGATGATTCTAACCATGCTGCTTGTCATTACTGCGGGAGGACTTTTCCAAGGCTATCAGATGGGCGTCTTAAAGCCCCATCTCGATCCTCTCCTTAAAAAAGCGAAGCCGATGCTCAAACCGATTTATCTTCAAGTGAAGCCCATGCTTGAGCCGCATTTGCAGAAGCTCGGGTTGCTCCCCAAGGAACCCTCACCCGAAGCGACCCTGAAGGATCCTACGGATAGGGCCCAATCCCAACCTGACGCTGTTAAGACGCCGGTTGTCGATGAGATGGACGACCGCACGCAGGATGCAATCGACTTTGCAAAGAATTGGCCGGTAGGGACGAACGGAAAAACACTGGCCATGATTCTTAGAAACAGTGCGAGTTCCCGTGGGCGCCTGGAGCCGTGGAACGCGGAGCAAAAAAGCGAGGGACGGTATCAAGTTAATTTTTACAGCCGACCCGGATCGTCCCCCGACTATCAATTCCTGGTGATGCTTGATGCCGGTGAAATCCGCGGACTCACGGCGAAAAGCAAGGAAGCCTTAACCGGAAGAATTTCGAAATCAAAACCCGCTCCCGCTCTAACCACTCAGAAACCCCGGAAGCCGTCGGCGAAAAGACGGCGACGCGGCGGAGCATCGCTAAGGAAAGGGCGACGGAAGCCCCGAAAAGAACTTAATGACGACGGATCCCTGACAGACCCGCTTGGACAAATGCTGCTGGACAGTTCTATCGGACGCTCACCCATTAGCAATAATGACCCGGAGGAAGCTGCCGAAGAACCGAAAGCGAAGAAAACGAGAAAGCCCCGCGGTCGACGCCGGAGAAAGACGACACCTGTCCCGGAGATAGAAAGCGCCAATCCGTTTGACGATGATGACGAAGGTGATTCCGGCAAATCGCAGGAGGAGCTGACACTCGATGAGCTCCTGCTCCCGGGCGGCCCCTAATAAAAATCCGTTTCAATTGAGTCGCGCAAAATCAATGAAGAAATTTCGCCGTCTTCTCGTGCTCGTGGCGCTCGGGGGGGCCGTTGCATGGGGCTACGAACATTACTCGGGTCTGGTGCGCACAGCGTATCAGCGGTATTTGTATCCCCCGATTCGGGAGACCTCACCGCTGGCCGAAGACATGGAGCGATCCATTCGGGCTCGCGAGGATCGGGAATTTCTCGTAGCATTTCGCCGCGTAAATGCGAAACTCCTGGAGTCAACAAACAATGGAAACGATGTCGAGTACCTCAAGGCGAAAATGCCCAACGCGGCGCGGCTTGGACGAGAACGCAAATTCAAATTGGGACGTGTTATCCTAAACACCATCGATGTGAGAATTCCGCGAAAAAAATCAAAGGGTCTCCGTCCGGCCGGGACCGACGACTCGTATCTGAAGGAAGGAGGGCGATAACGTGAAACGCTGCCTGCGCCTTCTCTGTGCGCTCCTGATCGGCGTCCCCGCAGGACCTGCAATCGCAGCGGACGCGGAATCAGAAATAATCGACACCTATCGGGGATCCTTATCGGAATATCTGGGCGGCCGCTACAGCGCCGCCGAAAGCGGTTACCAATACCTTGTCACCCTCGGCTCCGCCGATCCGACACCGACCGCCAACATCGCGCTCATGCTGCGCGATCAGGGCAAACCCAATGAAGCGGCGGCCCAATGGCTTAAAGCGACGCTGCTCGACAAAGAAAATGCCTTTCTGTGGAATCAACGGGCATGGAACTACCTGTCCCTGGGCCGCTTCCGAGAAGCCCGCGACGGATTTCGCAAAGCGATTGAAACGGCGACGCGCCCCGATGATCACGGGGAGGCGCAACTCGGACTTGCTCTCGCCGAAACGATTGACGGCAACGACAAAGCGGCGATTCCGGAATTCAAGAACGCGATGCGGCGAAACACGTATCTTCGCCCGGTGATCTCTCTTGAGCTCGCACGCTTGAAGGCGCGTCGAAGAGAATACAGCGCAGCCATTCAGTATTACACGGAATCGCTGTCGGCCGATAAGAAGCAGCCGCAAGCCGCGCGGGAATTAGCCCGCATGTATGAAAAAACAGGGCAAGCCAAGGCCGCCTGGCAGGCATACAAATTCGTTCTGGATCTCGCACCGCGCGATGAGCCGGCCAAAAAGAAGCTGGCGAAACTGGAACGTTTCATTGAGGGCCGCCCCTCAGACTCGCTTCCCATCATCCGCCTTGCGCGCCCGATGTTTCGCGGCCTTTCCGATGACCAACCCAACTCGTCCAGCCAAAAAGGTCCGCGCCTTCGAATAGGATTATTCAACGGCCCCCAAGGGTCCCCGCGGCATCTGACTCGATTCTACGTCATGGGCAGTACCACCACCCGGCTCTGGGACGTCCGTCTCGATGACGAAGTTGTGGAACCGGCACCGCCCTACCGGCAATGGGAAATCCTGTACCGTGCGGACAGTCGCCTGATTGAAATTCGCGATACCAACGGCAACATCATTTACGTCACGAAACAAGCCTTTCGCTTCGAGCCTCATGTTGCGGGTTTCACCATTCTGGTCAAGAACCCCCAGCCCACAGATAGCCGCGGAATCGATCTTTCCGATCGCGAATTGCGAGGCGTATTGGAAGTCATCCCGACACCGGAGGGATTTCATCTGGTCAATGAAATTCCCCTTGAGGAATACCTGTATGGGATCACAGCAGGAGCGCTTCCACCCGGGAGCCCGCCCGGAGCCTACGAAACGCTTTCCGTTCTCATGCGCTCCAAGGTTCTCGAACGCGTCCAGGGAGCGCCAACAAATCCAGAACGCACGCATTTGTGCGACTCGGAGCACTGCTTCGTTTATCGCGGTCTCGCCAAAGAACGCGCCGATGCCACCGAGGCCGTCCGCAAGTGGCCGGGCGTCACCATCAAGCCGCCCTCGGGCAGTGGGCTGGAGATGCACCGCTCCTGCGGCTGGTCGACGGCCTACGGGATTCAAGACCGACGGACCCCGGCCCTCACTATTCGATCTCCTCTCGATTTTGAACGGCTCACGCATCAATTTCCAAACAAGAAGCTATTTCACGAATCCTCCGCCATCGTGCCGCCTAATTGGAATCGATGGGTTCGGATCTTGGATCTCAAGCCAATTCGCCGGAGAGTGGAACGTGTTGTCGATGTCGGGCCGATTAAACGCATCGTTGTTCTCAGCCGGGACAAAACCGGCCGCGTGCAGGGACTGCGCATCATCGGAGCGCGCGGGCAAGCCGAGTTTAAAGGGGAGAAGGCCGTTAAAGCCGTGCTCGAGCCAGGAGGACTGCGCTCCACCCTATTTACGCTCTCTCCTCTTTACAGAGGAAAACGCATGCGTCGACTTATTGTTTGGGGCGCCGGGACCGGACACGGACGCGGCGTGTGCCTCGCGGGCACAATGGGACAATCCCATCTCGGACGCCGCTTCGATGAAATCCTCAACCACTATTACGGGCAGGCTCTTGAATTTCGAGGCTACACGCCGCCGAAACGAATCACATACGAACCCTCTCCCGTTATTAGAACCAAAAAGGCGAGGCAGCAGCATTGGCGAAAACCCCGCACGCGTTCCCATCGCCGACGCCCGCGCAAGCGTCGAAAACCTAAATCTCCGTAACGCCGCAGAAGAGGGAAATGGTGTTTCGGCTTGTATGAGTTAGAATATTCCTGTGAAAGCGAAGATAGTTCATATTGTGACCCGTCTGGATTTCGGCGGGGCCCAACAGAATACGCTGTACACGATTGCCCACCTCGATCGGAAACGATTTGAGCCGATTTTATTTACCGGCCCGGGCGGCTATTTAGACCCACAAGCGAAAGAATTGCAAGCGACCACCAAGGTTTGTTTCGTGACTGATTTGGTGCGCGAGATTTCGCCGCTGCAGGATCTTACCGCGCTCCTGGAGCTCACCCGACTCCTGCGCGAGGAAAAACCCGCCGTTGTGCATACCCATTCTTCAAAGGCCGGCATTCTCGGAAGGTTTGCCGCGTTTCTTGCAGGCGTGCCGCTGATCCTGCACACCTATCACGGGTTCGGATTTCATGATCGACAACATCGAATCGTAAAGTCGCTTTACGTTCTTCTCGAACGCCTCGCCTCCCGCATTTCCTCGCGCTTGATTTTTGTTTCCCAAGCAAACATCGACTACGCAGCCCAACACAAACTGCTTGATCCCAAGGACGCAGTCCTAATCCGCAGCGGAGTCCGCCTGGAAGGACTGCCAGCGCCGTTGAGGGACGTAAAAGAAAAACGCGCCTCCGTGGGAATCCGACGTGATCCAGTTCTTATCATCAGCGTTGGCAACTTAAAGGCCCAGAAAAATCCCGACGCGTTTCTCGAAGTCGCGGAGCACGTTGTTGAGAAAAACAAACGCGTCTTCTTCCTCTTCGTCGGAGACGGCCCCGCGAAGTTGAAACTGCAATCGCGCACGATCTTAAAGGGCTTGTCGCGCCACGTGCAATTTCTCGGCTGGCGGGACGATGTCCGCGAACTGCTTGCGGCTTCCGATATTTTTCTAATGACCTCGCTTTGGGAAGGACTTCCGCGGGCGCTTGTGGAAGCCATGAAAACCGGACTGCCTTCCGTTTGCTACGCCGTGGACGGCGTCAAAGATCTTATCCGCGACGGTCTCAACGGCTACTCCTGCCAAGCCGGCGACGTCATCGGCCTGGCCGACCGGATCACCCAACTGGTAGAAAACCGGACGCTTCGCCAAGAGCTCGGAAAAACAGCGCGTGACGATATCGGTGAGGAGTTCGATATCGATTTCATGGTGCGCCAGCAAGAATCCCTTCTCGATGAAATGCTCGCGTCCAAGACCCCGACAACAGCGCGGCCAAATCCATGAAGCTGCAATCCCCGTTGGGTCTCGTTCTCGCGGGCGGGGCGTCTCATGGCGCCTGGCAGGCCGGAATGATCGAAGGATTGGTACGCGAGGGTTTGATCTTCGATGACGTTTTCGGCTTCAGCATCGGATCACTCAACGGTGCGGGGTATTGCCTGCAAAAACTCGACATCCTCATCGATATCTGGCGAAACATTGAAGATTCGCGCATCTTAAGATTTCAACCGCGTCTATTTCCTTTCAGCATGTATTCCAACGCGGCGCTCGCGGAAGTCGTCACCCATGGCGGCAGTGAGGACGAAGCCATGAACTCCTGCCGATCCCGCTTCACGATTGTTTCGACCGACAAAAATGATCAACGCCATTGCTACGCGCGTTTCACGCCTCAAGGCAAGGAGGGCTGGGACGGCCCCATCGCGCGGCATATGATGGCAAGCTGCGCAATTCCAATGGTGTTTCCGCCGGTAAAAATCGATGTTCGTGGGCGTACGCGTCACTTGGTTGACGGCGGGGTTTGGGTCTCTGAAAATATCAGTTTTGAGGCGGTTGCCCACTGCGAGGACATTATTGTTTTAGTCATGACGCATCCCGAAGACTTGGGGCGTAAAGCCGGATTCGGTTATGTGAAGAGACGGGAGCAGCGGGTCCGAGAGGGTTTGTGGGATTATATGGACTCAGGAGTCAGAACACTCGCCAATCTCCCCAAGAAACCGCGTATTTTCAAGGTCTACCCCTCCTCGCGTCTCGACTACTCGTTATTAGCCTTCAAAAATAAATTTTGCACCCCGGCCGTTGACCAAGGCATTGCCGATGCCAGCGCTTTCCTTAAAGACCCCTCTGAATTTCTCATAAAATGCTAAAATAGCGGATAAATTTCAAAATCTGGAGCTCTAGATGGCTGACTATAAAAAGATCAAGGTGCCCGCTGAAGGGACGAAAATTACGTATGAAAACGGGGAGATTGTTGTTCCCAATGACCCGATTATTCCTTTTTTCCCCGGCGACGGCACAGGACCCGATCTTTGGAAAGCCGCACAGACCGTTTTTGACGGTGCCGTGGCGAAGGCCTACGGCGGCAAGAAAAAATTCGTCTGGATGGAAGTCGCGGCCGGCCTCACCGCCCTGCAATGGTACGACAAGGACACGGTGCTCCCTCAGGAAACGCTCGACGCGTTCGTAGATTTTAAGGTTTCGATCAAAGGACCACTCACCACGCCCGTCGGCGGATTTGAATTCGTTTGCCTTACCTGCTCGAAGGAACAGGACACCCGGGAAAAGTGCATCCAGTGCGAGTCCGAATGGGTGACACCGCGATTTAGGTCCGTAAACGTCGGTATTCGCCAGAAACTCGATCTTTATGCCTGCGTACGCCCGATCCGCTGGATCGAAGGTGTTCCGTGTCCGGTAAAACACCCTGAAAAACTCGACATCATTATATTCCGCGAGAATACCGAAGATGTTTACGCCGGGATTGAATTTCAAGAAGGGACCGAAGAACAGAAAAAGGTCTATGAGTTCCTTACCAAGGTGATGGGAAAAAGCTTCCGTGCCGACAGCGGTATCGGCATCAAGCCAATCTCAATTACCGGCACCAAGCGCCTCATCCGAATGGCGATCAAATATGCCATCGATCATAAAAAGCCCTCGGTCACAATGGTCCACAAAGGCAATATTCAGAAATTTACGGAAGGCGCTTTCCGGGATTGGGGTTATGAAGTCGCCCGAGACGAATTTGCCGACGTGATCGTGTCCGAAGCCGATTTGTGGGAGAAACACGAGGGGAAAATGCCCGAAGGGAAAATTCTTCTCAAAGACCGCATCGCAGACATGACCTTTCAGCAATTGCTGCTGCGCCCCGAGGAGTATTCCGTCATGGTGATGCCCAACCTCAACGGAGACTATCTCTCGGACGCTGCCGTCGCCCAAGTTGGCGGCCTGGGTGTCGCACCGGGAGCGAACATCGGAAATGAGGTCGCTGTTTTCGAAGCCACGCACGGAACCGCTCCGAAGTACACAGGCCAAGACAAGGTTAATCCCGGATCACTCATTCTTTCCGGCGTCATGATGCTTGAGCACCTCGGCTGGCAGAAAGCCGCCGACCTGACGCTCAAAGCGCTGACAAAAACAATCGCCGATAAAACAGTTACCTACGACCTGCATCGCCAAATGGAAGGAGCGACCAAGCTCAAGTGTTCCGAATTCGGCGAGGCAATCGTCAAAAACATGGACGCCGTCCGAGAGGTTGCAACAGCCTAACAATGAGTACGTCCCCTAGCGGGGCGGTTAACGCCTCATCCGTTCCCACGGGGACACCCCCGAGATTGAGCGTAGTCGTCCCCGTCTACAATGAAGAGGAAAATCTCGCAGATCTCGGATCGGAGATCCGTGAGGCTCTATCCGAAATTGAATACGAAGTTATCCTCGTGGATGACGGCTCAACGGACGGATCGTTTCAAGAAATTGAAAAACTAGGGGAGATAAACGCCCGTTTCAAAGCAGTGCGCCTCGGGACGAACTTCGGCCAAACCGCCGCGATGGCTGCCGGGATCGATCACGCCAGCGGCGAGCTGGTTGCATTTTTGGATTCCGATCTGCAAAATGACCCCGCCGACATTCCAAGAATGCTCGCGAAAATCGACGAGGGAGACGGCTGGGATGTGGTCAGCGGCTGGCGCAAACGCCGACAGGACAAATGGCTGACCCGACGCCTTCCCTCACAACTGGCCAATGGTCTGATCTCCCGCCAAACAGGCGTCACGCTTCACGATTACGGCTGCACGCTCAAAATCTACCGCGCCGAATTCATTAAAAATCTTCGCCTCTACGGGGAGATGCACCGCTTCATTCCGGCCCTTGCAGGATTTATGGGAGCCCGCATCGTGGAGATGCCGGTGAATCACAGGCCGCGCACGCGCGGCGTTTCAAAATACGGATTGATCAGAATCTTCAAAGTCATCCTTGATTTACATACGGTTCAGTTCATGCACCAATACCTCACCAAGCCCAACTACCTCTTCGGCGGCGGCGGCGCGGTCATGCTCACGATTGGAACCGCGCTCGGCTGCGTAACGCTTTATAATAAATTCATTCTCGGCATCTTTGTTAAAGACCAGCCGCTCTTCCAAATTTCTATTTTCTTCGCACTGATCGGCTTTCAATTGCTTTTACTTGGACTGCTCGCTGAAATTCTGATTCGCATCTACTATGAAATTCGCGGAAAGAAAAACTATTTCGTCCGGCACAAGATGAATATCGAATGAGCGACTGCGTCAGCCTCAAATTTCCGGTCTCTCAAATCCAAGAGAACCAAGGCCTCTCGGTATCGCTTTCTGTCCCGGCCTCATTGCTTTTCGCGGGGATGGATAATGAGGTGCGCCACGACGGCCCCGTAACCACCGCGCTCGATTTTACTCTCGGCGGCAGTCAAATCCTGCTGCAAGCGCGCCTGGGCGGGGCATGGATCGTTGCGTGCTGCCGCTGCCTGAAAGACCACTCTGCCGTGTACGAAACCGATTTCGAAGAGACCTACCCGCTTAGTAGCGATCACATTGACGTCACTGGAGTGGTGCGGGAGAACTCATTATTGGAACTTCCTCAACGCTCTCTCTGTAGTCCCGACTGTAAAATTCCTTATGGGGAAAACGGTTTGGAGCCGGGGCAGCCCGATCCTGAACCCAAATCTTCCCCGTTCGACGCTCTCAAGAAATTGAAGGAGAACTGACATGCCCAATCCGGCACGCAAACATACACCTCGCCGCACCGGCAATCGCCGATCGAAGAACTCGGAACTCGACCTAAAGGGTTCGAGTCGCTGCAGCAACTGCAAGAGTTTTGTGCGACCCCACACGGTCTGCAAAGAGTGCGGCTTTTACGGCGGCAAACTCATCATCGCCAAGAAAGTAAAAAAGAAAAAAGAACACAATCATCCTGAAGGCGGCGAAGAGCAGAAGGGTTAAGGATTCATGCGGATCGCCCTAGATCTAGGTGGCGGTCCAATTCATCCCATCCTCGCGGGGGCGATTCCCGCCGCGAGGACGGGAGAGCATGAATTGCGCCTGTTCGGCCCTGAAGAAGCGATACGAGCCGAGCTCACATCGTTGGGCTATTCCGAAAACGCGCAAGTCGTGATTTCGGATGCCCCCGGCGTTGTAGGTGCCGATGAAGATGCACAAGCCGCCTGCCGAGACCGAAACGATGTCTCGGTAATCAATGCTGCGGCCTGCGCTGCGGCTGGGGAAGCGGATGCGTTAATCACCGTAGCGAGTGAACGCATAGCGGTGGCTGCCGCTCTCTGGCATTTCAAACGGCTTCCAGGAGTTCTTAAGCCCGCAGCGGCATGCCTTATTCCCGCTGCAAACCGCCCGACACTGTTCCTTGATGTCGGTTCTGCAGGGAATTGCAAACCCTGGCACCTGCTTCAATTCGGCCTCATGGGTTCGATTTACGCTAAAACCGTTTTGGAAATCCATGATCCCTCCGTCTATTTGCTTTCCTCCTCTTCGCCGGCCTCTGAACAGAGCGAATTGGTCCGGGAAGCCCTGCCGCTGCTTAAGTATGCGGGAGTCCGTTTCGAAGGCGCGATCGATGCGCGCGTGATATCCCAAGGGAAAGCGGATGTTGTGGTGACCGATGGGGACACGGGAAATATCCTAATCGGGGCTTTAAGAGGCTTGGCGGACCACTATTCCATAATGCTAGAATCGAACGTCGGTAAAGGTCCTGTTCGGAGGCTCGGTGCTGCGCTTGTCCGCTCGGCACTAACGGAAGCCGCTGTATCAGGATTTGGAATCGCTGCAGGGGGAATTGCACTTCTTGGCGTCGCAGGGTCAACGGTACTCTGCGGGGGAACACCGGAAGAAGCCGCTGCAGCGATAGAAACGGTAGCGAAACTCGAAGGCTCAGAGTTTCAGAAAAGGCTCCATAAGCGCCTGTCCGATGTAAAGACCGGCATGGAAACTAAAGGAGCCATCGAGTAGTTCCAGGGGGACAACAGGAATGGAGAACGCTGTAGAGGATCGTCCGCATATCGGAGCCGTAGGCGCTAAACGCCTTGAAGGCAAGGTTGCCATTATTACGGGGAGTGCGCTGGGTATTGGACGCGCTACCGCCGAACGTTTTGCCCGCGAAGGTGCGACGGTCGTAGTCGTTGACCTCAATGAGACCGCAGTGAAGGAAACCGCTGAGGCCCTCGCCTCGGAATACGGGGTCGAAACCCTCGGGGCCGCCGCAAATGTAACCGACAAAAACGCCGTTGTTGCTGCGGTCAAAGCCACGATTGAAAAATTCGGGAAAGTCGACGTGCTCGTCAATAATGCCGGCATCACCAAAGACGGACTGATGCTGCGCATGCCCGAAGCGGATTGGGACCTTGTCATGTCCATCAATCTTAAAGGTGCGTTCTTGTGCACGCAGGCGGTACTGCGCTCCATGATGAAGGCCCGTTCGGGCCGCATCATCAATGTCGCCTCCGTCGTCGGAATGGAGGGCAACGCGGGGCAAGCCAACTATGCAGCCTCCAAAGGCGGCGTCATCGCCTTCACAAAATCATGCGCAAAGGAATTCGCTTCGCGCAACATCCTCGTTAATGCGATCGCACCGGGATTCATTCATACCCGGCTCACCGATGCGATTCCCGAGGGACCCAAGAAAAAGCTTTACGAGCGCATCACGCTCAGTAGAATCGGGGAACCCTCCGAGATCGCAAACGCAATATTTTTTCTAGCTTCCGACGACTCGACCTACATGACCGGTCAGGTTCTTGTAGTCGATGGCGGCCGGGAGCTTTAACGGAATCGCAGTAATTTACAGGAGATAAGGTCCATAATGGCTGATAACAACTACGAAGATCGCGTAAAAAAAATCATCGTCGAGCAACTCGGCGTTGACGCTGCCGAAGTAACCATTCAGGCTCATTTCGTCAACGACCTGGGTGCAGACTCGCTGGACACCGTTGAGCTCGTCATGGCTCTTGAAGAAGAGTTCGACACCGAGATCCCGGACGAACAGGCTGAAAAGATTCAGACGGTTGGCCAAGCGATCGATTACATCAAAGCGCACGCGAAAAAGTAAGTAGGTCGCGGCGCAGTTGATGACACCCTCGATCGAGGAGGTCATCGGCTATCAATTCCGAAACCCGGAAACCCTGCGAGAAGCGCTTACGCATAAGTCGTTTGCGTTTGAGCGGGACACCGGGGTGCATAATGAACGCCTGGAATTTCTTGGCGACAGCGTGCTTTCGGTGATTGTAGCCCGCCTCCTGTTCGACGAGCATCCCGAGGAAGACGAGGGACGTCTTTCTAAGCATAGAGCGTCCCTCGTCTCTCGGGCCTCATTGGCCAAGTGGGCCGAATCGATTGATCTCGGTCCTCACTTACGGTTGGGGTCCGGAGAGGAGTCGACGGGGGGACGCACGCGCCCGAGTCTGCTGGGCAACGCACTCGAGGCCATCATCGGCGCTGTTTATGTAGATGGAGGCTTTGACGCCGCCTATGCCTTCGTTCATCGTTGCTTTCTCGATGAACGCGGCGAATATGTCGAAAGCGATTTTAAAAGCCGGCTGCAGGAGCTCGTACAAAAGCGGCATCAAAGCATGCCCGAGTACGCTATCCTCAAGGCGACCGGACCCGACCATGACAAGACATTCCACGTTGAGGTCACGTTCGGAGCCAAAGCGCTTGGAGAAGGTTCAGGCAAGACGAAAAAAGAGGCGGAACAGGAGGCGGCCCGGGACGCACTGCAAGGCTACGAGAAAAAGCCTGTCTCAAAAACCCGGAAAAAAGGATAGCTGACCATCAGGGGAACGAAACATGGATTATGAACTTACCGAAACACAGTTAGACATCATCAATCTCGCCGGCGAAATCGCCGACAAAAAGATCAAGCCGGTCCGCGCCAAATACGATGCGAGCGAAGAATTTCCGTGGGAAATTATCGAGGAAATGCGCAAGGCCGACTTATTCGGAGTCTACCTTCCGGAGGAATACGGCGGACTCGGGGGCGCCAACCTCGAACTCATTCTCATGTCGGAGCGTCTCTCTCAGGCCTGCGCCGGGATCGGACTTTCCGCGTTGACCTCATCGCTCTGCGCGATTCCAATCCTGCTTTTCGGAAACCCCGACCAGCGCAAACGCTACCTCCCGGATCTGGCTTCCGGAAAGAAATTAGGATCCTTCTGCATCACGGAGCCGGCATCGGGCAGCGACGCGACCTCAATGGGAGCGACGGCGACCCTCGAAGGAGACCATTACGTGCTCAACGGCGTAAAAAACTTCTGCTCCGGTGGAAAGACGTCGGAAACCTACGTTGTATTTTTCTCGACAAACCCGTCCAAGGGCCCACGCGGCATCAGCGCCTTTATCATCGAAAAAGGCACCCCCGGATTTTCCTTCGGGAAAAAGGAAGAGAAGATGGGCATTCGCTGCAACCCGACCTATGAACTGGTCTTCGAGAATTGCCAAATCCCCAAAGAGAACCTTCTTTATAAAGAAGGCCGCGGCCTGCACGTGGCTCAAGGGACCTTCGACCTCTCGCGCCCCGGCGTCGCCGCACAAGCGCTCGGTATCGCGCAAGGTGCCCTTAATGAAACAATCGAATACACGCGCCAACGCAAGCAGTTCGGAGTGCCGGTCTCCAGCTTCCAGGCGATGCAGCACATGCTTGCCGATTGCGCCACCCAAATCGAAGCCAGCCGCGCACTTCTATACTCGGTTGCTAAAGCCATGGACAAGGATGTGATCCCGGCGACTCAGAAAGCCATTAAGGAAGGCATCCTTGTTTATGACGCAATGAAAAAACTCGGCGCCAAACGCTGGACGAAGGAGTCCGCCATGGTCAAGGTGTTCTGCTCCGACACGGCGATGAAGGTCACCACCGACTGCGTCCAGATGTGCGGCGGAATCGGCTACATGCGCGACTTCCCCGTTGAAAAGTTCATGCGGGACGCGAAAATCACCCAAATCTACGAAGGCACCAACCAGGTGCAGCGCAACGAGATCGGGATGATGTTAATCAAAGAAGCAGCCAGTGCGGCGCGTCGCGAAGCCGTGGCGGCCTAAGGGGGTTTATGGGAATTCATATTGCTGTCTGCATTAAACGCACTCCGTCTTCGACCTCGGTGGCCATTGATGAGAGCGGTCAGATTCAAACCGCGGGTCTCCCGCACGGGATTAACCCTTTCGACGAATACGCGATCGAAGAAGCCCTTCGAATCAAAGAAAAACTTGAGGGATCGAAGGTCACGATTATCTCCGCCGGCGCTCCGGAATCGGAAGACGTCGTCAAAGCGGCCCTTGCACTCGGCGCCGATGAAGGCGTTGTTGTCACCGACCCGGCCTTCGACGGCTCCGACACCATGGTCACCTCGCTGATTCTTTCCAAGACAGTCGAAAAATTGGGAGACGTGAAGCTGATCCTATTCGGAAAACAGACCAACGACGGGGAATCCGGACATATGACCGCCTTGGTCGGCGCCCGACTCGGGCGCCCGAGCATCTCCGCTGTTCGAAAAGTCACCGACATCGATGCCGATTCAATTACCGTGCAACGCCTGATGGACGACGGGGCGGACACGCTGAAACTGAATCTGCCCGCCGTCGTCGGCGTCACGAAGGAAATCAACGAACCTCGTTTGCCCTCGCTCAAAGGAAAGATGAGAGCCAAAAAGGCGGCCATTCCCAAATGGGGTGCCGGAGACATCGGCGTCGACGCCGCTGTTGTCGGAAAAGACGCCTCTCCGACCGGCGTTGTAAAAATGGAACCGGTTCCAGCACGCACGGCAGGAACTGCCATTACGGGCGAAACGCCTGAAGAGCTTGCGAAGAATCTCGTTGAGAAGCTCAAAGAAACGAAATTTATTTAAGGGGAGCAACCGATGGCATACGAAGGAAAAGGAGTTTGGTGCGTCGGAGAAGTCCGACACGGGGATCTTTCCCCATCGTTATTTGAATTGATTACAGCGGGCCGCATTATTGCAGATGCCCGCAGCGAGACTTTAACCGCCGTTTTAATCGGAAAAGGCGTCGCCGCCAAGGCGGACGAAGTCGCCGCGCGCGGTGCGGATAAGATACTTGTGCTCGAACACGATGCCCTCGATCAACTCGTGGACGAAGCCCATACCGGGGCCCTCACCGCCGCCGCCGGAACTGAAAAGCCCAGGACCCTGCTGTTCTCGGCTTCGGTCTACGGCCGTTCGGTTGCACCGCGCGTCGCCGTAGCGCTGGGCGGCGCCGTGGCCTCCGACGCGAGCGCCCTCACGGTCACCGACGGGAAACTGACTCTTGAACGGTCCGCGTTTGGCAGCGCTGTCATCTCGACCGTTGCCGTCAACGCGGCGGACGGTCCGGAAGTGGTGACCACCGCACCCATGGCATTTGAACGCTCAGGAACTTCCGAGACAAAAGCGGAAGTGACCCAAGCAGCGGTGGATCCCGCGTCCTGGACCCAGAATACCGAGTTCGTCTCTTTCTCAGCTGACGAGTCCAAGGAAATTGATCTTGGCGGGGCCGAAAAAATTGTTTCCGGTGGACGGGGTCTTGGAAACGCCGACAACTTCTCGCTCATTCGTGATCTCGCCAAATCTCTCGGTGCGGCGGTTGGAGCGAGCCGCGCCGTCGTTGATTCAGGGTGGATTCCCTACAAACACCAGGTCGGCCTAACAGGCCGTCAGGTCCGACCACGGCTCTACGTTGCCTGCGGCATTTCCGGCCAGATTCAGCATCTCGCTGGAATGAAATCCTCGGATGTCATTGTTGCCATCAACACCGATGCGGACTGCCCCATGATGAAGCTCGCCACCTACTCCGTAAAAGGCGATCTCACCCAGATCATTCCGGCAATTGTCTCGGAAATTGACAAGGTGCGCGGCAGTTCCAACGGTTCGTGAGCCAGCGGGAGCAGTTTCGGTGCTGCCGCTACTACGGGGGCGGTGCCGAGGACTACGGGCCGGAGGTTTCAAAGACACTCCTTGGAAAACTGGCGCGGTACGCTCCCGATCGTGCGTTCGACACCGTTCACGTAAAAATTGAACTCGACTGCGACCTGAAACGGCGACGCGCCTCCGGGACCTGCCGGACAACGCTCCGTGCGCTTGCCGCCAAGGCCCGCCGCGTCGAGCTGCGAGCCGCCGGAATGAAGATCCTCTCCATCAAGGAGGGCGATCGCACGCTGGCGTTCAAACACAAGAAAGATCGGCTCTCTTTCAGGCTCTCGCAGTCCCTGCATCAAGGGGAAGAAACCGCAATTACGGTTCGTTACTCAATTCGCTCTCCCAAATGCGGGCTACATTTCTCCCCGGCGGATAAAAAGGGACCGGCTACTCAAATGTGGAGCCAGGGCCAGCCGGAAGACGCACATTACTGGTTCCCATGCCATGACGTGCCGGGAGAAAAAGCAACGACCGAGGTGGTTGCCCGTGTCCCCAAAGGATTTGTCGCCGCTTCCAACGGGGAACTCCACGAACGACGTCAAGAGGGCGGCAAAGACGTGTTTCATTGGCGCATGGATTACCCGCATTCCCTCTATCTCGTTTGCCTTTCCGTTGGGCGTTTTACGGAAATCAAGGACAAATGGGAAGACGTGCCGGTGGTGTATTACGCCCAGAAGGGCCGGGAAGAAGACGCCAAACGAGGCTTCTCCAAGACCGTCGCCGCCATGGACATTCTTTCCAGAAAACTCGGGGTTCGTTATCCCTACCCGCGCTACGCGCAGGTCGCAGCGTCGGAATTTCCCGGCGGCATGGAAAATACCACGTGCACGACCCAGACCGACGCATGCCTGGTCACCCAAGAGGCCGCCCTCGATACCGATCTCGATCTTCTGGTTTCACACGAACTCGCACACCATTGGTTCGGGGACTTGTTGACCTGCCGGGACTGGTCGCATGCCTGGCTGAACGAAGGATTCGCGACCTACTGCGAGATGATTTTCACCGAAGAAGATAAGGGCCGCGACGAAGCCGATTTGGAATTGGAATTTAACCGCCGCAATTATATCCATGAGGATTCGAGCAAGTACCGGCGGCCGATCGTTTCAAACCGGTATCGGTATCCGTGGGTTATTTTTGATCGCCATTTGTACGAAAAAGGCGGCTGGGTGCTTCACATGCTTCGCGCCGAACTCGGAGAAACCGATTGGTGGAACTCGCTGCGCCACTACCTGCAAAAGCACCGCAACAAGAGCGTGGAAACCGCCGACTTGATCATCGCCATCGAAGAGGCCACCGGACGCAATCTGCGTTTATTTTTCGATCAATGGGTATTCAAAGCCGGCCATCCGTCTTACGACGTGCGCTACGCCTATAACCCCAAGAAAAAATCCGCATCATTGATCGTCAGGCAGACACACGGGGTCAGCGACAAGGTGGCCTTGTTCGACTGCCGCGTCGTGATTCGCTTCACGGGCAAAGGGGGGCGCTGGACCAAGGAGTTTACGGAACGCGTGAAGGACGAGAAGAAAACCTTTTCCTACAAGCTTCCCGGCGAACCGGCCATGGTGGAATTCGACGCGGACCACACGATCCTCAAGAGCCTCACGATGCACAAGCCGCATTCAATTTGGCTCGAGGAATTAAAAAACGCGCAAACCGGAATCAGTCGGGCTCGCGCGTCTTGGAAAGTCGCTCGATGGGGCGGCGTCGGAACGGTGGCGGCCCTCGAACGTTCGGTTCACAAGGACGCGTACTGGGGGACGGCTGCCCAATCCGCTAAAGCCCTCGGCAGCATTCGAACCGAAGAGGCCTTCAGCGCACTGAAACGTTTGTTGTCGGTCAAACATCCCAAGATTCGCCACTCTGTTGTTGGGGCGATCAGCGGATCTGGCCATCCCGACGCGGCAAAAATTTTAGCGCCCTTTATCGGACGCGATAAGAGTCTGCAGGTCAAAGCCGAAGCGATTCGCGCGCTCGGCCTCAGCCGCGATCCCAAGTGGGTCGGCAAGATTAAATCCCAGCTCAAACAGAAATCGTATTGGGATACGCTCTCCGGAGCCGCGGTGAACGCACTGCAGTCCCTCAAAGACGATCGGCATTTGCCGCTGCTGCAAAAAATCGCGAAAACCGGATCCTACCCGCTTCGGGTGCACGCGATGCGGGCGGTCGCGTCCTTCTATGAAGTGAAGCCGTCCGTTCTCAACTTTCTTTGCGAGACGGCGCTTTCCAAAGACGAACGCGTGGCCTTGCAGGCGATTCAAACCCTGGGAAAACTTGGCGACCCCAAAGCCCTCGACACATTGGAAAAGGCGCGCAAAGATGCCCATGACACCCGCGTGAAATCATATTCCGAGGAGGCGATCGCACGAATCAAAAAAGAAGCCGTTGTATGATTCGTTGGATCCTCCTAGCCGTTTTTATCGCAGGCTGTTCTCCGGAACAGCCGTCTTATTTGGGCCCTTTCACACACGAACAAGGCATGACATTGTGGGGAAATCCCGACAGCGCCATGAACCAAGCCCAGTATCTCTTTCATTATTTCAAGCACGACGGAGAGGCGAATTTCACCCGCCCTCCATGGCTCATGCGGCGCTTGCCGCTGCTCGCGCGCACCAAGGTCCACAATGAAATCACCGCAGCGCGGCTGCTGCAGGCACCTGCCGGCGTTTTATACCAATACCTTCTGACCCTGCGCGGCCTCATCGCCAAAGAACAGGACGCCAAAGCTTATAAGAATTGCGACGAACCCCAGCGGTTCATTACGCCCGACAAAATTGTTCCATCGTTAATGCGCCATCGACGCGACCTCGGTAATATCATCCTTCTTCTCGAACCCTACGCGCGCGCGGGCTGGCTCAACAATCGCGACGAAGCCTACTACAATGAATTGCTTGGTGCCTACGCGAACATGTACCTCGCGGAGACGGCGGCGGAAACCCGTTCGGAAAAAATGTTTCTGCGTCATGTGCTGCGCGTCGCCAAAAGAACGAAGGCGGCCTACGCAATTCTTTGGGCTCCCGACCCCTTCAGACGCGTCACAGTAAAAGCACAAACACTGCAAGCCATTCGGGAGATTGAGACCGAAGCGGTACCGAAGGTGATGGATACCGTGGTTTGCGGCGAATAGCTGTCGCGCGCTTAGATTTGGGAGCTTTCTCTTCCATCTTCCATTTGGAGGGAGGGGGGACGATATTCTCTCGTCAGCCTAATGTCTGCAATCATCTTTCTGCATTGATCGGCAGCGGTGAATATACGTTCTAGATCGGGCAGGATCTCTGATTGGGGCGGGGCATGAACGATGAGAAGCTCAGCCGTCCCTAAAATAACGCTGACACGATTTCCTAATCCGTGAGCAGCGTCAGTAACGACTCTAGTATTTCCCAGAAGACGCTTGGCAAAAGACAAAAGGCGCCTGCGCTTGCGAGCGGAGGATCTTGCCGATAATTGCTCATTGAAGGCAAGCCGGGCGACAAAAACTGAAGAAACCAAAAGGAACATCATTTTCACGAATAGCTCGAGCAAACCTTGGGTCTCTACGGCAGATTCCGGATTGATATAGAAACAGGCGAGAAGCGCGATATTTAAGCCAGCGGACCGCATGACCCATCTTGGAAGAGAAAATCCAGCCGTGTAAATCGGCAATAAAAATAAGGGCCATAGGGGTGATGCGCAACCGCCGGAGGAGTCAACGAGATACGCGATGAAGAGACTGTTTGTACCAATGGAAATTAGTCCAGTTCGACCGTCATGCAGCTCACGCGTTCGAAGGTAAAGTGCGTTCGAGATCAAAATTGTTATGAGGATCCAGAAAAAGCGAAGAGATTCAATTTCAGCGTCGCGAATTAAAACGAATGCGGCTACCATGAATCCAAAAAACAACAAGTCATGTCGCCCAACTCTATCGACGTAGTTCGAATCTATTTCAATTAAATCCTTTCGTGGGCTCAACGTACGCTCCTTTCAAGTTTCTCATTGAAGGCCGCCTTGATGCGCGGGTACTCTTTTTCGATGACATCTACGAATTCTTCGGCTCCTTGGATGGATTTAGAGCGGAGTTGTTTTTCCAAATGCATGCAAAATAGCGCCATTCCTTTGACCCCCAGGCTCCCGCAACTGCCATAAAGGGCGTGTGCCGCTTCTGACATCGCTTCCATGTCGCCGTCGATGAGGGCTTGCCGAAGCGATGCGAGATGCTTAGGAGTGGTTCGGAGAAAAATTTCAACCCAACGCTCAATGCGCGCGAATTTATCTGCGCTAATTTCCTCACCGTTCTCCTGACTATAAGGCATCTCCCAAGTGACATCCCAACGGGTCACCGCTTCTTCCAATTTTTTAATCGTGACCGGTTTTGCAATATAGTCGTCCATGCCCGCAGCCAAACACTTTTCTCGATCACCCGGCATGGCATGGGCAGTCATAGCGATGATCGGCATGAGCCGGCATGAGCCTTCACGTTGTCGGATGCGTGAGGCGACCGTGTAGCCGTCCACTCTGGGCATTTGACAATCCAACAAAATAAGACGGTAGGGCTTTGTCTCCCAAACGTCCATCGCTTCCTGTCCGCCTATGACAGCATCAGCTCGGTAGCCCAACTCTTTAAGTTGGTCAACCGCGATATCCCGATTCAGCTCATTGTCATCTACGACAAGGATCGGAAATGGCTTGGTGGGCGTCAAAGCGGGATCATTTGCGTCTGTGCAACCCGTTGCATGAGCGCGCAAAGATGGCGAGACACTTCGAGACAGAGGCTTTGTCGCAAAATAATTGGCAAGACATTGCTCAAGTGCGGATCTCCTGATGGGTTTGCTAATGGACTCGCCAACCCCCACGATCTTCAATTGTGTTTGCTTCAAATCTTCGTTCATCGGGGACATGAGTACAATTGAGATTGAATTCAAGTCGTTGTTCTGATTGATTATCCGGCACAGATCCTGGATGCCCATCCCCGATAAATTTGAATCTACTAGCAAGACGTCATAGGGTGTGCCCCTTTCGAAATTCTCCTGCAACAAGGCAAGCGCCTGCTCTCCGCTTTCCGCCCCACGATGCACCACCCGCCAGCGATTGAAGTGTCGCTCAAGAGCCTCTATATTCAATTTATTTTCATCAAGGACGAGCACCCGAACGCCTTCAAATACCATAGGATGCGCTGGGGAAATCTTTCCGTCCTCTCCTTTTTCAAAAGGCAGGCGGCACCAAAACGTAGAACCCTTCGAATAAATACTTTTACACCCGATCTCTCCTCCCATTAGTTCGACGAGTCTTTTGGCAAGGGTAAGACCCAAACCTGTGCCGCCATACTTACGAGCCACAGAACCGTCGGCCTGCTTAAAAGGCTCGAATATCTGATCTTGAAAATTATATGGGATTCCGATGCCGGTGTCGGTCACCTCAAACTTCACCGTCATCTCCGAAGCACTTTCGTTTTCCTTGGAGGCACGCAGGACAATCTCTCCTTTTACCGTGAACTTGATCGCGTTGCGGAGGAAATTGAGCAGGATCTGCTTGACACGAACCGGGTCTCCCTGCAAGGGTTCATTAAAATCATCGGCAATCAGCGACACAACCTGAAGACCCTTGTCCTGGGCTTTTGCCGCGATTGAATCCAGGCTCTCCTCGAGAATCTCGATTAAATCCAGGCTATTTTTATTCGGGTTTAATTCGCCGGATTCGATAGTTGCGAAGTCCAAAATATCATTAATGGTAGCCAACAATGCCTTTCCCGAGTCCTCGACCTTTCCCAGGAGCTGCCTCTGGCGGGAGTTTAGATCGGTTCTGAGAACCAATTCGATCCTGCCAAGCACGACATTCAGCGGTGTCCGCATTTCGTGGCTAATGCTTGACAGGAACTCGGATTTGCTCTGCGTGGCCTCCAAAGCAACGTCGCGCGCCTTGCGTAATTGGACCTCCGTTTCAATGAGGCGACCGCGAATCACAGTCATTTCCTTGGAAGTTCGAATAAAGTCCATCACGAGTCCCAATAAGGGCACCAAATAGGCAACGATCTTCAGAAAATGAGCGATATTAAAGCTGTTGTCAAAAAGCGCCGTCGATCCAAACGCCATATAGAGCTGGGAAAAAATATTCGGAATCATGCTTATGAGCAGAGCGTAGGAGAAGGTACTAGGAAATTTCAAATACAACCGCGGATAAATGAAAATTCCTGAAAATAGAAACAATAAGAGTGGAGCGACGTCCCACGGGCGCGTGATAATCGCGTCGGGAAACATAGTGGGTGGTAAGAACTGGCTGTCGGCGCATAACCGGATGAGCCCATATGAAATTCCCACGAGGAGCAAGCAACTAAACACGATAAGCTTGGGATTGCGTTCTTCGTCTTGACCTTTCCTCAAGAGGATGCTCGCTCCAATGAGAACGGTGAGGGCGCTGAAGAGGCGGCAAATCGCCCAGGTAAGGGGAAGAAGGTCTTTATTATCGGCCACGCCCCCGATCAGGCCGCTCGCGGCCAAGGCGGGGAAAACGTCCATAGTCCCGGCACAGAGAAGCGAAAAACTGATGATAGGGGTCACCACATTCCCCCGCACCTTGAAATGCATGAAAGAAAGGAGAACTATGAATATCGCTGCACAGAAGCCGCTCCATTCCAGGATCGTGTGGGTAAAGGCTGCAGACAATCTCGGCAACAAGGCATCAGCCAGTTGCCCTTGGCTCAGCCTCGCGGCGACAGACGATTCTAAGGGGATAGACTCCAACCCGAAATCAATTCCAAGGAGGTTCAGCAGGAAAGGCAAAATGCAAATCGCGAGGATACTCCAGGACACCCACGGGGGGAAAAAATAGGTCTTACCCGGTTTTATGCCGAAAGTATGCCTAACAAGGCTGAAAAAACTATTATCGGTTGGCATCTTTTTTTCTACATCCTCTGATGAGGGATCCTTCCCTTACGCCCTTCTTCTGAAAATACTTCGATGTGCCCCTTTATAGTCTCTCGTTGAAGGCCTCTAAAACTTTTGCGTGCTCCTGTTCGATGACATCTACAAATTCTTTGGCTCCTTGAATGCTGCCGGAGCTAAGCAGATTTTCCAGGCGGGTGCAGAATAGTGCGAGGCCTTTGGCTCGGACATTGTCACTGAAGCCATAAAGAGCGTGAGCCGCTTGCGACAAGCCTTCGATACTCCCATTGGAGAGGGTTTGGTGGAGGGAATGCAGATGCTTCGGAGTAGTGCTAATAAATTCTTTCACCCGGCTTTCAATCTGCCCATAATTCTCCGGACTGATTTCCCCTTGGCCTCCCGGCTCCGAGGTGATATCCCAAGAGACATCCCAGCAAAACAGTACTTTTTCCAAATCCTTGATCATGACCGGTTTTGAAATATAATCGTCCATGCCCGCAGCCAGACATTTTTCACGGTCGCCTTGCATAGCATGGGCAGTCATGGCGATGATCGGCATGAGCCGACGGATCCCCTCGCGTTTTCGAATGCGGGAGGCGACAAAATAACCGTCCACCTTAGGCATTTGACAATCCAATAAAATAAGACGGTAAGGTTTTGAATCCCATACATCCAAGGCCTCCTCTCCACCTGAGACAGCATCACTTCGGTAGCCCAACTCTATAAGTTGGTCGATGGCCATGTCCCTATTAAGTTCGTTGTCGTCTACCACAAGGATCGGGAAGGGTTTGATCGACTTGGCGGGGGGACATTCAGCGCCGTTGACAATCGATACGTGGTCGTTCAAAGAGGGCGAAGCAGCCTTCGAAAGAGAGCTCTCCGAAAAATGCCTGAACAGGCAGTCTTTAAGCGCAGATCTCTTGATGGGTTTGCTAATAGACTGTCCTACCCCCAAGCCGAACAGTTTGCTTGGCTTCAGATCCTCGTTCATCGGTACCATGAGCACGACTAAAGTTGATTTTAAGTCTTTATCTTGTTTGACTTCTCGACAGAGTGCCTCTACCGCTGTTCCCGATAATTTTGAGTCTACTAACACGACGTCGAAGGGCGTCCCTCTATCGAAATTATCCCGCAAGGAGGCAAGCGCCTGCTCCCCACTATCGGCCCTATCGTGCCCAATGAGCCAACGATTCAAGTGCAGCTGAAGCGCTTCCAAATTCAATTTATTCTCGTCAATAAGGAGGACCCGAAGGCCTGAAAATGCCAAAGGAAGCGACGAGGGAATCTTCCCATCCTCTTCTTTTTCAAAAGTCAGCTTGCACCAGAATGTCGACCCTCTATCCTCTTCACTTTCACACCCTATCGTTCCCTTGAGCAGCTCGACCAGTTTCTTTGAAATGGTGAGGCCCAAACCAGTACCGCCGTACTTGCGAGCCACAGAACTGTCGGCTTGAGTGAAAGGCTGAAATATCTCTTGCTGTATTTTAGTGGGAATTCCGATTCCAGTGTCAGTCACAGCGAACTTTACCGTAACCGATGAAGTTGTTTCGTTTTCCTTGGAAGCACGCAGGGCAATCTCTCCTTTTTCTGTGAACTTAATCGCATTGCTTAGAAAATTCAATATGATTTGCTTGATGCGTGCGGGGTCGCCTCGCAGCATTTCATCAAAATCATCGATAATCAACGACACGATCTGGAGGCCCTTTGCCTGGGCTCTAACCGCCATGAGGTCCAGGCATTCCTCGATGACCTCGCGAAGATCAAAACCCGTCGTGTCCAAATTCAATTTCCCAGATTCGATCTTAGAGAAGTCTAAAATGTCATTGATGACAGCCAATAGTACTTCCCCCGAGCTCTGGACCTTTCCCAGGAGTTGCCTTTGGCGGAGAGTGAGGTCCGTTCTCAGCACCAATTCCGTCATGCCAATAACGGCGTTCATAGGCGTTCGTATTTCGTGGCTCATCCCAGCGAGAAACTCCGCTTTCACCCTTGCCGATTCAATCGCCGCGTCCCGTGCCAGTTTTAACTCTTCCTTGACCTTTTCTTCCGAAACGTCGGTAAAGAGAAAGATCGAATCCCCATTAAAATCCATCATAGGGAGTGCATTGATTTTAATGTAGCGAAGGCCTTGCGGACTCTTCACCGTGCATTCAAAAACTTTAATTTCATCTCCCGGTAACGGAGCGCAGAGACGTAGGGAATCAATCGAATCGAGAGTCTCGCCCCGGTGAAAACTTTTAAGAGACTTCGATAGGCTCATTCCAACGAGCTCACTGGGGGACATGTCAACCATTTGGGCGAATGAAGAATTACTAAAACAAATAATGGGTTCGTCCCGGCCCTGGGCAAGAACGACACCTTCATCCAAGTGAGTCAACACCGAATTCATCCACCCCGGTGCGTTTCGCATCACATCCACGTTTAGCATCTCACGCTTCTCGGACGCGTCCAGGTATTTTTCTCAGAGCGAGGAACTTTCCCACCTTGCGCTCCAGTTCCAGGGGCTTTATAGGTTTTATGATGTATCCTTGCGCACCATACGCGAAGGCACGATCATAGGAGCCTATGTCGCTCACGGCCGTGCACATCAGTACTGGGATCTGTCCGGTCTGAGGATTTTTTTTCAAGGCGCTCAGTGTAGACCACCCGTCCAATTTCGGCATGCGCGCATCGAGCATAATAAGATCAGGATGCTCGGCCTCAGCGACTTCAATCCCTGAGGCACCATCCATTGCGGTTAGAACAATCAGATCGAGGTCCGAAATATAATCGGACAGGACACTTAATACTACCTCTTCATCATCTATTAACAATACTTTCTGTTTTTTCTTGCCGAAATCAAACATGGGAAGAATGGACACTTACGTAATATCCGCGATTAATGGGTAGACCTTGAAAACAATGATTTAAGAATAAAAGCGCAAATGCGGATAAACATGCTGTTGGAAACCGCTATAGAAAAAATTCGTGCCCTGGAATTCGATATGGCCAATATACTTCTCATTGACGATGACGACGAATTCCGGCCGCTTCTGCATGCCGCGCTTAAATCAAAACGCCATACCGTATACGAGGCGAATAACGGCGTGGCGGGCCTGAAATCTCTCAGAAGCCATCCGACTGATCTGGTTCTTTGCGATATCATGATGCCCGACAAAGATGGCTTGGAAACGGTCCGGGATATCCGTCGCCTCTATCGTGATTTGAAGATCGTGTCGATGAGCGCAACGGAACCGGTCCACGGCGTCGACTATCTTGAATTTGCTAAAGAATTTGGTGCCGATGCGACAATAAAAAAGMCCTTTAAGATCAAGGCGTTCATCGAGCTTGTGGAAAGCGTTTTGGCTAAGCCATGCTCATCCAGTTCACAACCCGACCCTGAGTAGCAATGGAGAACGGGTCTCTTACGAGAGGAACATACATGAGACCTGATAGGTCCCGACTGCCGCCACCCAGGCCATGACAGACATATAGGCGAACGCGAAGGCAGGCCACTTCCACGTGCCCGTTTCACGCCGCATGATGGCGAGTGTTGAAACGCATTGGAGAGCAAAAATGAAGAACGCGATAAGCGCCATGGCCGTGGGGAAATCCATGAGCTTACGGCCTGTTTTCGGATCCTTGGCGTTCTTTAACATCTGAACCAGTCCGTCTTCATTGTCGCCTTCGATCCCGTAAATCTGCGCCAGCGTGGAAACAACCACCTCGCGGGCGGCGAGCGACGCGATGATGCCGATGTTGATGCGCCAATCGAATCCAGCCGGCGCAAACATCGGCTCAATCGCCTTGCCCATACGTCCGGCGATGCTCTGTTCAATTTGAGCGCTCGGGGAAACACCTGCGTCCGCCCGGGGAAATGCCATGAGCCCCCAGAGCAAAATCGAGGCGGGCAGAATGACGCGACCCGCACGCCCGATGAAAATACTCACGCGATGCCACATGGCGAGGAAAACGTTTTTCATCGTCGGCCAACGGTAGGGGGGAAGCTCCATATAAAAAGGAAGCAGATTGCCTTTCACAATTGTATTCGACAACACCCAGGAGCTCAGGAAGGCCGTGAGCGCACCGATCACGTACAGAGCGAGCAGAAGAACTCCCTGCGATCGCAGGGGCCCAAAGACCGGGAGATCGGGGACGAAGGCGCCGATCAACAGCGCGTATACCGGCAGTCGAGCGGAGCACGCCATGAACGGAGCTACCAGCATGGTCTTCAGACGGTCGGTTTGAGAGGGGATCGAACGGGTCGCCATAATGCCGGGCACCGCGCAAGCATGGCAGGACAAAAGCGCGACGAATGATCGGCCCTGCAGCCCTACAAAACCCATCACCCGATCCGCGAGGAACGCCGCGCGCGACATATACCCGACCGCCTCAAGCAGATGAATGAGGAAGAACAAAATCATGATTTGAGGCAGGAAAACAACCACCGCACCAACCCCGTCAATCACTCCGTGAACGAGCAATTGGGTCATCAGCCCCGGGGGCGACCAGGATTCAACCCATGCGCCAAATGAGGAACAGGCCCCGGAAAAGAGATCCATGAGCGGTCCGGCCCATGTAAAAATCGCTTGGAATAGAAATGCCATCACCACGAAAAAAATGAGGGGCCCGACGATGGGATGGAGAACAACCGCATCGATTTTCCGGGTCAGACGCGTATCCTTCGCCGGTTCTTCATAGACAGCGGCGAGAATCGAATCTGACCAACCCGCCCGATCCGCGGCTGTTTTCAGAGGCCGGTCCACCTGCGGGATCGGCCATGAGGCGCCCGCTATCGCCGCCGTCGCGGCTTCATCAATACCGATGCCGCGGTGTCCGATCACAGGGAAAACCGGGACGCCCAGCATGCTCGACAATTTCTCAACATCAAGCCGGGCGCCGCGCGTCTTAATTTCATCGTACATGGTAACCGCGATCGCCGTGGGAAGCCCTTCGCTGAGTACCGATGCGAGAAGACCCAAGGAGCGGTGAAGCGCACTTCCATCCAAAACAAATAAAACCGCATCAGGTCTCTTTTCAAAACTGCTTTTGCCGGAGAGAACATCGCTCACAACCGCCTCGTCAGGACTCATCGCCGTAAATCCATACAAACCGGGAAGATCGAGAATGCGAACGGATTTTTCGCCGCGCGACAGGACGCCGTCCTTGCCCTCAACGGTGACCCCCGGATAATTTCCAACTTTTTGACTGAGGCCTGTGAAGGCGTTAAAAATCGTCGACTTGCCGCAGTTGGGTGAACCCACAAGAGCGATTGTCTTTTTGCCGTCGTCTTTCGGGACGGTGGTTTCGGTTTTGATTGCGTCCGCGTCTGCAGATAGGGAACTCATGAATCCACCTTTTTCACATAGACCCGACACGCGTCTTCCCGGCGCAAGCAAAGAACGGTTTCGCGAATTGAATACGCGATCGGATCTCCAAAGGGCGACGTATGCAGTCTTTGAACTCGAGTCTCAGGAAGCAGACCCAGGTCTTCGAAGCGTTCGCGGCGTTCTTTGGGGAATTCCTCGTCGTAACCGATGATGGTTGCAGCCTGGCGTTCGTTAAGAGAATCGAGAGTGAGGGGAAATTTTTTCACTACTTGTTGAAACCTTTATTCAATTGTATCAAATCCTTTGCTCCTTTGCTCCTTTATCCACTCCGCTTGGAAATTCTTGAGACCGCGATACGCCATCCAAAGGAAAATAGCGTACAAACCCGCTGTCACATACAACCCTCGCGACGCGTAAAGAGGGACATACACAACATCAACCACCAGCCAGAGATGCCAACTCTCGACATATCGCTTCACAAGAAAATATTGGGCAATGAAACTAACGATCGTGGTGAAGGAATCCCAAAACGGCACCTTGCCCTCCATTGCGGAAAACGCCCAGTAAAACCCGGCCCAGCCGATGACAAAAACAACGCCGGCGCCTATTTTTTGGGGCTTCGAAATGCGTTCAACGGGTTTTTCGGCGCTTTTTTCGCCCCCATGCAGCCAAATCCAAATACCCCAAAGGCTTGTCAGGAGGAAATACGATTGGATGAGAATCTCACCGGGAAGCCAGACCACATAGAAAATCCATATATAGAGGAAGGTGCCTATCAACCCGATCCACCACCCAAGGGGTTTATTGTGGGCCAGCAGCCAAACACTCCACAAGTAACTAGCCGCTGCCACCCACTCCATCCATGTCATCGACATGCCCAGAGTTTAGCATAGGACGCCTACAATGCATTAAAATCCAGGAAATGTGATAGAATGGCACCGGCTGGCGGGGTAGCTCAGGGGTTAGAGCGGGCGTTTCATAAGCGCTAGGTCGGCGGTTCAATTCCGCCCTCCGCCACACGGATTTGCAGTTTATTCCTAACTAATTGCCAGGAGACAACAAACCATGGCCGAATCATTGGTCGTTGCCAGTAAAGTCAAATCGATGGTAAAAGAGCAAGGACTTCGCACCGGTGGAGACTTTCTCGATGGTTTATCCGCTAGGATCAACCAGATCGTTTCAGCCGCCTGTGAAAAAGTTAAGACAGAAGGCAAACGAAAGACCCTCGGCTCCGAGGATCTATAAAAAAGGTTTCTAAATCCCTCCCTTTCCCCGTTGGGAAAGGGAGGATTTGACCCTTTCTATGGAAACTTTCAAGCAATATATGGAATCGGCGCTCTACGATCCCCGAAGCGGCTTCTATTCCAAGCGTATTGCCACTGAAGATTTTTATACCGCTCCGGAATTGCATCCGGCCTTCGCTCAGATCCTCGCTGGGAATATTGTCGCCGGATTGCGCCGCGTGCGCGCCGCACGCCCCAAAACACCGCTTTTTGTCGTCGAAATGGGGGCAGGAAACGGAACCCTCGCCCGTCAAATACTTTCCTGCCTGAAAGAAGAACATCCTGGCTGGTTCGCTCAAATTCGCTATATACTCGTTGAGCGCGTCGAAGATTTAATGCTGGAGAGCGTTCTCTCACTGCAATCTCTCGCACCGGGCAGAAAACTTCTCGGCTATAGCCGCCTCAATGATATGCAGCCTGTAAGCGGGGTCTTTTTTTCCAACGAGCTCGTCGACGCTTTCCCGGTTCATCTGCTGCAAAAACATGAAGGCCGCATGCGCGAGGTTTACGTCAAGAATAGGAAACACTCAACCGGCAAGGTTCGGAGCCTGGGGTTGCTTTCCTCGCGCGCGCTGGTGCATGAAGCACGCGCGGTCGCGCCTCATCTTCACGAAGGAGAACAACACGCGGTTAATCTCGAAGCGCGTGAATGGATGAGAAATGCCGCCAACCGCCTATGCGCGGGAGAAATTATTACCATCGACTACGGAAAGAAGTTTGTGCCTGGCGCGCCCAATCCTCCACGCACCTTCCATCGCCATACACTCGGCACAGACCCGCTGGCTCGACCCGGACGCGAAGACATCACCGCCGGCGTTGACTTCAGCGCGCTCGTTTCAATCGGCAATAGCGCAGGTCTTCGCGAGATTTCCTACTCTTCGTTTTCTAAATTTCTAATCAACGGCGGCATTCTCGACCGGATGCCGGCAGGCGCCGATGCAGCTTCTTTCGCGGAACGTGCGCGCGTTAAGACGCTTTTCCACCCATCAGGGATGGGAGAATCATTTAAAGTTTTGGTACAGGATAAAGGGACACTTTTATGATGATCGATTATGTAACGATCTACGCCTTCCTCGTTGTGGGGCTTGGGTTCGCCGCGGTATCACTGATTGCGGCGCAGCTGCTGCGACCCGACGTTCCCGATGAAGTCAAAGAAGCGACCTACGAATGCGGCATGCCCGCGATCGGTACCACTGAAGTAAAAACCAACATCCGCTTTTACGTCTTCGCACTTTTATTCGTCATCTTCGATGTGGAAACCCTTTTCGTGTTCCCGTGGGCCGTCACGGTTAAAGAAATCGGCTCGGTCGCATTGATCGAAATGTTCATCTTTCTAACGATTCTCTTTCTTGGGCTTGTATATGCCTGGGCGAAGGGTGCCCTCGAATGGGATGTTCCCGTTCCCGGGGCAGGAAAATAGGAGAAGTCCGATGGGTGTAGTTTTAGATTCGCTGCCAGGCGTCGCAGGAGTCCTTCCGGGGGGTGCGGGCGTGCTCGCACGCGTTGACGATCTCATCAATTGGAGCCGCAAGTCGTCGCTCTGGCCGATGACGTTTGGACTCGCGTGCTGCGCGATCGAAATGATGGGCGCTTACGCCAACCGTTTTGATTTCGATCGCATGGGCGTTATCCCGCGACCCAGCCCCCGACAGGCAGACCTGATCATCATCGCAGGCACCGTCGTCAAAAAAATGGCCGATCCGATCATTCAGGTTTACAAACAAATGCCGGAGCCGAAATTCGTTATTTCATACGGCTCCTGCTCGAACTGCGGCGGCCCGTATTATGATTCCTACTCCGTTGTTAAAGGCGTGGATAAAATCATTCCCGTTGATATTTATGTGGCGGGATGTCCGCCGCGCCCAGAAGCCCTGCAGTTCGGCCTCATGCAGCTTCAAAAGAAGATTGAATCTATGAAACTTTCAAAGGGAGGCGGTGCTGTGCCCCTGCAGGAAAAAGGCGCCCGCGATTTCGGATAAGCGAACATGACCACTAAAAATCTAGACAAAGAAGCGCTTCAGGCGAAGTTCGCCGAAAAATTCCCAAAAGCGGAAGCCATCGGCGAGCCGGCAGAGGGAGCGGCCCCGACAAATCTAAAGGGTTATTTAACGATGAAACTGGCCGCTTCCAGCGACATCATTCCGGTACTGCGTTGGCTGAAAGACGATTTGGGATTCTCCTATCTCGACATGGCCACAGCGATCGACTGGAAGGGACCCGTTGAGCTCGACGGCTATATTCGAGAACCCAATCCCAACGTCTTTCTGCCCGATGGCGCGACGCCTCAAGTGGCGCAGCCCCTCCCGCATAAGACGGTTAATTATCGAGACGCGTTTGAACTCGTTTACCTCGTTTCGAATCTCGAAGCCCGACTCAAGGTCTGTTTGAAATTCGACATCCCGCGTGATGGCGGCTCGGTAGAAACGGCCATCCCTGTTCACCGGGGAGCCGATTGGCGCGAACGTGAAATCTTCGACCTCTTCGGGATTACGTTCACAGGCCACCCCAATCTCATCAAAATTTTGACGCCCGATTTTCTCATAGGGCACCCGCTCCGAAAGGACTACAAGCACATAAAGGACCGATTCGATGACTGAGTCAGCTACAGAAGAAAAGAAACCCAAACTTAAATCCGATCAGATGTTCGTCAATCTCGGGCCGCAGCACCCGAGTACACACGGAGTTCTCCGCATCGGCCTCACGATCGAAGGGGAGATCATCGTTAAGGCTGAACCTGATATCGGCTACCTGCACCGCGGCACCGAAAAGCTCGCCGAGATTCGCGGATACCATCACTGCGTCGTAATTTCCGATCGCTGGGACTATTTGAATGCCATGGGAAACAACATGGTGTTTTGTATGGCGACTGAAAAACTCATGGGCGTTGAGATCCCGGAGCGTGCGCAGCACTTACGCGTCTTGATGCTGGAACTCAACCGCATCGCCAGTCACCTGCTCTTTTTCGGCACCTACGGAATCGACCTGGGCGCCTTCACCGCATTCCTGCATGCCTTCCGTGAGCGCGAAATGGTTTTGGATCTTTTTGAGAAGGTCTGCGGTGCTCGCATGACCTACAACTACATCCGCCTCGCCGGAGTCATGAAGGACCTGCCGAAGGATTGGCTCAACGAATGCCAGGAGTTTCTCACCTTCTTTAAAGAACGTCTCGTTGATTACGACACCCTGCTCTCCTTCAATCCGATTTTCTTGGATCGAACCAAGAAGGTCGGCATCGTCTCGGCGAAAGACGCCTTGGACTGGGGATGGTCAGGCCCGAACCTGCGTGCCTCCGGCGTTGATTACGACATGCGGAAATTTGAGCCGTATTCCTCGTACGATAAATATGAATTTGAGGTGCCGCTCGGCAAGGATGGTTCCTGCTGGGATCGTTATTACTGCCGGGTCCGGGAAATGCACCAGTCGGTTCGCATCATCGAGCAAGTGCTCGGCGGCCTTCCGGAAGGCCCGACACTCGGCCGCGGGGTCGCGAAGGTTCCCAAAGCGAAGCCCGGGGAGGCCTATGCCGCCATTGAAGGCGCACGTGGGGACCTTGGGATTTTGCTGGTTTCCGATGGCAACAGCTCGCCCTACCGGCTGCACGTACGCGCGCCGAGTTTCGTAAATCTCCAGATTCTTCAGGAGATGCTTGTTGGACAAAAGATGTCGGATGTCATTGCGATCCTTGGATCGATTGATATCGTTTTGGGTGAAGTGGACCGCTAACCTTGATTTTTGTAGTATCCCATTGCAACATTGACCTTTTTTAGATGACCGAACCAACACCTGAGCCGGATAAAAAAGAAGAGCCTAAAGAAGAAGCTGCGGCCAAACCAGCGGCGGAGACTCCTAAACCTGCGGCAAAGCCTCCTGTAAAAAAGCCGCCGCCCAAAAAGCCCCCAATCGTTTTACCGACTCCCGTTTTTAACGAGCACGCCGTACACCCGGCGTACCAAGGCCGCACTACCAGCCTTTTGCATGCAAATCGACTTTGGCCGAATCGCGTCTGGGCCAACAAGTGGCAGCTCCCACGCTACCGCAACGGTGCGATCATGCTGTTTGTGCTGCTCAGCGGATTGATGATCGGATCTGTTCTTTTCGACAAGTTTGCGATGCCTATTTGGAGTTGGCTGTGGGAAGGCCTGTGGTATGGTCAAACCACGCTCCACGGACACAACCTTCCTTTTGCTCTTCCCGGAATCACCCAGTTTCTTGCTCATCTTCCAGCCGGCCTCGTCACATCAGATATGATCGAAACGGCGAAGGTCTTCCACGAAACGTCGCCCTTCGTCTGGATTCCTATCAAGGTTTTAATAGTCCTGCACGTCATCCTTGCCGCGCCGATTTTCTTGGTTTGGTGGGAACGAAAAATTTCCGCGCACATGCAGTCACGCTTCGGACCCATGTATGTCGGCTGGTGGCACGGCGTACTGCAAACTGTGGCGGACGGCCTGAAACTGCTCCTGAAAGAGAATATTTCTCCGAAGTCCTCCGACAAATGGGTGCATTTGCTCGCCCCCGCCGTTGTGGTGGTTCCCGCGATTCTCGCCTTCGCTCCGGTTTATTTCGGGGACAATCTCATTGCCGCAGACATCGATGTTTCGGTGGTCTACATCTTCGCGATGGCGGGCATCTCAGTGGTCGGCATCATGATGGCAGGGTGGGGATCAGGAAATAAATACTCCCTGCTCGGCGGACTCCGTGCCGCTGCCCAGTTAGTCAGCTACGAACTGCCGCGCGGGTTTTCGATCATGCCCGTTGTTATGTTTGCAGGCTCGCTGAGCTTGGTTGAGATTTCGAAAGCGCAGAGCGGTTATCTTTGGGGATTCTTCCCGCAGTGGTACATCTTCTACCCCGTCGTGGGGCAAATAGCATTCCTTATTTTTCTGATTGCCTCAGTCGCGGAAACCAACCGAATCCCCTTCGACATGCCAGAAGCGGAATCGGAACTCGTCGCCGGCTTTCACACTGAATATTCCGGGATGCGCTTTTCACTCTTTTTTCTTGCGGAATACGCCTATATGTTTTTAGCCTGCCTGCTTATGGCGGCGTTTTTCTTCGGGGGCGGAGCGGCGCCTCTGCCGTTCCTAAACTTTATTCCTCAATGGTTCTGGTTCATCACAAAAACGCTTCTCCTGGTCTTCCTCTTTTTGTGGTTCCGTTGGACCTTCCCGCGGTTCCGCATTGACCGCGTCATGGACTTCAGCTGGAAATTTCTGTTGCCTTGGTCGTTTGCCAATATTGCGTTCGCAAGTCTATTTATCGCGTTTGATTTAATCTAATGATCGACTACTTCGCTGAAATCTGGAACACCTTCAACTCCATGCTCAAGGGGATGGCCATCACCTTTAAAACGATGCTCAAACCTGCGACCACGGTGCAATACCCCACCGAAAAGCTGGTTCCCTACGAAGGATTTCGCGGGGCTCTGCTCTTTGACGCGGAAACCTGCATTTCCTGCAACCTGTGCGTGAAGGCCTGCCCGTCGTACTGCATCCAACTTGAGAATGCCACCAACGAGGAAACCGGCAAGAAAATCGCAAAGGTCGCGTGGTATTCAATCGATTTAGGGAAATGCAACTTCTGCCGCCTCTGCGAGGAAGCCTGCCCCACCAAGCCGAAAGCCGTCTGGCATTCGCTTGACTACGAATTAACCTTCTGGAACCGCGATGAGATGGTGCGCTGCTGGAAGAAGGGTTTCGATTTTGTCGGGATGTACTTCAACCGGAAGGAAAAGGAATTTAAGAAACCCGACGGCCAAGTACAAATCCAAACGGTCCAGCAACGGTTCATTTACTGATGGAACACATCGTCTTCTATTCCCTTTCAAGCGTTGCTCTGATCTCGGCGCTGGGCGTTGTTCTCATGCGCAACGTGCTGCACTGCGCCCTCATGCTCGGCCTTTCTTTAATGGCGGTCGCCGGGCTTTTCGGTTCCCTAGGCGCGGACTTCTTATTCGCCGGTCAAATCGTCGTTTACGTCACGGGTGTCGCTGTCCTGGTTCTATTTGTTGTCATGCTTGCCGGCCGTGAGTCGGAATTGAATTCGCCCCAAACCAACGATAAATGGCCCCTGGCGCTGGTGATCGGAGCCATCACCTTCGGCGGCTTTTGGCGCTTCTTCGGCGCGTATGCAGATACATATGCAACGACGGATGCGGAGCCTACCACACGGGGAATCGGGATACTCCTCTTGTCCGACTACGCACTTCCCTTTGAACTCATTTCACTCATTCTTATCGCCGCGCTGATCGGTGCGATCCATTTTTCCCGGGTGGAGGAATCGCAATGACCCTCCTCCACTATCTTACGGTCAGCGGCATCTTATTTGTCATCGGTCTTTTCGGCGCGTTAACCCGGCGCAATACCATCGGCATACTCATGAGCATCGAGCTCATGTTTAACGCCGCGAATTTGAATCTCATCGCCTTTAATCGGTTCCTGTATCCCGAGCGGCTTGATGGGAACGTGATCACGCTGTTTATCATCGGGGTCGCGGCGGCGGAAGCGGTTGTGGGACTCGCTCTCGTTGTGACGATTTACCGCAATCTAAATACCATCTACTCGGAAGATTTCAACCTGCTCAAAGGCTAAGATGCTCGAACACGCTTATCTCATCCCGATTATCCCCTTCGTGACCTCCCTCGTTATTTTGTTGGGGGGAAAAGAAGGCAAGGATTCGAAGATGCCGTATTTGGGCATCGCCGCGATGGGATGGTGCTTCCTCCAATCCTCCGTTTTATTTTTTCGAGCGCTCAGCGGCCGCATGCCGCTGGAAGCCGGCAAAGAATTTTTTCTCCATCAACGCTTTCCGTGGCTTGAATGGGGGGAGAATCTCCGAATCAATGTCGGCGTTCTGGTTGACGGGCCCGCGGTCACTCTTCTTTTTGTTGTGACGCTCGTGAGCCTTCTCGTGCAGATTTATTCCCTCGGATACATGCACGATGACAAACGAAAGAAACGCTACTACGCCTACCTTTCGTTCTTTACCGCGTCGATGCTTGGCCTGGTAATCGCCTCGAGCATATTTATTTTATTCGCCTGCTGGGAGCTGGTCGGGGTTTCGTCCTACCTGCTCATCGGGTTCTGGTTCGAAAAACCGGGCCCCGCCTACGCCAGCAAGAAAGCCTTCATCACGACGAAACTTGCCGACTGCGGATTCTACGTCGGCCTCCTGATTCTTTTCTGTTATGCAGGAACCTTTGATCTCGTGTCGCTTAAGAGTTATATTGCCCAAGGCCTTCTGCCGGTTGAAGTCGCTAAAGCCGTCGGCATCGGTTTCCTCATCGGCGCGATAGGGAAATCCGCGCAAATCCCACTCTTCATTTGGCTGCCCGATGCGATGGAGGGACCTACTCCGGTTTCCGCCTTAATTCACGCGGCGACCATGGTGGTGGCGGGCATTTATTTGGTTGCCCGAACTTATTTCATTTTCACGGCCGCACCCACCACCATGGGCGCGGTTGCGTGGGTCGGACTGTTTACCGCGTTTTTTGCCGCAACCATGGCGATCACGGCCTACGACATCAAAAAGGTCCTCGCCTATTCAACGGTTTCCCAGCTCGGCTACATGATGCTCGGACTGGGCGTTTACGGCTACACTGCGGCGCTCTTTCATCTCACCACCCACGCGTTTTTCAAAGCCCTCCTGTTCCTCGGGGCTGGCTCGGTGATTCATGCCGTGCATACCAATGACATGCGCGAGATGGGCGGACTTTATAAACGCATGCCGACCACAGCGGCGACAGTCGGAATCGCGACGCTGACCATCGCGGGGCTTCCCTTGCTTTCGGGCTGGTGGTCCAAGGAAGCCATCCTGCACGATGTCTACGCTGTCAGCCCGGGCATGTGGGTGGTGGCGGTGTTTACCGCGGGATTAACCGCCTTTTACATGTCGCGCATGTACGTGCTCACCTTCTTAGGGGCCCCGCGCAACGAAGAGAAACACTCCCACGCGCATGAGTCACCGCTCACGATGAAAATTCCGCTCTGGACGCTCGCCGTTCTTTCGTTGTTCGCCGGCGGGATTCTGCACTACAACGGGCTGTTCGAACATCTCGTTCATTTCAAATTGCCTGAAGGCAGCCATGGAAGTCACCATGCTCCCGCTTATTTGCTGCCCGGGGCGGCTATTTTCGTGTTCGCAGTCGGGGTCGGACTCGCCTATAAACTATACAGCGGCTCGCTGGAAACAGCGCAGCAGCTCCGTGGGAAACTCTCTATTGCCGCCGAAACTCTGGAGCAGCGCTACTATTTTGATGATTTCTTCCTGGGGCTCGTAAAGTTGTCCGATAAACTCGCAACCGCATGCTACTGGATCGATTCACGCATCATCGATGCGATTTTCATAGATGGCTGGGCGCTGGTGCTGCGTGCACTCGCGGCGGTCAATGATTTCATAGACAGCTTTATTGTCGACGGCGCCGTTGACGGCGTCGGCACGATTACCCAGGACGCCGGATGGGGCCTGCGCAAACTTGTCCGTGGACAGGTGCAGGAATACCTTCTTTACGTTTCGCTGGCCGTTGCGGTATTTGCAACGTTCATGCTCTCGAGGTAGAAACAGAATATGGGACTTCTTACAACCGTCACCTTCCTTCCCCTCATCGGGGCGATTATTATCCTATTCATCCCAAAGGAGAAAGTCGCGGTCATCCGCGGCTCAGCGATATTCACGACCTTCGCTACGTTCGTGGTTTCGTTGTTCCTTTATGCAGGCTTCGACCCGAGCCTCGTGGGTGATGGGGTTCCCGTCATGCAATTCACCGAACGTTACGAGTGGATCGCGACCTTCAATGTTTTTTACGCCATGGGCATCGATGGATTGTCTCTGCCGATCATCATTCTTACGACGCTGATCTGCTTTTTGGCCTCCATCTACTCCGTCAGCATTAAGGAGCGTGTAAAGGAATTTTTCTTCTGGTATCTCCTTCTTGAGGTCGGTATGGTCGGCGTTTTCTGCGCCACCGACTTATTCCTGTTCTATCTCTTCTGGGAACTCACCCTCGTGCCGATGTATTTTCTGATCGGCGTCTGGGGCGGACCGCGCAAGGAATACGCCGCTATCAAGTTTTTTCTCTTCACGCTTGTTGGCAGCGTCTTCATGCTGCTGGCGATCATTGCGGTCTATTTCGCGCCTAATTCCGGAACCTTTGACATGCTGAAGCTGATGGAAATTAACAGCTCCTGGTCGCGAAACTTCCAAATTGTCGCCTTCATTGGCTTCTATCTCGGACTATCGGTCAAGATCCCGGCATTCCCGTTCCATACCTGGCTGCCGCTCGCGCACGTCGAAGCACCGACCCCGGTTTCGGTCATTCTGGCCTCTGTTTTGTTGAAGATGGGCTGCTACGGTCTCTTGAGGATTTGCTACTCCATTCTCCCGGCCGGTTTTGAGTGGTTCCTCCCGTACTTCATCATCATCGCCTTCATCAATATCGTGTACGGCGCACTGTGCGCCATGGCGCAGACCGATATGAAGAAAATGATTGCCTACTCTTCCATCAACCACATGGGCTACTGCCTGCTGGGCATGGCGGCAGTCTCCTCGACAGGCTTTAACGGTGCCGTGCTGCAGATGATCAACCACGGCATCATTACCGGTGCACTTTTCCTCTTAGTCGGAGTCCTCTACGACCGCGCCCACACGCGTGATATCTCAGCCTTCGGCGGTCTGGGCGCGAAAGTGCCGGTCTATGCCGCGCTGATGGTTCTGACCTGCTTCGCCTCACTCGGACTTCCGGGACTCGCTGGCTTTGTCTCTGAATTCATGTGTTTCCTTGGGGCCTTCCCCGTGTGGAAAATGTGGACCATCCTTTCGGTGGCCGGTATTCTCATCACGGCGGCGTTCTTCCTGCGAATGATCCAAAAGGTATTCCTCGGGCCGCTCAACGAAAAGTGGGCGGATCTCCCCGACATCAACACGCGTGAGTTGCTAGCCATCGGTCCGTTGGCGGTGCTCACGGTTCTGTTTGGCGTCTGGCCCAAGCTCATTTTGGATATAACCAATCCTACAGTAACAGCCTTGGCTGAAATGCACAGCACTATCTTCAAATACCTGCACTGACATGAATAATCTTCACCTCCTCTACCCTGAAATCGGCCTCTCGCTTTTCGCGCTAGTCTTGATGACGGCCGATATATTCTTCAAGGGGGGGAAGGGGAAATTTCTCTATTTCCTCGCCATCTTCTCCGCCTGCTTGACGCTCGGGATCATCGGGCTTGCGTACTCCAATCCCAGCCATTACCAGGGTGTGGGGACACTATGGAGTGTGGATCCTCTCGCCCTGTTCTTCAAGGTACTCATCCTCGGGACCACGGTAATCGCGCTGCTGCTCACTGTCGACTACAAGGCACCCGTAGAGCATGGACACCTTGGATCGTTCTCCGCGCTTGTCCTCTTCTCTGCCGTGGGAATGATGCTGCTCGCGTCCGCTATCGATCTCCTTCTCATCTTTCTCGCTCTCGAACTCATTTCGATCTCCTCGTTCATCCTCGTTGGATACGAGCGCACCGATCTCAGGTCTTCAGAAGGGGCGATTAAATACTTCATCATAGGCGCCTTCTCGTCCGCCATCATGGTGTACGGAATTTCATTGTTCTACGGCGCAATGGGGACGACGCGCCTCACGCAAATAGCTGCGGTCTCAGCCGAAACAACTTCCCCGATGTTTCTCATGGGCTCCCTTATGATTCTGGTCGGATTCGGTTTCAAAATTTCGATGGCTCCCTTCCATCTTTGGGTTGCGGACGCCTACGAAGGCGCTCCGACACCGGTAACCGCTTTTCTCTCCGTAGCCCCCAAGGTCGCCGGCATGGCCGTCATGCTCCGCGTCTTTACGCATTTTGTGCCGATCGGCCAACTCGGACTCGCACACGTACTTGCCGCGCTCGCGATGCTGACCATGACCGTTGGCAACTGCACCGCGATATTCCAAACCAATATCAAACGCATGCTGGCCTATTCGTCTGTCGCGCAAGCCGGCTACATGCTCATCGGTTTTGTGACCGGCGGGCAACTCGGTCGAGAGGGGGTACTCGTCTACTCACTCATATATCTGTTTATGAACCTCGGGGCCTTCGCCGTCGTTATTATAATCGGCAACGATGATGGGTACGAACTCGATGCCTACGATGGCCTGGCCAAACGAAACCTCGGCCTGGCAATTAGCATGGCGTTTTTCATGCTTTCACTTGCCGGTATCCCCCCGATGGCCGGGTTCATCGCTAAGTTCAGCATTTTCCAGTCGGCCATCCAGGG
>NVTF01000003.1 GCA_002401485.1 Elusimicrobiota bacterium | reverse complement strand
CGTATCCGGGCGGCGGTTGCCGCTGAGTCGTTCGTGTTTCAGGGACGGCGAACGTCGGTGACTATGAGTTTTGGTGTGTCTTCGTTCCCTAAAGACGCGACGTCGCTGACCCAGCTTGTTCGTTCGGCTGATGAGCGAATGTATAACTCAAAACACAGCGGACGAAATCAGGTGACCGGCTGATGGCTGCGTTCTCGGTGTTGTTTTTAGTCGCAGGTCTCGCCCCTGCGGTGGGACTTTGGTATTCATGGCCCACACGGAAATGGGCCGCCACGGTCTCTCCTATTGCGGCGGGGGGCGCGTGGTTGGGTGGTGTGCTCCTTACGGGTGTTGATGCGCCGATCGCGTGGTTCGTCGCCGGGATCGCATTCGTCGTTGCGTCGATCTATATTCGTTTTATGGTCGACCGCGACGCGGCGGACTATGCGGTTTTAAGCGAACAGCAGAAAAAACGTGAAGCCCGGCGTGCGATTGTGTTCGATAACCTGAAAGCCACCAAACTGCGGAGTAAGGATATTGAGATTGAGCAGCGCGAGGTTCTTGCCCTGTACGGGATGGTCAAGGCTCTCTCGGAAGCGATGACATGGGAGGATATCCGCCCAAGGCTCGAACTGGCGGTCGAGCAGTACCTTCGGATCGAGAATTTTTCGGTTTACATCGTTGGTGAGTCTGAGGATGAGGACCTGCGGCCCCTCGTGCGTCGGGGTGTTAGAAACGGTTTGGGCAGTTCTTGGGAGACGGTGAAGCGTCATTTGCAGGAGCGGGCGGTTGATGTGACCGTCCCCCATCTTGTGGATGGGAATATTCCCGCAGTCGCGGTGCCGATCTTTGAGAGTAAAAAGCTCATGGGTTATTTTTACGCCCGGATTCCTCACGGACGCGATCCCGAAAAAATGCTGGTGAAGGCGCAATCCTTTGTAGATGAAATTTCTTTTGCGTTCCAGCGTATCCGGCTGTTCCAGGAGGTCGAAAAAGGATCTCAGATTGACGGCTTGACGGGAGTGTATCGCCGGGGTATTTTCGACGAGAAGATAGCAGAAGAGGTCGTGCGCGCGCAGACGTTTAAGACCACTTTTTGCGTCATGATCCTTGACATCGACAAGTTCAAGAATTTGAATGATAGTTACGGACATCCTTTTGGCGACACGGTACTGCAGCGGGTCGGTGAAATTTTGCGGGAAAGCGTGTATGAAACTGACTTTGTTGCGCGTTATGGAGGAGAAGAATTTGCGATCCTTCTACCACGGGCGGAGCCGGAAGGAGTTTTGAGGAAGGCGGAAGCAGTCAGAAGTGCGATCGAGGCGGAAACCTTTGAGCTCGCGATGAAGCAGGTGAAGGTGACAATTTCGATTGGGATCGCTCATTTTCCCCGTGATGGTTTGACGGCGAATTTGATCGTTCAGCGGGCGGATCAGGCGTTGTATCACGCCAAAGAGACCGGGCGCAATCGCGTCGTAGATATTGTGGATAAGCGGAAGGTATTATGAACGAAGAATGGACCCCTGAGCCTCAACCCGAACCCAGCGAAGACGTTCCTGAGGTTACCCCTCCCGATAAGCCTAAGCGGCGTCGGTTGGCCGTCCGCATGCTTGTGGGATTGTATGCGGTTTCTTTATTCGCGTCGGGATCTTTGCTGTGGCGTTCTCGGAGCGCCGGTGTGGATGCGGACTCTGCGACTAAGGAGGGAAAATCGGCGGTTCAAAAGATTTCCCATTCGATTTTGTCCAGTACCAAGGACAAACAATACATTGCCGTCGTCAATATTTCCGGGGCGATTTATGCCGGCGATGGACGGCGATGGGGAAGGGGCGCGTCCAATTGGCGCAGACGCATTGAGAAACTTGCAAAAAAATCCGAGGTGAAGGGGATCGTGCTGGCGATTAATTCTCCCGGGGGAAGTGTCGGTTCTGTCCAGGACATTTACAGCACGATTCAGCGGATTAGACGCGAGACCGGCAAACCCTTTGTTGCGCAGTTGGGCGACGTTGCCGCTTCCGGCGGGTATTATCTTGCTGCGGCATGCGACAAGATCGTGGCGCACCCGGGAACATTGGTCGGGTCTATTGGAGTGATTTTTTCCAGGACAAATGTTGAGGGCCTCCTCAAAAAAGTCGGCGTGACCATGGGCGCGATAAAATCAGGAAAAATGAAGGATATCGGCTCCATGTCCCGTCCCATGACGGCCGAGGAGCGTAGACTTTTGCAGGGACTGATTGATAATGCCTACGGACAATTCTTGACCGCCGTGGCGGATGGCCGCGGACTCTCCAAGGACGAGGTGCGCCCGCACGCGGATGGACGTATTTTCACGGGAGAGCAGGCACTGGGGTTTAAACTCATTGATCAGGTCGGCGACTTTCATGATGCGATTGCGTTGGCGGGAAAGCTCGCGGGGATCGACGGCGAGCCGGAGTTGTACCCTGAATCGGAGTCGATTTCGAGTTTGATGGATATGCTCGAGATGCGTCTCAGTGTTGTGCTTGAGCCGCGCTTGTCAATTCTTCGGGAAATCGGCATTTTTGGCTACGCGGGTCTTGAATACCGCTGGAGCCATTGAATCGATGAACGTTCGAGCCGCCAACGGTGTGGAGTTGTTTTACGACTTCCTTGAACATCCTGAGCGTGCGGCCAGGGCCGCGTCTGAACGCCCCCCGGTGGCGTTTGGCGTTGCCGCGTACATTGCAGCGGCGGCAACGTTCTTTCTCGCACAATCGTTGAGCGGTGTGAATGCATTCGGCTCCTCCTGGATAGCGCTGTTGATGTACTGCGTCTGGAATGTGGCCAGTGGTTTTTTGATGGCGGCTCTTGTCCATCTTTTTGCCGATGGCATGGGCGGTGAAGGCCGTGTGACGCCGCTTTTTGTCATGCTCGGCTATAGCGAGTTGGCGTGGTCGTTGGCTTTGCCCGTGACGCTTATCACCCTTGCGGTTTTTCCAGACAGCATGTGGCCGTCCATTATCGCAATGGGTTCGATAGGATTCATTGTTTTTCTGGTGAAGGTTCGTACGATCCGATTAAATTACCGGTTTTCCCGTCTGCAGGCGGCGGTGTCCCTCGCGGCCCCATATGGGACGATTGCCGCAGCTCTGGTCCTTGGGCTGGGGGGGATGTTTTGGATGGTGATCGCCGCTGTCTCCCGGGCGGCTGCGTGAAGGCTCCGATCCCGGATGAATACGACGGTTATCCCGTGGTAACCCCGCGGTTGATGGCGGAGATCGACAAAAAAGCCATTGATGAGTACGGCATTTCCGCTCTCGATCTTATGGAGATTGCCGGTCGTGGGGTTGCTGAGGGCGTCGTCGAATTTTTGGCTGAGAGGGGAGAGAAGATTGAGGGATCGTTGGTGACGGTTTGCTGCGGTCGCGGCAAAAACGGCGGTGACGGGCTTATCGCAGCCCGCCATCTTAAGACGAAAGGAGCTGAGGTGATCGTTTTCATCATGCCCCCCAAGCGTCAGACAAAATACGGCAAGGAAGTTGACGACAATCTAATCAAAGCGAATGCGTCGGGAGTGTCCGTTCACGAAGTTTCCGAAGAACTGATCGAGCTGGATGTGCGCTTGCGGTCCTCGGTGGTGATTATTGATGCACTGCTGGGAACCGGCGCGAGCGGGAAACCCGCCGGGTTTGTGCATCGTATGATTCAGCGGATGATGAAGGCTGGAAAACCGGTGATCGCGGTCGATATTCCCTCAGGAATCAACGGTGAAACGGGACACCATAGCGGAGTTTTTATCACGGCCGACCGTACCTTCGTCCTCGGGCTACCTAAACGCGGTCTCTTGGCGCCGCACGCGCTGAAAAATGTCGGTGATCTTCGTGTTGTCGAACTTGGTTTTCCGAAGGATCTCATTAACCGGATGTGTGCATGAGGCGGGCTGTCCTCTTCATGGTTGCGGCTGCAGCTTGCGCCTGTTCCTCTGCGGATAAAAAAATTCCTGAAACGCGCAGCTTGCCGGGAATGAGCGGTGAGGATAAAGCGGGGCTGTACGCGATTCTTGAAACAAGCCAAGGGACGATTGAAGCACGGCTATTTCCTGATGAGGCCCCCTTGGCTGTCGAGAACTTCGTCTCTCTCGCGCGAGGCGAGAAGGAGTGGACCGACTCCAGTACCAAGAAGCGTACGAAGCGGTCTCTCTACGAAGGAACACTCTTTCATCGTGTGCTTGAGGGTTTTATGATCCAGGGCGGAGACCCGACTGGTACCGGGGCCGGTGGTCCCGGTTATACCTTCAAGGATGAATTCCAAACGGGGCGTTCCTTTTCCAAGCCGGGAATTCTTGCGATGGCAAATTCCGGTCCGAATACTAATGGGAGCCAGTTTTTTATTACGGTGGCGCGCACGCAGTGGTTGGATAGGCGGCACACCATTTTCGGGGAGGTCGTTCGCGGAATGGAAACCGTCTTGGCGATTTCCGCAGTGAGCCGCAACGGTCGTGATCGTCCCTTTCAGGATCAGATTCTTAAATCAGTTCAAATCGAAGAGCGCTAATGAAGCGCATTGCCGAGAATCTGTTTCAGTTGGAGGCGTCGACAACCAATGTATTTATTGTTGTGGGCACCAAGGACCTGACCCTGGTGGACACAGGGGATGCCCCTTCCGTCGATGCCCTCTTGTTTGAAATGATGGACAATGGTTGGGATTGGAATGACGTTGGACGCGTCGTGTTGACGCACGCCGATCCTGAGAGTGCGGGAGGATTATCGGTTCTTATCGGCAAACGTCCCGTCCGAGTGTTTGCCCATCCGCGGGAAATTCCATTTCTGACCGGGGCTAAGCCGATGTCTGAGATAGGCGGGTTTTTTAAAAAGCGAAAACGGAAAAAAGCGTTTCCGTTTTCGCCCGTTGAGTCCGTGATGCCGGCCGAACCCGGTATTCCGCCGACCGGCTTTCCCCATTGGCAGGTTCTGCACACGCCGGGCCCGACTGCGGGGTCGCTTTCGTTTTATGATCCGGTGAAGCAGATTTTAATTTGCGGGGATATGTTTTCCAATGAAGGAAAAGCTCTCGCGGTTGGAGTCGGGGCTTTCGATGTTCCTTATTTAAGAAAGTCTGTCGAGGCCCTCGCCAAAATCGACGTCGATATTTTGTGTCCGGCGCGTGGTCCGGTTGTGCGGGGCGGGGCGTTTCGGTTTATTGAGCCGTTGATCGCGGCTGATGATCAGCGAGTTTAAGAATTTTCCGCTGTGCAACCCGGGACATAGGTGACACTTTAGACCGGGCACATAGGTAACACCCTGCTCCCCGTGACAGACGTACTTCCTGCCTCATTTTGATCAAATTCCCCAAGGTAAATCTGCCCAAAATAAGCTCGGCAGGTCCCTGATTCTTCCTCCATAATTCCGATCGTTTCTCCAACTAAGGCGTTGCCAATGAAAACGCATTTCCGTCGCCATTTAAACGTTCCATTTGAAGACACTCTGCGTACGCTCATTGGGGATCGATACTCCAGCTCCCGTAAACGAGATGGAAAATCACGCTCCGAGGTCCGATAGATCTGTGTCGGGGTTTTCATCTCCAACCCTTCGTGCGGGCGTTCATCGTTGTATTCCGCAACAAAACGGTCAAAGGCACGTTGCTGAGACGATTCGTTAGCTTTAGGTGGATTCGCCGTTTCTTGCTTAAGCGTCTTATGCATACGCTCGTGAATCCCATTTTCTTCAGGGTGTCCCGGACGAATCCGTTCCGGTCGAATTCCTAACTTGATTAGCCAGATTGATAATTTCGATAGACCCCCGGCACCTAATGATGCAAACGGGGAACCATTGTCAGTGCGTAATGCCTGCGGAAGACCGAACTCACGAAACAACCCCGTCAAATGGTCCTGCACGTTTTCCCCGTCGGGCCTTTTTACAGCCCTGCATAACAGTAAATAGCGGCTCGCAAGGTCGCTCACGGTAAAAGGATCGATTCGCAAACCGTCGCCCGTACGGAACCAGCCTTTAAAATCGGCACCCCAAACATCGTTGGGTTCTAAACCAAGGTCAAACGGTCCCGAATAAATCGATACCCGTCGTGAACGGCGACGGGGACGCGACAGTCCTTTATGTTTCAGAAGAGTCCCTATCGTGCTCGCCGCAGGCCACGCGACTTTCGGATACAAATCCTGCAAGCGACGCCGAAGTTTTCGGGGACCCCAATACGGATGCTTGCGACGCTGCGCCAACACTGCCAATTGAATTTCCTCCGCGGTTTCGTTTGGATGCCTCACAGGTGCTTTTGAGCGTGCTTCCAAACCCAACAAGCCTTCTACTTTAAAACGACCTAGGATTTTATAACCCGTCTTTCTGCTTATTCCAAAATGCTCACAAAGAGCAAGCATAGTCCAATCCCCACATAGCCAATCCAATATAAATTTACGTTTTTCATTCATCACACAAGTCTCCTTCCAGGGCATAAGCGAGTCCTCCTTGCTTTAGCCTTAGCTGTTACCTATGTGCCCGGTCTACTCTGTTACCTATGTACCCGGTTTGTACCACCTTTAGAGTGACCGGCATTAGCCCCGGGGCTAGTTCGGGGTAGGAAAAATAAGAACTTTTTAAGATCGGAGAGCCTATTTCTCCAAGGACCGTTGCGCATAAGTTTTCAATTCCTTCATTGCCCACGATCTAAACGCAACAAACGCACGCGGTGCCTGGCACCTCTCCACTGGCATATAAATTGCTCCTCCCTGGGTAGAGGTAAATTATGGACTCTCTACTCTACATCTGGACGTTTTTTGCAGCATCTGCCTCGTTTTTTTGGTCTCGGCAGGCGCTGAAGCGGCTCGATCAGCATGCGGACGCTATTCGGGAATTAAGAGGCGACAAGCCAGCCCAGCCTGCTTCGTCCCCTCAGGTGCCTCCGGCGGCTCCCAAAAAGGGTCTACCGATGAAGGCCAAACCGGCTCTCGCGGCTCCCAAGCCGGAACCTGCTTCGAAAAAGGACATTCCGAATGTGGAGCCTGCTTTCGAGTGGCCTCTTTCTTGGGAGGATTTTACTGCCGGCCAGGTCTTTTCCTGGGTCGGAGGATTTGCGCTCTTTTTGGGTGCGGCTTTCTTTGTGAAGTATTCGATTGAGCATGATCTCATCACCCCGCTTATGCGAATCACGATGGGTGCGGGTGTGGGCATCGCGGCGATCATTGCCGGCCTACGTTTGGAGTGGGGGGGCGAGAAAGCGATTCTCGTCACCGCCCATACGTTATGCGCCGCGGGGATCGGCATTCTCTATGCGGACATCTTCGCCGCCCACGCGAAGTTCGGCTTCGTGACGATGGGCGTCGCCGCCGTGTTGATGGCTGCGACGACATTGGCGGCATTTCTTTTGTCGGAGCGAATGAATTCGCGATATATCGCCGTCATCGCCTTGGTCTCGGGGTTTCTTACCCCGCCGCTGCTCTCGATGGGAAATGATCACGCATTCTTGTTGTTTAGCTACATCGCCGTGCTCAACCTTGGAATTTTCGCGACGGTGATTCGCAAGCGGTGGGGGTTTCTCGCGGTGATGGCGGCTGCGGGTACCGCGCTTACGCAATGGAGTTGGATGCTGCGGTATTTTAACGACGGCAATACGCTGCTCGCGGCGGGCATCTTTGCGTTTTTTCCTTTGTTGTTTGTCGCGGCCCGGGAAATATCCGTGCTGCGGGGCGTCGAGGAGGATGATCTTGATTCGGCCGCGGGGGCGATGCCGTTTGTCGCCTTCCCGTTTGCGGCTCTAGCGCTATTTGTCCAGACGGCTCCTGGGCATCCGTGGATTATTTTCTCGCTGCTCATGTTTTGCGGCGTCTTGGTTGCGGCCTTGGCGCTGCGCAAAGAAGGTTTCCGGGTATATCACGGGACAGCGGGAGTCCTTACGGCAATTCTTCTTGGGCTTTGGATGGGAGATTCGATGAACGAGGCCACCCTGACGGCAGGGCTGGTTTTCTCAAGTGTCTTTGCGCTGCTGCATGCCGCGTTCCCGTGGATTCTGGAGCAGATGGAGCCGGACGCGAAACCGTTTGAGTTTTCAGGGTATCTGCCGGTCGTGATGTTGGCGCTCATCGGCGTTCCCGTGCTGCGGGGTTTTGGCGACGCAACCGGCCTGTGGTTTGCGGTGCTCTTAATTGATGCGGCCGCGATCACTGCGGCGGTGACGCTTGGAATGACGCGTCTCTGTACCTTTGTCTTACTTGGGTCCATGGGCCTTTTAGGGATGAGTGTTGATGTGCTGCCGATCGGCGAGTTTTACGTGGTGCTGGGTGTATTTTCCGCCGGATTCTTCGCCTTGGGCACACGTCTGCAGGGCGAGAAGCCAGCGTCGGGCGCAGCGTCGCTGGCGGCGTTGTCGAGTTTGACACCGTTTGTGCTCATTGCAATCGCGGTTGTCCGTGTTCCCGGCGCGATACATTTGCCGTTTCTGTTCACCTCCTTGGTTGTCGCGATGAACGTGTTTCTGATCCGACGTCTCGGCAATGATGACGCGGCGTGGGGACTGCTGGGGGGGATTTGGATCGTATGCACGGCGTGGGGTGCGCCCGCGCGATCGATGACCGACTATGCGCAGGTGCTCCCATGGTTTGGGATTTTGTTCGGCTCGGTGGCGACCATTCCCTTTCTGGATCCTGAAGTTCCTAAGGAACGCTCCCCTGTGTGGACGGTCGCGGCTCTGTCGGGTCCCGCGATGTTTCTCCCGATTCATGCCGCCGTTTCGGCAAGCCTCGGCAATTCACTCATCGGAGTTCTCCCCGCATTATTTGCGGTCCTGTACGCGGCTGCGTGTTATCAGATTGTGGGTGAGGATGAACTCACGGATCCGACTCATAAAACACGGATCGCATGGTTTGGCGGGGTCACCCTGTTTTTTGTGAGTTTGATTGTTCCGCTGCAGTTCGATAAGGAGTGGATCACGCTTGCGTGGGCGTTTGAGGGTGCCGCACTGCTGGTGTTGTATCGGAAGCTTCCCCATGAAGGACTCAAATTGTGGGCCGGCGGGCTGCTGGCGGTCGCGTTTGTACGTCTCGCGGCCAACCCCGCAGTGTTCTTTTATCACTCCAGGGCCGGTCTCCCCGTTTTTAATTGGTTCCTCGGGGTTTATGGCGCCGTCATCGCGAGTTTCTTCGCGGCGGCGCGGCTGTGGAGTCCTAAGGAGGAAGAGTGGGCCGGTTGTCCTGTGACCGCCGCGCTTGAAGCGGGTGGAACCATTCTCGCCTTCCTGCTTCTCAACATCGAGATTGCGGACTTCTTTAGTACCGGAGCAACGATCCTGTTTTTCGCGGGAGGAAATCTCGCTATGGACCTGAGTTATTCTTTGGGTTGGGGCGCCTTTGGCATCACCCTTCTGGTGATCGGCTTGTTCCGCAATAGTCGTGGGGCGCGTTTAGGAAGTGTGTTGCTGCTTTCGGTCACAATTGGCAAGTTATTTCTGCATGACATCTGGCTATTGGAGCAGCTGTATCGGGTCGCGTCGCTGATTGGGCTGTCCGCGGTTTTGATCGCGGCTTCGTTTCTCTATCAGCGTTTCTCGCCGGACTTGGAGGAGTCTCTCTCATGAAAAAAAACGAGCACTCGTTGGAATTGCTTCAAGCGAAATACGAGAAGGCCGAGAGCCTCTTTCTGAAATTGCAGATCGCCGAAGAGTTGGGAGGATATGGAGACCGGCGGGGCCGGCATTTGGCGATCAGGGCCTTACTTCAGGAGGAAGATTCGCGAATCCGGGAAACCGCAGTTCGCACTCTGGGCGTGACGTGCAGGCGCGAAGATATTTCCTTGGTGAAGGCTGTTTGGGAGGATCCCTGCGAGTCGGTCGCGGTTCTAATGGCGGCGTGGGAAGTGCTGCCGGACATGGAATTTTCCGCTCTCTCGATGCCTAAAAAGTGGGAATTGCTGACGGCGGCGTTATTCGACGACGGCAATCCCCTGCCGCAATAACACTATCCCACTCCCGACGGAAATAGGTACAATCTCCGTCGTGGAGTGGCTTTTCCAGTTGCCCGTGCTAATGTTCTCCGTTGTGGTGCATGAATTTTGCCATGGCTGGGTTGCCTCTGTCTGTGGAGACGATACGGCGGAACGTGCCGGACGCCTCACACTGGACCCGGCCGCGCATGTTGATCCTTTTGGAACCATCTTCATGCCGATGCTGTGCGTCTTGACGGGCAACCCTATGTTTGGATGGGCGAAACCTGTGCCGATTAATTCCAAGCAGATGAAAGATCCCCGCCGCGATGCGATCCGTGTTGCGCTTGTTGGACCTCTCGCAAATGTCGTTCTCGCTTTTGGTGCCGCGATCCTGTTTAAGGTTGTGTCAGTGATCCCGGGCGTAGGGGTCGAGACGCGCGGTTTGTGGCTTGAAGTCATTTTATTTACGGCTACGCTTAATTTGTTTTTGGCGTTTTTTAACCTCCTGCCGGTCCACCCGCTCGATGGAAGCAAGGTCTTGGGCGGGGTGTTGGCACAACCTCTTGCGAAGCTCTACAATCGACATATTCCCTACGGAGGATTTATCATCCTCGTGATGCTGGTAACGGGAATGCTCGGCGCGATTGTGATGCCCGCAATTCGGGTCACGCTCGACATTTGGGGCTGGATAGGTCTACTGGGATGACGCATGGCTAAGAAAGGAATTGTGATGTCGGGTATGCGTCCTACGGGACGCCTGCATTTGGGGAATTACTACGGGGCTCTCGAAAAATGGATTGAGCTTCAGGACGAGTATGAGTGTTTTTTTGGTGTCGCGGATTGGCACATGCTCACAACCGGGTATGAGAATACGGCCCGTCTAAACGAGGATGTGCGCGATATGGTTCTGGACTGGCTCACCGCCGGTCTGGATCCTGAAAAGTGCGTATTTTTCCGCCAGTCGTTTGTCCCGCAAAACGCTGAGTTGACCCTGCTGCTGGGCATGATCACGCCGATTTCGTGGCTTGAGAACAATCCCACATACAAGGAACAGCTGCAGGAGCTTGGAAAGACCAAGCTTTCCAAAGCGCTTGAAGGCGCGGGTGTAATCTCCAAAGAGATCCGCCAAAAAGTGGCCCAGGCTCCCCTGGAAGCCATCAAGCCCGATCCGAAGAAAAACCGGCTGGAATTGAGAACGTCCGGGTTTTTGAGTTATCCCGTCATGCAAACCGCAGACATCGCGGTGTATGGCGCGGGGCTGGTCCCCGTTGGGCAGGACCAATTGCCGCACCTCGAAATTTCTCGCGAGATTGTGCGTCGCTTTAACGGTGTTTATGGGGATGTTCTTGTGGAGCCCAAACCGATCGTCACCCAAAACCGCAAGGTCCCGGGCATCGATTCCCGCAAGATGTCGAAATCATACGGAAACGGGATCGACCTTTTTGAAACGGTGGATTCGCTGTCACCGAAAGTTATGGATATGTATACCGATCCAATGAAAATTCGCAAGGACGACCCCGGACATCCCGAGGGCTGCGTCGTTTTTGCGATGCACAAGCTGTACAGCGATTTTGCCGATCGCCGTGAGGTCGAATGCAAGGCGGGACAAATCGGATGTTTCCAGTGCAAGAAAGACCTGCTTGGATCGATGGACGGTCCGTTCGCGGAGTTTCGCGAGAAGCGGGCGAAATACGACAAGCCCGGACTGGTTGAAGAGATTCTTGAGGCCGGAAGCGCGAAGGCGCGTGATTCGGCCGAGGCGACGATGGAGCGCGTACGCAAGGCGATGAATTTACGCTGATGACTACGAAAAACTACCGCGTCAATCTTGAGATTTTTGAAGGCCCCCTCGATCTTCTTCTTTTCCTGATCAAGAAGAATGATCTCGATATTTTGAATATCGAGATCTCTAAGATCACCAAGGAGTACATTGAGTACCTCGACCTCATGCAGGAACTGAATCTTGAGGTCGTCGGCGAGTTTCTAGTGATGGCGTCGACGCTGCTGCAGATCAAGGCGAAGAGTCTGCTTCCCTCGGCCGAAATGCCCGAGGAGGAGGTGGGCCCCGATCCGCGCAGTGAACTGGTCGCTAAGCTTGTTGAATATCAGAAGTTTAAAGAGGTCGCGAATTTCCTGAAAAGGCGGTCGGAAGAATTTCAAAATGTTTTCTACCGGGGGGCACCGCAATTTGAAGAGCGCGATAAGGCGCTCAATATCCAAATCTTTGATTTGTTGGCAACCCTGCGGGAAGTGCTCGATCGAGCGGAGGAGGACGGCCGCATCGTTGAAGGCGAAGCGTATCCGATTGAAGACAAGATCGACAAGATTCTTAACATGCTCAAAGCGAAGTCCTATATTCGGCTCATCGATGTGTTTGCGGGTGAAACGCGTCGCCGTGCGATCGTCACCTGCTTCATGGCGTTGTTGGAGTTGATTAAGACTCAGCGGGTATTCGCCCGCCAGGATACACCCTACGCCGCGATCATGATTTACACCAAGGAGGCCAAGGAGGAGGAGTTGTTTCCCGTTTGGGCTTCCGACACCCCGCAAGAACCTGCTGAGGACCCTGCGCCGGTGGAGACCGCGAAAGGTGCTCCGCCGTGGAAGCGACCTCGCAAGACTGAACCTCTGGTCGGCGAGTTGGATGAAAGCGCCATAGCCGCCGCTCGCGAGTATCTGGCGGAGCGTGCGAAGCGGGATGAAATCATCGCCAAACAACCTAAACAGCCGGATGAATTTGAACTGCCTCCCGATCGGGCTCCGGTCGAACGTGCGTCGGAACGCATCGCCGCTGAAGAAGCCGCGAAATTGGAAGCGGAGGCTGCTGAGAAAGCCGACGTTGAAGCGACCTTCTTTGAACCTCCGACCTCAAGCGACGAGCCTGCCCCGGTCGATAACACGCTTAAGGCTTGGACTGATGTAGAGGGAGGGGCGACGCTTGAGACGGCCCAGGAAGAAGAACCGGAAAAAATGAATTTCATCGATGAGCCTGGGGCGGCGCCGGGTGAATCCGAGGATGAGGGGAATCACGATGTCTAAAACACTCGACAAAGAAAAAGCGCTCGAGCTGAGGAACGCAATCGAGACCTTGTTGTTTATCACCGATGCGCCGATCAGTATCCAGAAAATCTCCCAGGCGGTAGGTGTGAAGGATAAGGAGTCTGTTGAAGAGGTGGTCTCTGAAATTCAGCAGGAGTACACCACGCGCGGCTCGGCGCTTCAGGTACTCGAAGTCGCTGACGGCTTTCAGATGGCGACGCGGAGCAAATTCGCAGGCTATGTGCGCAACCTTTATAAAGACAAGATGACCATGCGTCTTTCGACCGCCGCGCTTGAAACCCTTGCGATCATTTCCTACAAGCAGCCGATCACTCGAGCTGAGATTGAAGCGATTCGCGGTGTTGAGGTAATTGCCGCATTGGAAACCTTGCTGGAAAAAGCACTCGTCAAAGTTGCGGGAAGAAAAGATTCCGTCGGCCGCCCGCTTCTGTACGGAACCTCGACTGAATTCTTGAGACATTTTGGGCTGCGGAATGTCGATGATCTTCCACCGTTTGAGGATTTTGCGATCCCTGAAGTCGATGAAACCAAAACCAAGGGGCGCGACCCTGGCGCGGATTCTCTGGTAGATGAGGCGGACCTGCCGGATCAAATTTCCCCCGAACTGGAAGATAAGCTCGAAGAAGAGGCCGCCCAAGCGGAACCCTCGAGTGAGGAGCCCTCAAGCAAAGAAACCTCCAAAGACGAGTCGTCGCAGGACGCCTAAGGCGCAATGCGCAGGGGCCGATTACTAGGAGTCGTCGTTTTTCTTGCCAGCACAATCGGTGGGTATACACTCGGACTGATGCGTCGGGAGGCCCGTTTAAACGCAACAGAAAATACGGCCGCTAAAGAAGTCTCCAAACCCGCGCCGGCGTCGGTCGCTATTTCGACAGAGGCCCTCAACATGAACCTCCCCAGCGATGTACGCCGCGACGGGAGTGTCCCCCGGACTCTTGAATGAGGGTCGTGTTTGCCGCCAGCGAAGCCGTTCCGTTTTGCAAAACAGGTGGGCTTGCGGATGTCGCAGGATCTCTTCCTCAGGCGTTGGGCGAGCGCGGGGTTGCCGTCACTCTTTTCCTTCCATATTACCGTGAAGTCCGCGAGCGTTTTCCAGACGGTGAGGCGGTCGGCATGATTTCCGTCCCGATCGGGAAGCAATCCGTTTCCGCGCGTCTCCTCCGGTCAGGGGATACGGTCTTCATCGATTGTCCTCAGTACTTCGATCGGGTCGGCTTGTACGGTGATGAGGAAGGGGAGCATCCGGACAACGATGATCGATTTGGTTTTTTTGCGCGCAGCGTGCTTGAAGGCGCGCGCGTTCTTTTTGATTCGGTGGATGTGTTTCATGTCCACGACTGGCAAACAGGACTTCTTCCCTTGGTTCTAAAAACGCTGTACGCAGAGGACCCTGTGATTGGTAATGCCGCGGTGGTTCAAACCGTGCACAATCTTGCATTCCAAGGAAATTTTCCAAAAGACAGGGTGTCCCGTTTCGGTCTGCCGTGGTCGGTATTTACCGCGGAGGGCGCGGAGTTTTATGACCAGTTGAGTTTTTTAAAGTCCGGTCTGGTTTGGGCCGACCGGATTAATACCGTAAGCCCTACCTACGCCCGCGAGATTACCACCACTAATTTTGGATGCGGACTGGACGGTGTTCTGATCGCGCGGAAGGGGAATTTGTCCGGCATCTTGAATGGCATCGATGTCGATACCTGGAATCCGCAGACGGACGAACATCTTGTCCGCCGATATGGAAGGTCTGATTTCGTGGAAGGCAAAGCGGCCTGCAAGGCGGCACTCCAGCGAGAGACCGGCTTGGAGGCAAACGCCTCAGCCTGTTTATTCGCCTCGGTCACGCGCGTCAGCCAGCAAAAGGGTTTGGATTTGGTTTTAGATGCTCTGGAGAAGCGCGTCGCGAAGGGCGATCAATTTGTCTTGCTGGGCAAGGGGGATGTGGCGCTTCTGTCCCCCTATAGGAAGTTTCGGGACCGGTATCCTGACCGCGTGCACCTGCACGAAACGTTCGACGAATCATTCGCACATCAGGTCTACGCGGGGGCTGACGCCTTTGTGATGCCGTCGCGATTTGAACCTTGCGGTCTCGGGCAAATGATTGCAATGCGTTATGGAACACTTCCCATCGGGGTTGCGACCGGCGGTTTGGCGGATACCGTTCGTCCTCACGGTTTTCTAGCAGCTCGTGCCGAGCGCCGGTCCGTGGCGGGTGTGATTGGGGCGGCCCGGAGGGCATTTGAGAAGAAATCGGCATGGCAGGCGCGAATCCGTGATGCGATGGGTGTTGATTTTTCGTGGAAGAGGTCGGCCAAACTCTACGAAGCCCTCTATAACACTGCAATAAACAGGTGAAAATACCTGAAAATTGGTTGATTTAGCCGTTCCATGGTGTGGTACAATGGGCCTATATGAAAATGGGACCTTTGATGGCTGCCGCATTCCTGGGTTTTGGCATTCCCGCGGCCGCCGCTGATTTTCAAGCCAGTTTTTTCGGTGAAAATCCGAACCAACCCTATGAAATTTCACCTGAAGTCTCCGACCATCAGGAGAGTTGGGCTCGCCAGCAAGGTGAGAACCCGACCGATTCCATAGAGCCGGCTGTTAATCCTGTTTATGAGCGGGGTTCTACCGCCTCACGGCGCAACGAGCAGTGGGATAAGTTTCCAGAGACTGTTCGTGCGGGTCAGGCGGCGCATGCCCCGTGGCCGCTTCCCGAGCGCGACGCGAAGAGACCCGCGAAGGTGTGGCCCGGAATCCGGCGCATTACCCCCCGAGCGGAGATCGAAGTGGAAGAGGCCGAGGATTTGCGGGATGCCCCTGCGGCCCTCAATGCGAGAGCGTATTCTCTTTGGTCCGGACTGAGTCAGCCGATGATGCTGCCGGCGCATCAGATCGATTCTGTCTCTGTTTCACAGGCTCGGACCTTGGGTCGAATCGATTATGAGAACAAAATTTTAGGCGCTGGAATCGGCGCTGATGGTGCGGTGGCCGCTCCCGAAATGAAACCACGGACCTTCACTCCCAAAGGCATGCGTGCCGTCATCCTTGAATTGGATTTAGAGAATTCTCCCGGAGATGCATGGGCCGTTCTACGTACACTTCCTGCCAGCGCATTTAAGCGGGACCCGAGTGCGGCTGCTGAATATTACGGCGAGAAAAAAACACGTGTTAGTATTCGCGGTTTTGTTCCCGCCGGCCAATCCGCGTTGCTGCTGCGTTCGGATAAGGTACTCCGTGTGCAGACGCATCGAAGCAATAAGCCGCCTGCCGAATTCGGAGTTCCGGCTGAAACCGAGATCCTGATCGGTGTTCGCATCCCATCGGAAGTCTCGCCTAATGAAATCGTACGGACAACGCTGCGGCGTCTGGGTCGGAGGACGGGGTTTCGATTTAAGAAGGCGCTCGCCTATCAGAAAATCCCAGGCACGGATAAGTTGGCGGTTGTGATCTCAGGGAGTGTTTCAGTTGAGAGTCTCTCGCTTGTGATGGCGGACCCTTCGGTCGTAAAGGTGATGCCTGCCCCGAAGAAAATGCCTATGGTCCGGCGTGCGAAGAAGCCTCAGCGGTCTCCGAATGCGAAATTAGCCTCTTTTTTTATTAATGACAACCCGACCTATCTCCCCGTCATGCTGATTGGGGCGTGGCTGCTGCTGCAATTAGCGTCTCGGAAGCGGCGTAAAAGGCGTCGAATGTCCGCGTTTCGTTAGGTTTGGGTCCCCTGTAAGAACAAACCTCATCCCCACGTAATGACTTAATTAAGGTAGACGGTATTGACAACTGCCTATTTGGCGGCTATTTTGTCTATGTGCGCCGACCTCCAGACTACGGAGGTCCTTTTTGTTTGATGGTAATTCGATAACGATGAAAAATAACTCATTTCGCTGGCCAATTTCGCTTTTGGTGGTAGGCCTTGTTGGGGGACTGTTTGCTGAGAGCCTGCTCTTTTTTCGCGCCCATGCGGCTGAGGCGGAGCGATCGCTTTTCTTGGATTTAAAAATAATTGTTTTTCTTGAAGGATCGATTAATGATGACCGGGCGGTTGAGGTAGGGAAAAAAATTTCCGCGCTCACGGGAACTGAGCGAGCGGTGTATGTTTCTCCCGAAGACGCGTTGGCGCGCATCGAAGCACGCGACCCTACCGTGTTTCGTTCGGTCGCCCTCATGGGTGAAAACCCACTCCCGGGGGCATTCGAAGTTGAATTGAAGGACGCGGCGATCGGGTCCTTGCCTGTTTGGGCTGAGCGTGTTCGGGATTTTGAAGAAGTCGAAGAAGTTGTTTTTAAGCCTTATCAGGTTCGTGCTCTCATGCAAATGCGGTTTTATGAACGGTTTGCAAATATCGTGATTTCACTCGCGGTCGCAACGATCGCGTTATGGATCGCATGGTGTTTCCTGGGATTCTTGCGATCGGGCCGAACCTTCACTAAAGAAATTAGACGGGAACTTTTGATTGGAGGCGGTGTCTCAGCGTCGGGAGCGCTGATCGGTGCCGCCGCCGCCGCGGCGCTTGCGGGTCCGGCTTCGGAGGGTCTGATTATGGGGGCGGTATCTTGGATCGCCCGGTGCGGGTTGCTGGTGGGTGCGGCGCTTGGCGGGGTTGCGGCGTCATTACCCGAAATCAAGGGCGCACGTTGGAATCCGTTTTCGGGTCGCGAGCGGCGTCAGAATGTGGCGGTTTTGGCGGCAGCGTCCTTGCTTTTGCCGGCGTCTGGACTTGAGGCTGCATCGGTGCGCTCGAAACGGCGCGAACTGAAAAACGTGACCATAAAACTGGAAAATCAGAAAAAAACCGTGAGTGCGATTCGGCGGGAAAAGAACAAGGCGCAGGAACACCTTAAACTCTTGAAGCGGCAGCGTCGAACCACGGCGTCGCGTGTCGAAGAGCTCAAAGAGAGCTTTCGGGAGTTCGATAACGAACGCGTTTTGCTGGATTCAAAGTTGGAATCGCTTTCGATCGCCCGCAATGAAAGCCGCAGATTGATCGGAGAAGAGGTTGAAGGGTATCGCCGCATATCGGAGGGCGCCGATACGTTCTACGATAGCGGCGCTCTCTGGGAAGAAGCATTGCGTCGGGGCGCGATCCGGGAAAAGGTTCTCTATCTGACGCAGTTGCGGATGATCGATGCCGATTCCATCGGGGCTCGCCAGAAGGCGGTGCTGCGGGTCGATTCGATTCAGAAAAAAGCGAGCCGCGAAATCCAGCGTCTGCAGAAAGAGGACAGCAAACTCAAGCGAAGCAAGAAAGCGGTCGAGACGGTTTCCAAGAGCGCTTCGCGGGCTGAGAAGCTTCTCAAGTCGTTGGAGTCGTCTGCGCGCCAACTTGCGAGTCTGATCCGGGATTTAACGAAACGCTCCGCGAAAAAAGGCAAAATCCAATCAACGACGCCATGGCTTTCGAAAGGGTCTTTACCGGCGCCTGTTTTGGGACCGGTTGTGGAAAAATTCGGGAAACGGCGGGTTCCCGAGCTGAAAACCTGGACGATACATAACGGTATCGATATTGCGGCTCGTAAGGGGGCGGAAGTTCGCCCCGTCAGTGTTGGCGATGTCATTTTTGCAGGTCCTTTCCGCTCCTATGGCAATGTCATTATCGTGAACCATGGGCGCGGTTTCTATAGTATTTACGGCCATCTATCCGGGTTGCGCCGGAAAAAAGGGGATCGCGTCAGTACACGAACGGTCCTCGCGTCTGTTGACGGTAAACGCGGCCGCTTGTACCTTGAATTTCGTCAGGGCGGGAAGGCGTTCGACCCTTCCCTATATTTGAGAAGCACCAGCATGAGTAAACGTTAAGAAAGTAGGGAGACCATCATGAAAGCGGCGTTGCGAGAAAAATTTAAGACGATCACAGTAGCGGTTTGTTTGGCGGCATTAGGTGTATGGTTGCTTCCGCGCGCGTATGCCGCTGCGGATAATACCTATGAGCAGCTCAAGGTTCTTGTTGATGTTCTTGACTATATCAAGGAAAACTACGTCGAAGAGATCGACAGTACAGACCTCGTGCGCGGAGCCGCTAGGGGCATGGTGGGAACCCTGGATCCGTTCTCGCAGTTCATGGAGCCGAAGGTTCATAAAGAAATCAAAACTGAAACGGAAGGGCAGTTCGGCGGGCTCGGAATCCGAATCGGGATGCGGGAGCAATGGTTAACCGTAATCACGCCGATACCCGGTACACCGGCGTACAAGGCCGGGGTGTTGCCCCAGGACCGCATCATTAAGATTGAAGAGGATAGTACGAAGGGGATTACCCTGACCGAGGCGGTGACCAAGCTTCGCGGTAAGCCGGGGACCAAGATTAAAATTACCGTGGCTCGCGATAATACCCCGGACGTGGAGGAACATGATTGGTCGACTCATGAAATTACGATCACGCGCGAGATCATTAAAATTGAGAGCGTTCAATCCCGCATGCTTGAAAACAAAACGGGATACGTCAAAATTCTTGAGTTCAGCGCTCACACGGCCGATGATACGGTCACTGCATTGGGGGAGCTCAAGAAGGCCGGCTCCACGTCACTGGTGCTGGACCTGCGCAATAATCCAGGAGGGTTGTTGACGGCCGCCGTTGATGTCGCCTCTTTCTTTTTGGGGGACAATCGATTAATCGTTTATACGCAAGGACGCGCGAAAGAGAATCGTCAGGATTTCCGCGCAGGATCACGCTCTCCGTATTCCTACCTGCCGATGGTTGTACTGATTAACGGCGGATCGGCATCCGGAAGTGAGATCGTTGCAGGCGCCCTGCAGGACCATAAGCGTGCGGTGATCGTCGGCTCACGTTCTTTCGGGAAAGCAAGTGTTCAGTCTGTGATTCCTCTCTCGGATGGATCGGGTCTTCGCTTAACCGTGGCAAAGTACTACACGCCGGCGGGGCGGGGCATTCAACGCAATGAGAAAGAGAAGACGGGAGGCATTTCTCCCGACTTCGCGGTGACTGTGACGCGTGAAGCCGAGGTTAAATTACAGGCTCAAGGCGAAATGATCTTCGAAAAGGGGAAGGGTGGCGAATCCGCGGTGGATAAAGAAAAACAGATTAGGGATACCGTTCTCGACCGTGCGCTCGAACTTCTCAAGGCACGCGAAGTGCTCAGCAGTCTGACCGTCAGCGACGGCTAAACGTACGTGTCTCCCGTCCTTCTGGGCATAGAGACTTCATGTGATGAGACTTCTGCCGCTGTGGTTCGCGGCCGAAAGGTCTTGTCTAATGTCATCTCGTCTCAGATCGACCTGCATAAACCGTATTCGGGAGTTGTTCCGGAGTTAGCCAGCAGGGCCCACTGTGAACGGATCGGGCCCGTTGTTCGTGAAGCCTTGGTCATCGCGTTCGGGGCTCGCGCTGCGGATAAACCGCTTCAGTCCTGGGTGGATGCCATTGCATTCACTCGGGGTCCGGGATTGGCAGGAGCGTTGTTGGTTGGAAAAGTCGCGGCCGAGGCGCTTGCCCGCGCCAGCGGACTTCCGCTGGTAGGCGTCAACCATCTTGAGGCTCACGCGTTGGCCATGGATCTTGAGGCATCGGTGAAATCGCCGTTTCTGGCGCTTGTTGTTTCGGGTGGGCATACGGAGTTAATTTCGGTGCGGGGACCGGGGCTTTACCGCGTGTTGGGTCGGACGCGTGATGACGCGGCGGGAGAAGTCTTTGATAAGGTCGCAAAATTGCTGCGTCTGGGGTATCCGGGGGGGCCCGTTGTGGATGCTCTCGCGCGCAGCGGCAACGCCGAGGCGATTGCCTTCCCGCGCGCCCTGCTTCCAGGGTCTTGGGATTTTTCTTTTTCCGGTTTGAAGACGGCGGTGTTGTATCACGTGCGGGATGCGGGATACCTCGGGACAGGAAGGGTGCGTCCGGGGGATCCGGTACTTAAAAAACCGCCAAAGCGTTTTACGGCTGATGTATGCGCCTCGTTTCAGGAGGCGGTTGTTGATACCTTGATTGAGAAAACGATAGCCGCCGCTCACCGTTTACGTGTGCGCAGCATCGTTCTGGGAGGCGGGGTTGCGGCGAATTCGCGTCTGCGCGCGAAGTTGAAAGCACGCGCGGGGCAAGAAGGGTTGAAGGCTTTTTTTCCTCCATTAGCTCTCTGCACTGACAATGCCGCAATGATCGCCTACGCCGGGGGACTTCGAATTGCGGCGGGAAAATTCAAGCGAACACGGGCTGTCGATCCGGCGCTGCTCGTGCGAACATGGGCGTAATGCGCGAACTTCAGATTTGGGTTCTTCCTAACAACGGGTACGCCACTGTTCCGACGATGCGGGATCATTTGTATAGGTTTCGACGTGAGCAGCCGGGCGGACGGCTGGGAATTTGGGTTCGAACAGAAGAGTCGATGTGGCGGCATCTGTTTAGAATTCTTAAGAATCCCCGCCAGGAACCTCGTCCGGATATCGTTCAGATTCCTTCCCATTGGACGGCGACGCTTGCCCGACTCGGTGTACTTCAGGATCTTGGTTCACTCGACCCCGCCTTGGACCTAGGCCGGTGGCCGGCGGCCTTGCGGGATCATTGCCGCGGCGGTGATGGACGCCTGGTTTATTCACTTCCGTGGTGGATCGGTCTGCGCGTTTTGTATTACCGCCGTGACGCGCTCCTGCGCGCGGGGATCGATCCGGCTGTAGACTTAAAGGATTGGGACGGACTTAAAACGGCCTGCCGCCGACTCGCCGAGCGCTGGAAGTCCACAACCGGCCGGACGCATCCGATGGCCAATCCCAATCCACGGGAATCCGTTTCGATGCGGGATGTCGCTCCGTGTCTGTGGGGTCGGGGAGGAGATTTCTTTTCGTCTGACGGCACCCGTTCGCTGCTGCAGCGGGAAGCGTCTCTGCGCGGTGTTGCGGATTATTTCGACCTCGTGCGCAATGGATGGATGCCGCTCAAGGGGCCCAGCGGTCTTGCTCCGCGGGATTTGTTTGACGGCAGCTGCGCACTCCAGATTTCAGGGCGGCTTCCAAGAGCGCTTCCCAAACGCGGGGCCGCTCGCCGCAGCGCGGAGAAAACACATCGGGAGCTTGGCGCGGTTCCTTATCCCAATGGCGGCGGTCGAACGTTGCTGACTTCTCAAAATCTGGCGATCCTCGCCGATTCCGAGCATCAGCGTGAGGCATATTCATTGGTGCGGGAACTCGCGCTTGGCGATTCCAGCGCTGCGTATGCCGCTGCAATCGGCGCTTTGCCGACCTCGGTGCGCAGTGCTCGGGAGGCCCTGCGGGCGTACCCGTCCATTGAGCGGGCTTTTATGAGCGGCCTCGAGCGTGCGCGCATGTTTCCACCGCTGAATTCGCTTGGGGCCTTGGAGAAAGTATTCGACCGTAGTATGGACCATCTCGTGCAAGAGGTTGTGGCGGACCGTCTGGATGAACGTCTAATGCGCGAGGAATTAATCCACGCTGGCGCAGAAATCGACACTATTTTGAGTTTGAGCTGCAAATGAGTCAAAAGACGAGTTCCCGGATTCGTGAATCGCTCTACGATTTTCATAAAGAGCTCAATCACGATATTGCGGGCGAAGATGAAATGCTCGCGCGCGGTTTGAGATTAATCGGGGAGCGCGTCAAGGCGGACAGGATCGGCGTGTTCCTGCTCACTCCGCGACGTCGTGAGTTATCTTTGCAGGTGACGCTTCATTCGGGTTTGCTGTTGGAGATGGTTGAGGAAATTCATCTGACGGAGGAGAGCGGGTTGTGGAAGTTGGTGCATGGCCGCAAGAAACTCCAAAGTTATTCTTCACCGCATGCCCTCTTGTATGTTCCGCTGCGTTGGACATCGGGAGGCGATGAAGCGGCGCTGGGCGCGCTTCGATTTGAGCGTGTCGGCAGTCGGAAACCCTTTTCTGCGGCTGAGCGGGAATTCGCGCGCCTGCTGTCCGCTGAGCTTGCGCAGAATCTTTACCGGGCCCGGGTCGGCCAGGCGCGCCAGCGCCAGTTGAAGCGGCTTGAGGCGTTGACGGATCTCGCGGCTGTTTTCGCGTCTTCGCTGCGGGTCGAGGACGGACTTAAACTGATTCTGCAAGGTATCGTTCACCATTTCGATTTGGACCGGGCACGTCTCTATCTTGTCGACCGCGAGCAAAAGAATTTGCGCGGTGAGTTGAGTGTTGATGTGCGCGGCACCGCACGTGCTTTGCGTGAAGAGATGGTCCCTCTGGGTGATGAGAATCACCGATTCGCGCGAATCCTGCGGGGTGAAGCGCCGGATGCGATGATGAAGCATTACGAGGAGCGCGTGGTTCATGTTCCCCTCGCGGTGCAGGGACAGAAAATAGGCCTGCTGGTGGTTGATAATCTCATTTCCCAAGAAGCGATCCAGGGCGAAGATATTGGATTGCTGCGTTCGTTTGCGGGGCAGATTGCGCTGGCAGTCGACAATGGCCGTCTCTTTGAGGAAGTTCAGGCTCTTTCTCTCTATGATAGTTTGACGGGACTTCCGGTGCGGCGGTATTTCAATCAACGTTTTCAAGAAGAGCTTTACCGTGTCGAACGCAGCCGCGAACCGTTATCGGTCGCCATGATCGATATCGATTTTTTTAAAGGCATTAATGACTCCTTCGGTCATCAGATCGGTGATGAGGCTTTGAAACTCCTTGGCGTGGTCATCAATAACCGATTGCGTAAAATCGATTTCCCGGCCCGGTTCGGGGGAGATGAGGTACTAATTCTTCTTCCGCAGACCAACGCCGAGGATGCGGCGATGATCATGGATCGTCTGCTCAACGACATCCGGGAGATCCGCATCCCGGTCCCGTTTGCCCGGGAGGGGGAGGTACGGATGTCGGCGTCGATCGGCATTGCCTCTTATCCTGAAGACGGGCGAACGGCAAAAGAGTTGATTGCGCGTGCCGATGAAGCGCTCTATTGGGTAAAATCCAAGGGTCGCGACGCGGTTGCGGCTTATGGTGCTGCGATCGGGGGTCGTTCCGGTCCGGGCCGAAAGGAGGCTTCTTGAAGATTGTTGTTTCGGTGCTCGCACTCATCGTGGCCTTGGCGCCCGCGGTCCGGGCTTCAAACGAAGATTTTGCGATTAACGCGCGCGGCATGGCGATGGCGGGATCCGGTATGGCCGAACCCGGCGGGCTTTCCGGGCTCATCCTGAACCCGGCGTCCTTGGGCGATGTGCGTCGCCCCCTCTTTGAGATGGGAATCCGCCGCCTCTTTCACGCCCCGGTCGGCCCGGTGGATATAAGCGGCATGGCCCTTGGGGCTGCGATCCCAATCGATGGAGACACGGCTAAAGGCGCGTTGGGCGTTTCTTGGACCCAGGACATTAACGAGCCGGTCGCTCTCGACCGGATGCTGGGTCTGACATATGCAACGCGCTCCTGGCGTGAAATTGGAGCGGGCATTCTTGATGTCGGGATTTCTCTGAAGGCGATTTCGCGCAGCAGTCGAAAAATCGGCGCGCGTTCTTCGAAAGCGACGGTAGATATTGGGACGATTTTTCGCTGGGGTGAAGATCAGACAATTGGTTTTTCAATGCTTAATCTCACTCGCCCGTTGACGAGTGTCGCTGACTTCGATGACCGCGCGCCGTTTATCGCGAAATTAGGGTACGCGCGAAAGGTGCGGCGCTTCACGGTCGTCGCTGATTTGACCAAACGGGAGGGCTCCGGCGGTCGTTTTGGTTCCGGGGGTCTCTCGGGGGGGATGGAATACGCCTGGGCGACGGCCAAGCAGGGTTTGATTACCGTTCGCAACGGTATTATCCTAGGAGGATTGTCGCGCTCGTACAGCGCGGGCTTGGGATGGAGCACCCTTGGCGCACGAGTTGATTATGCCGTTCGCGTTCCCTTGTCGCACGGGTCGCGGTGGAGCCATGCGTTTAGCATTTCCTATCGCTTCGGGCAGTGGGATCCCGAAGAGGAATATGAACGATTGCTGAGTTCGGAACTGTCTTACCGGCGTGATCTATCCCGTGCGCTCGAAGCGGCTGAGGTGAAACAGTGGAAGCTGGCTGAGGAACTTCGCATGATGCGTGAGGAAATTTCTGATTTGCGCATCGAAGTCGCGGATCGTGAGGCGGAAGCCGGTGAGGCTCAGAGAATCGCCGCTGATGCCGCGCGTGCTTTGCGTCTCAAAGAGCTGGAGGAGCGGCGGCGCGGCGCCCAGGCGCGGCTCGAGAAATTGCGCCGCGACCAGGAACGCATGCGCCTGGCGAATAAACAAGCCCTGTTTAATGAGGATTGGAAGACGTTCTCCGACTTAAAGCTGCAGGGCGTCGCCGAGGTCGTCCTCATCGATTTCCTCAAAAAAATCCTGCGCAGTTACAAAGGCACCGGTGTCGACCTTGGCCGAGCGAATCGTGAACTCCAACGCCTCAACCGCCGCTAAACGCAACAAACGCACGCGGTGCCTGGCATCATGAAACGAATCTTCCTACCCTTCCTCCTCACCGTCCTCGCGGTTTTAGTCATATTCCGCAAGGAACTTATCTCCGTGCGCGCGCGAAACGCCGGCGCTGTCTACCATGCCACGCGCCCGGTCAGTTCTGAAAACAAGTGGTTTAACCGGCTTAAGCCGGATTGCCTCCCGGAGAAATATGCCGAGGCGCTTAAGAAAACCCCGCCGCCCCCGGGTGATGAAGGCGTTGGATTTACCGCGGCCTGTTACGCGTTGGCCGGCAAATTAGAAGCTGCAGACACCCTATTAGGGAGGCTCACCTCACGTGGGCAGGATACGGCCGCAAATATCCTATTTGATGTCTTTCATCCCGCGGCGGACGCCGGGGAGGATCAATCCACCCTGCCGATGATGATTATCGTCATTAAATACCAGCCCTATAACTATATGGCCATGTATCATGCGGGCATGTCCCAATACCGGCTGGGGGATCTGGATGCCGCGGAAGAACATTTAGAAGCCTATATGCAGCGGGTTCCAAATAAGGATGGGTGGACCCAATTGGCTGAGAGTGCATTGGTCGAAATTCGCAAAGAGCGTTAACAATTCCGTTATAGCTTCGGGCGATTCTCCCGTTACAATGATCTTAGCCGGCCGGAGGGTCCCAAGCCCTCCGGGCGGTGTTCTATGGAAGAGAAGACACCAGACCAAATTCAACGCGAGCTAGACATGCTCTGGCAGCGTGTGACGAGCGGCCCCGATAGTTTGCCGCCCGCGCCGCCGTCTGTGGCGTCGTCGGATTTCACATTTACGGACGCGCCATCGATCACGCGTGAGGCGTCCATGGAAGCCATGTCTTTTGTGAAGCGCCAACACCGCGCCGAGGTGATGCGTCTCAAGCAGCTCATTGAGTTGAAAGAACGTTCCGTGCGCGAACTCAAAACGAGGGCGGAGGAGAGTGAGCAGGAAACGGCGCGCATGCGAGCGAATGCGCAGCGGCAGGAAGAAGCGGTTTATCAGGAAATATTAAATGTATCGGCGGAGCTTGATTCCTCGCGCAAAGGGCTGGAATCCCAGGCGCAGCGGCACCAAGAGGAGCAGGGCGTGCTGCGGGCGATTGCCGAGAATATGCGGCGGCAGCTTGCCTCGGAGACAACACGCTGGCGGGAGACCGAGCATCACTGGAATGAACGGGAGCAGCAGTATTTGCTGGAGCTCAAGGAGATGGAAGTCCGCGCCGAGCGGCTCCAGCAGGCTTCCGCAAAGAATGAAGGGGATGCCGGCAAGTCCCGGGCGGAGCTCGCCGAGGCTAAAAACGCCATCGAGAAGACGCTCGCCGAGTTGATCCAGGAGCGGCAAGACCGCGATGAGGCGGCCAAGGATCGGGATAAGGCTGTCTCACGTGTTAAGGAAGTGGAAGAACATGTCGTCGAGCTTCAGAATTTGTGGCAGGAAGAACGCACGCAGTGGCAGGAGCTTTGGGACCGCGAACGTTCGACGTGGGAGAATCAGAAGCAGCAATTCCGCAGTTGGGAAGAGCGCGTTCAGTCGCAGCGCGAGGACTTCCACCAGAATATGGAGAAGTTGGAAGAGCGGGAAACGAAACATGCGGGCGCGATGTCGGATGTTATGCGCCGTTCGGCCGACGCAGCCGAGAAAATGAATACCGTGATGCGCCAGGCGGCGGCGGGCGCCAAAAAGATCGCGGAACTGACCGCCCTGCCCGCGAAGACCTTCGATTTAAGGATTCGAGACTGGCGCCCGGTTATCGTAGCGGGCGTCGCCGCCGTTTTAATCGCCGTTTCGTTTCCGATCTACAAACATCTGCATCGCTTCGAGCTCACCTTGGCCGCGTCGCATACGATTGAAGCTAACAACGCGACCAGCATCGCCTACGATGGGGACCTGGCATGGATTTCGCAATGGGACGGAAAACTGATGTCCGTAGACCCGTCGGATCCGAGCGTCGCCATGCGTACGCTCCATGTAAAAGCGAAGCCGCCGTACCATCCCGCCGGGATCGTCGTCTGGGGAGAGAAGTTGTATTCGCTCGATACCGGACAAAGCCGTATTTTCCGTCATCCGCTCGCATCCCCGGAGACGGTGGAAGAAAGTTGGCCGACTCCCGGTCCCGCCCCGACCGCATTAACCTCAGACGGCCGTAATTTATGGTCCTATGACGCCGCCACCCGGCAGATGTATCGCCATCTTGGCGAGGGCCCCGAGGCGGAAACCGAGCCGTATCAGATTCCAGGCGATATCGCCCCAAGCGCGATCGCGTGGCACCGCGAAGAGTTGTGGATCGTCGATGCGAAAACCCCGAGGATCGCGGTATTTGAACGCAAGGGGCGCGTCCTTGAGTTGATTCATGAAACCAAGTTTGAGGTTCCGCTCCAGGCTATTTATCTCACCGAACGCCTGGGTGATGAAGGCAAGCAGCAGCTTGAGTTATGGGGCTTATCCGTGCCTTCAACGGGGCTGCCCACCTTTAAGAAATTCCTGGTTCGGAAATAGTAAGTTAAGGCGTGTCCTCCTCTCGGCGTCTCATCGCCTACGGGTCGCTTGTCGCTGCGGTTGCGGTTCTCCTGTCCTGGTTCTCTCCTACAGATGCGGACACGTTTTGGCATCTGCGGACGGGACGGTTCATTGTTGAGTCGGGATTCCCGCGAGTCGATCCCTTTTCTTTTGTTCTCAATAGCGGATCATGGGTCGCTTTCGAATGGCTTTCCCAGGTTCTCTTCTGGTCGGTTTTTAGTATTGGGGGAGCCCCCTTGCTGGTCGCCTTTAAAGGAGTCCTGTGTGCGGCGGCCTTTGTTCTCGTTTTCTTGACAGGACGCCGACAACCCGCATTGGCCGCAGCGCTCGCGATTGCAGCGGCCTTTGGTGCACGCGGTTTCTTCGTGGAAAGACCGTTTATTTTTGATCTCGTTTTTTTCGGGGCAGGGTTGTTTTTATTGTGGGACCGGGATTTTTCTCGCCCGGCGTCGCGACGGGATTGGATTTTTCCGGCTTCGATTGTTCTTTGGAGCAACCTGCACGGTGGAGCCGCCTTTCTCGGTCCGGCCCTGCTTGGGGCAGCGTTGGTTGCGAGCAAATCCCATTGGCGTTCGTGGGGGCCGTTGCTGTGCGCCAGTGTCGCCGCCGTTGTTGTGCATCCGAGTGGTTGGGGAGTCCTGCAGCAGTTTTGGGGAACCCTGACATTTCCCGCTAAGGATCTTCTGTACGAGTGGCGTCGTCCGACGTCGGAGTTGTTCGGGATTGCAGGTGTTTTTTTTGCCGCATCGGTCTTTTCCTTGCCCGTGCTTTGGAAGCGTCGTCGCCACACCGCTGTTTGGCTGGGGTTTTCAGCGCTGGGTGCGATGGGCATGCAGCGAAATATTCCTTTTCTGCTGCTGGCGGCTGTGCCCGCATTGGTTGACGTATTGGGTCCGTGGTTGGAAAAACGAAAGGCATGGAAAGATTTTGTACTGCTTCCCGGTCTTGCCGTTGCCGCAGGGATCGGGTTTTGGGTACACACCGAAGCCGTATATCCGCATAGGGGTTTGATTGGGATTCCCCGGATGGAGGTTCCCTTCCGCGGGCCCTTGGCCTTTCTCGATCGTGAAAAAATCAGGGGGAGGGGTTTTAACGAATATGAGGCGGGCGGGGCGTTGATTTATCGCGCGTCCCCGGAAAGAAAGGTTTTTGCGGATGGACGCAGTTTGGAATACGGTCCGGAATTTCTTCGGGATGTGCTGCAGTGGTTCCAGCCCAATCGGTGGCAGGTTCTGGATGAGCGTTGGAATTTCGACTATGCGATTGTGAGACGTCGCTCATCGGGAGCGTATACGGCGCGGGTCTTGGATGTTTCTCCGGCCTGGCGTTTGGCGTATTGGGACGATGAGGCCATGGTCTATCTTAAATTGAATAAGAGCAATGAGAGTGTACTCGCCCGGCATGGGTATGTTCTTCTTCAGCCCGGCCGTTCGAATCATCAGTACATTCAGCCGATTGTTGCGACGCGAGAGGGCTCCAACCGGCTGCTGCTTGAACTCGGGCGAACCCTGGCAGCTGCTCCGGGCTGCGCAAACGCCCGCCAAATGGAAATTTTTGTATTGGTCCGCTTGAATCGTATTGGGCCCGCCTTGGAATCGGCAGCAGCGGCCGTGGCGGCCTATTCCGACCGGGCTCAGGCCTATTTTTTGAAGGCTTGGGTTCACGAATCTGCGGGGCAGCCGCGCGAGGCGGAGAAGGCTTATAGGGAAGCGCTGGCGCGGCTTCATCGCCGTGCGCGTGCAACCCTCGGCGCCGATATTCTCAATAATTTGGGCAAATTGCGGGAGGTCGCCGGGGACCGGGAGGGAGCGATTGTGCTGTACAGCCGGGCGATTGATTGGAATCCCCGTCAGGGCAACGCGCGCCGGAATTTAAGGCGGTTAAGGATTTGACTGGCATTATGCACCGATCCACGCAATACTTTCTTTAATTCCGGTTAACAAAAGTGAAACCGAAGAACTGTAAACTGACCGTACACTAAGATGTAGGAAGCGGAGTGCTTCACAACTGAATGATTCGACTACAGAGCCGCTCTAAAGCTGGTATTGTGCGTGCGCTAATTGGCGCCGCGCAACCCTTTGCTGTTGTTGCGGTGCTTTTATTCGCGGTCACGACTCCGTTTGCGCAGCAGGTATTTATCGACGGGCTGTGGGTTAATGATCCGGCGCTTTGCGCGGTGCCCGCCGGCACTTCGCGTCTGACGTGTACCGGCAATGGGATCAACCGGCCGCTGCTTCCGAGCGCGGGCAACCTATCCAACAACCCCCATATCGAATTCGCTCAGACAGTGGATCCGGCTTGTCCGGTGACTCCATTGCCCAGCGGCACGATCAATAATAATTTCTGCAATAATCGCCTTGTCCTGTGCGCGAAGGTCGGTTGGGCCAACACCCAGTCCGGCAATTCCGCCTTCGCGCTCGACTTCGTATCATTCGAAATTTTCAAATTCGCTCCCGGGTCAAACCCTCTCGCGCCGGAATCAACTCCACCGCTTCGAACATTTTTCGTTGATAACCCGGGTTTCATAGCCGCGGGCACGGATTCGGCAAACGATTGTCCGGGCGCCGGCACGGCCTGCGTCCCGATGTGCATCCTGTGGGACGGGTCCATCAATATTCAGGGGGAATTCGGTAAATCAAACGGGCAGTTTGGGTTTCGCGCAACGGTTGCGACCAATCAGACCGGCGCGAGCGGCAACATCAATATTACACAAACCCGTGCCTATCCGGGCGGGTTCACGAAGGACGAGAATAATGCCGTTGTTGATGAAAAGCCAATCATCGTCGATGTGACGGATGTGCATGTGGTGCGAACCTCTCCGACGGTGGTTGGGGCGCTTACGGGTGTCGCGGCGGAGCCCTACAACATCACCTATCGATTGGCGAAAGACGCGACGATGTTCCTCTCCGTCGTGCAGGGCGATGGAGCCTTTATTCGCCACGTCGTCAACGGGTTGCCGCGCGTGGGTGAGGGCATTCCTTCCGGCACGCTGCAAAACGGGGATTCCTGGAATGGGCGTTTCGAAAACGGGGATCTCGGTCCTCCCGGCGTCTATCTTGCCACGCTGCAGTCATTTTCGCTCGATGAATTCGGAGCGGATCTGAGCGTGGCAACGACGCGGCAGATTGCGCTCGATACACTTCAAATTACCGATATTCGCGTGCAGCCGTTGACGGAGCAATCGACGTCTCTTGCCGTCCTGAGTTATTTGCTAACCGAACCCGCGACAGTCTTTATCGATATTTACCCTCCCGGAACCGCGTTTACCAATGGCTTGAATAATGTCAATGACCCGACCATTATTCCGGATTTGCCTCCTGCTGCCAATCAAGGGGTGCATAAGAATTTCGGCCCGACCCAGCCGTTGGTGCGCCATCTTGAGGAACAACAGGACTTCCGAAAACCCGTAATCAGTTTTTGGGACGGCCGGGATTCGAACGGAAAGATTATGGACGACGGCAACTACGTATTTGTTCTTTATGCGTCCTTGCCTTCACAAAACGGCGTTCCCTTTAACGGGGTCGCGTCCGACAGACGCGTCTGGTCGACCAACGCACGCAGCGGATTTCTCTCGATCAATCGCGGGCTTGTGACGATTTCGCAAGTCGGTCCGGCATCTACCGTCATCGGGTCCTCGCCCCCGGTTGCTGGATTGGATCCCTTTACATTCAGCTACTCGTTGTCGCGCGAGGCGTTTGTTTCGCTCAAGATTTTCAACAGTACCGGCGAAAATCTCATCAAAACACTGATCAATAATCAGGTCCGCCCGGGAAATTTCTTAAACCGGGAACGGTGGCTGATACCCACCGATGATACCGGTGGATTTGTTTCTTCTGGAACCTATTTGATCCAGCTAACCGCGTCTGATCCGTTTTTTCCTGCGAAAATATCAACAACGACCGCACTTTTCCCGGTCGATTTATTTCGCATTACGGATGTATCGGGTTCTCCATTGTTAACGGGCGCTACCGATGTCGTGACCATCAGTTATCAGCTTTCTCAGCCGATGAACATCGTTTGGAATATCTATCCGCCGGGGACGACGATTCAAGGCTCCTCCTCTACGTGGCCTCCGTGCGGAGTCCTGGACCCCGGGGGCGCGTGCGGGCAAATCGTAAACTCGGGTAATTCTGTAGCGCCCCTTATATCGATTAAAGGCATGCGCCCGGGCCGGCTGAGAATTACGGAATTTTGGGATGGGCGCGATTCTAACGGCCTGTTTATTCCCGACGGCACCTATATTTACACCTTGGTCGCGGAGTCCACCACCACGCCTCGTTTTTTTGCCACTGATCAGGTGACCGGGGCTTTGACAGTCGCCCGCGGGTCAATTGTTTTCCCGGTTTTCAGCATCACCCCGACCTTCCCGACGTTGTTTAACTCCAGTCAAACCATTTCGCTGCCGCCGTATGAAGTCGATTATTCCCTGACGCGTCAATCCTCAGTGACAATTTCAATCCTAACAACCAATTCTTCGCCCGTGACGGTGCGGACCTTGATTTTGGGGCAGGTGCGCGACTCGGGAATTTTGAACAGGGAATTCTGGGACGCGCGTGATGACGGTGGGAATTTTGTGGAACCCGGATTCTATACGGTTCGCGCCGTGGCCGACGATTTGGCGTCGGTGTTGTCCTCGGGATCGACGGCCCAACAGACGATTTCGGTGGATCCGCTTCGTATTTATGACGTCGCGGTCAGTCCGCTTCGCGCTGATTTCGGAACGGCGCTGATCGCCTATCAGGTCTCGGAGACCATGCGGGTTGCGGTGAAAATATTCAGGCCGGGAACGACCTTTGACAATAATGGAAACCCGACGCCGCCGGAATCACAATCGCTCATTAAGCGAATTATAGGGGTGCGTCCCGCGCGTACCGAAACAACCGAGGTTTGGGACGGAACGGACGAGACCTTGGCGATCGTCCCCGACGGCAACTACATCTTTAAGATTGTCGGATCGACCGATATCGCCGCGATCAATGCGATCACCGGAGATATCGCTCCCGGGGCGGCTCTTGCCGAAGACCTCATAATCGCCGAAATCCCGGTAGTCCGGGGAGGCTCTCAAAACCCTCAGGCGGATTTCGTCAACAATACCTTTGTATTCCCCAACCCGATTCGCGGTGCCAATGCAACCTTCCGCATCTATTCCCCGCTGCAGGCGACCGTGTCGCTGAAGATTTTTAATCTTGCGGGGGATTTGATTCTGACTAAAGAATTTGGGACCCAGGCCGAGGACAGCTTCATTAATTTTCTCTGGGATAAAACGAATCAGCAAGGGCGTCCGGTGGCTCACGGTGTTTATTTCTTCGTCGTACGTCAAGAAACCAATAGAGGATCGAAGGGATTATTCCAGGTTGTGAAGAAGCTGCTGATACCATGATGAGCAAACGCGTTCTTTTGAGCCTCACGTTCTTCGCCGCCGCCGCGGCGGCGGCACCGGCCGTGCATGCTCAGGACGCTGCGGCAGGAACGAGCGGCGCCTCATTCATGAAAATCGGCATAGGGAGCCCGCGCGCGCTGGCGATGGGGCGTGCCTATGTCGCCCTCGCCGAGGGATCGGAAGCGATGACCTGGAATCCCGCCGGACTCGCTCTGACGCAGCAGAGGGAATTCGCGTATTCTTATTTGCGCTATATCCAGGAGATCGACTCTCCCGTCTTCATGGCGTACGCTCATCCGTTGGGCCGCACCGTTTTCGGCGCCAATCTGGGCTACATCACGATCGATGGATTTGAAGTGCGCGATGGCAATGGAGTCCCCTTAAACGGAACCGAGGCTCGTGTCCAGAACGGATTTTTCACGCTGAGCGCGGCGCGTTCCTTCTGGTATGAAAAACTCTTCTTCGGAGCGAGTCTCAAGGCGATTCATGAAGACAATGATGGGACGATCCACGACACGATTGTCGGGGATTTCGGGGCCTTGTTAAAGCCCAACTCCTATGTCACATTTGGATTTGCAACGCAGAATTTCGGGTCAGGAAACTCTCGGGTAGCGTCGGTCACCCGCGGCGGCGCGTCGGTGCGTCTCTTTGAATTGCTGACCATTTCCATGGAATTGTCCAACGCGTCAGACTCTTCCGCGCGACTCGGACTTGGCGCGGAATTTATGCTGCCCGAGGACCTTTTGCAAGTGGGTCAGGTGTATTTGCGGGTGGGGTTTCATAGCACCGATGATCTTGGCCGGGTTCTTGAGGATGATCGGAGCGGATTATACCCTCTGGTCGGCTCCCCTAAGCTTTCGTTTGGTGTCGGACTGTTTACGGCTCAGGCATTTGGGTACGGGATTGCCTTCGATTATGCCTTGGTTTCGCTGGGTTCTCTGGGTACGGCGGATATGTTATCGCTGAAAATGAAGTTCTAATTATGGAAAGTAAAGGAAAAATAAAGATTTATGTACGAAACATTGGCGTCCTTGACGCTCCCAGGGTCTCCTGTTACAATTCAGAAAGAGGGGAAAAAAAAGGTGCGGTTCCCGATAAAAACACGAAATTTGGGTTTTCGAGTCAGGCGATTGGCGCAACGCGGCCAGGTCCTGATCGAGTACCTCATGATGACCTTGATGCTGCTCGCGCTGTTCACCGGGCTGTACAAGGTGCTGCAATCTTCGCTGAGAACCTATTTCGCAAAGGCGGGACAGGCCATTTTGACGGCGTATTACTAGCGTCGCGGGAGCGACGCGGTGCTGCGACGAATGACAAAGGAGCAGTGCTAGCGACGCGGATGCGGCGCTGTGCTGGGACGAATGACAAAGTAGCAGTACTAAAGGGTGGGAACTATTCTGAGGAGGAAACACATGTCTAACATCGTTGCAAGGCTGCGTGAAGAGGCCGAGATTCTTAGGGAATTGGCTCGCGACAAGCGCGGACAAAATACGGTCGAATACCTTATGATGTTGGCGGTTATCGTCGGCGTTGTTCTGGTCATCGGAAAGATGTTTAAGCCGCAGATCAGTGGTATTTTCAACCAGATCATGGGAATGATCTCCGGGGCGGCTCAGACTGTCGGCTCCGGCTGAGGTCGATCTCCGAATCCCCGCCCCCTGTTGTTGGGGGCGGGGACGCGGGGGAGAAATATGAAACATGAAAAAGTGGAGAAAAGCGGCGAAGAGGGCATCCGATCGGGGACAGGTTCTGATCGAGGTGCTGCTTATGCTGCCGATTTTTCTGCTCATCGTGTTTACGATCATGGAAGTGGGACACCTCGCGTTTCGAACAATCCTGCTGCAGCACGCAGCCTACGAGGTTGCGAGGATCGGATCTTTGACGGCCGTCGCGATCGCTGCGCCGGGCTGCCCGCCGCCCGTTATCCGGGCGGGGAAAATGAGAACAATCGGTCAGGCTATTCTTCGCAACGCGTCCGTGGCAGCCGTGCAGGAATCGACGCTGCCAGACCCTCAGGAAGGCTGCCCGCATTTCGATTTGAAGGTAACCATGACGCAGCGCGTGCCGATGATTTTTCCTATGACCGGACTCATCCTCGCCAATACGGCGGGGCGGAGAGAACGACTTCTGGTGGCTCAGGTGCGGATGCCCATCGAGAGGCCGTTGTTCAAATGATTTTAACGGGAGAGGGGCGTTAAGGAGACACCATGGAAAAAAAAGGAGTCATGATTCCCCTAGTTTTGGCTGTCGGCGCCGCCGTTGTGTACCTGATGGTGCTGACGAGTAAGGAGAAGCAGCTTTCAAAATCGTACGAGAGCGCAACGGTGCTCGTCTCCCGGGTTGATTTACCGGAGCGGACGCTGCTGAAAGAAGATCTCGTCGCGACGAAGGCGGTCCCGCGCAAGTTCATGTCCCAGGACGCCTTTGAAATTAAGGTTCCCTCAGACATCAAACAAATTGCGAACCTCGTGACCCGCATTCGTATTCCTAAGGGCAATCAGATTACGCAGTCCGCGTTGACCTCCTTGTCGCCTACCTCAGGGCTCAGCGTCAAAATCCCTCCGGGGTATCGTGGAGCGGTGATTCCGGTGAAAAGCGATTTGATGAAGTTGATTAAGCCCGGGGATCGCATCGACGTGCTTGTGACCTTCGATGCTCTTATGGCGGATAACCGGAAGGAGAAGGTGACGGCAACCATTTTGCAAAACGTGCTGGTGCTTGGCATTGGCGGAAATTTGGGTCAAGGCATGACGGCGATGCAGTTTGGGGAAACACAGAAGAAGGATAGGCAGGCCTCCGCATTTGCGGAATCCGGCATTATGAGCGTCGCACTCAACCCCAATGAGGCGCAGTACCTTGCATTGGCGATGAAGCAGGGTGAGATCACCACGATTTTACGGGGACTCGGCGACATCGAGATGCATCCGATGCAAATGGCGAGCTTCCGAAAGCTGTTCAGATAGTTTAATAACCGACGTTTTTTAGGCGTGCACATTGTGAATGACAACATGAGACGGCAACATCGAGATTATTATGCGGATTGGCTCCGGGTCGCACTGGCGGCCGTGCTGCTCGTATTTCCAATCGCCGTATGGGCGCAAGAGGATGACGAGGAAGAAGAGTTTGATCAGAGTGAGGTGATGATTGCAGTTAGCGCCGATGTCGTTGAGATCAGCGGCTCGGTATCAAAGGATATTGGTTTTAGTTGGGCTCCCTTTACGACCGGCATTAATTTCGCGGAAAAGAGTCCGATTCCGGGGCTGATCAAGATCGGAGATTTTGAGCGTTTGACTCAGTTGCAGACATCACTCAAGATGCTCGAAACGGAGGGAAAGGCTCAATTGTTGTCGAATCCTAAGATTATTACGAAGAATCAGACCCAGGCTAACTTTGTTGTCGGCGGTGATCAGCCGTATCCGGTCACCAACAATCAGGGCGTTGGGGTTGAATTTAAGAAATTTGGTGTGATTTTGAATATTTTGCCGGTGATGAACCCAAATAAGAAGGACTATATCGACGCTCAGCTGCAGCTCGAAGTGTCCAACCCTGATTTTTCCCGGCCCGTGACTGTTGGGAACACAACCGTTCCCTCGATTGTCACGCGCCAGATACAGACGGAAATCGAGATTAAGAGCGGTGAAACGATTGTAATCGGCGGATTGAAGTCGAGTCGGAAAAACGTCGCTAAAACCCGGATCCCGTTCTTAGGAAGGCTCCCGATCATTGGTGGGTTGTTTACAACCACCAGTGTCACCGAAGAGCAGCAGTCGTTGTTCCTTTTTGTGACGTTGGAAGTAGTGCAGTAATTTAGGAGTTGGACGCCGAGACGATGGCAGACGAAAATAAGCCCCCCGGAATTTTTGTACCGCCGGGCCTCTCGCCGGGAGGCCCGATGGGACTCCCTACGCCCGGAGCTCCAACTCCGATGCCCGCGCAAGCGCCCGCGCCAATCCCGGAGGCACAGCCGCCGGCGGCCGCACCTCCTCCCGTCACGCAGCCTCCCACGGTGCTTCCGCCGCAGACGATGCCGGCGGAAATTACGTCGCAGGCGCCGGTTCCGGTCGCCCAAACCGTGGTCCCCACTAAGGGACGTGTTATCGTTTTTTCGGGGCCGAAGGAGGGGGTCGGTAAAAGCACGATTGCGCTCAACCTCGCCCTTGCGTGGGCGGGCACCCAAAGCCGCAACGTCATCATTGTCCACCTCGATCCACTTTGCCGAAATGAGCTGTCGTTTATGCTTGGCCTGCAGCCGCCGACTCTCGCCAGTCTGGCTCAATTCGTCGGCAAGGATGTGACGGTGCTGTCGAAGCTTCTCAAAGGACGTGTTCCGATTTCGCAATGGGGCGTCGGGATTTTGCCGCTGGGAAATAAACGCACCGAGGCCATCGAGGTGTCGCCCCAAATCGCGGTTCCGATACTTGAGAGCCTTTCCGGTGCTTACGATATCTTTATCGATGTGGACCCGTTTTTCCCGATGCAGGTTTTTGCCTTCGACTTGGCGGATCTCGTATTTTGGACCTGTTTGCCGCAGCGGGCCCATTTCGAAGCGACCTATAAGATGTTCGACGAACTCAAGGAGATGCACTTCCCGCTCGAACGTTTCCAAATCGTTATTAATGAGGGAAATCTCCCCGGGGCCTTGGCGCCCAAGGAGGTTGAAAAGTTTTTTGAGGCGATGAATAAGCGTGTTCTGTCCTACATGCCGTGGGAAGACCTGCTCCCTGAGTTCGCCAATACCGCCCGGATTCTTGTTGTGGAACAGCCGCATTCCGATTGGGTGAAGGCGCTGCGTCCCTTGCTGGGTGCGGTCATGGAACTTAAGCCGATTGTGAAGGATTGGACGTCGGCGGTAACGTCGCGCGACATTCAATCGCAGGCGGGTTCGGGCTGGGTCGGCGGCTCTGCCGGTGGGAGCAACGGCAGCGGCGGAAGTGAAATATCGGTCTCAAGGTCCGGGGAACTGCGCAAAGACGTGCCCGAGTTTTGGGATGAGCTCAAGGGAAAGATGCATAAAAACGTCGTCGCGGCGATGGAGACGGAGCGTGTGCGCATCACCGATGACGCAAAAAATGACCCTGTGGTGCGCGGCAAGGTCGGCCAGATCATTAACAATCTCCTGCAGAAAGAATCGAATCTTCCGCTGACGCGTGATCAACGCACGAAGTTCGTGGATGAACTCATTGATGAAATTTTGGGACTCGGGCCGTTGGAAGCGCTCATGCGCGATGAGAGCGTTAACGAAATTATGGTCAACGCTCCCGACAAGGTTTTTATTGAAGAAAACGGGAAACTCGTGCTCACCTCCCTGCGCTTTCGTGATGAGGAGCAGATCATCCAGGTGATTAAGCGTATTATCGCCCCGTTGGGACGGCGCATCGATGAATCGGTGCCGCTTGTGGATGCCCGTTTGAAGGACGGCTCCCGTGTGAATGCGATCATCCCCCCGCTGGCGGTGTCGGGTCCCTCGATCACGATTCGCCGTTTTGCGAAGACGCCGTTTACGCCTCAGAAATTGCTGGGGTTTGGGGCCTTCACCGAGGAACTGCTTGAGTTTATGGGCAACTGCGTGAAGATCCGAAAGTCCGTCATTATTTCGGGTGGTACCGGTACCGGTAAAACGACCTTCCTGAACATGCTTTCGACCTATATCCCCGAGGGGGAACGCATCATCACGGTGGAAGACACGGCCGAATTGCGCTTGATGCAGACGCACTGGGTACGTCTGGAATCACGGCCGCCCAACGTTGAAGGCAAGGGTGAGATTACAATTCGCGATTTGATTAAGAACTGTCTTCGTATGCGTCCGGATCGCATCGTTGTCGGTGAGTGCCGCGGCGGTGAGGCGTTGGATATGCTGCAGGCGATGAATACCGGCCATGAAGGGTCTCTCGCCACCATCCATGCCAATAACCCGCGCGACGCCTTAACCCGTTTGGAAGCCATGTGCATGATGGCGTCTTCGGAATTGCCGGTTTGGGCGGTGCGTGAAATGATCGCCTCCGCGGTGCATTTGATTGTTCAGTTGACTCGTTTCTCCGACGGTAAACGCCGGGTCACCTATGTGACTGAGATTACAGGTCGTGACGGCAACACACTCCTGACGCAGGATTTATTTCGCTTCTGCCAGACCGGCGTTGATGCCGAAGGCAAGTCGCAGGGATTTTTCACGGCCTGCGGCAAGCCGCCTAAATTTTATGCGGAATTTAAACTCGGCGGGCTCGACGTACCCCTGACGTTGTTCGAAAAGAAAGAAGGCGCCGAACATTATCTGCGGGGGGGCAAATGAAGAAGATTCTCATTTCGATCGTCCTGCTTTTCGGGTTTGCCGCTATCGATGCGTCCGCCCAGGGATTTAGCCGCCAACAAATCAATTCGCTCATTGATCCCAATACGGGGGCCGAAGCGCGCGCGCAATTTTTCTACCACTATTTTAAGCCGGACCGGGATCCGGCATTGACTCCCCCGAAATGGGTCGATGAAGTACTGCCCGGCATGCTGCAGCGCGCGGTCTGGCAGGACCCGGAAGAGGGGGTTCTGAACGAAGCGCAACTGTGGCAGGCGCCGGTCTCGGTCCTCTACGAGTTCTTCGAGCACACGCGTAAAACCTTCCCCGCCGAATTTAACGGAAGCCTGACGCCGCCCTACGCGCTGATCAAGGATTACGAGGACAGTCGTGTACGTTTTCAGATGGCGCTGGACCGTCTCTATCGTGCCCGGCTGGGGGATTCGCTCGGCGGGCGTGGGCGTTCGGTGATCGCGAGTTTTGATTTGATGCTCAAAGAAATGGATTCCGTGCTCGACGCGTTAACGAGCCAGGATCCAAAATTGTACGTGGAATCGGTGATGTCGATCGGCATGCTGACGCAGCAGTCGTATCATGTTCTGCATAAGGCCCCGCGCGGTTTTGATCCTGGAGAGTCCCCTGAGAATAAGACCCATCGCGCCGCGCCGATGATCATGAAAATTATCGGTGTTGGTTTGTTGTTTGTTGCCGGGTGGAGCTTGGGCGCGCTCAACGCGAAATGGATTACCGGGAAAATTGACACCCGCCTCGAGGCCTCGAGGGTATGGGCGCATGAGTTTAATCGACAGTTTATGAAGGTGAAGGTGCAGTATATGGTGTTTGGGCCGATTGTATTTGGGGCTTTGATGGGTGCGCTGACGATGAATATTTGGGGCTTTATTTTTCTCGTTGGCGTTGGGTCCTATGTCGGCATGCATTTACCCCAGTGGGTACTGGAAGCGGTTCGCTACCGTCGCGGAAAACAGGTCGAATCCCAACTCATGGACGCGATGATTTTGCTGTCCAACGCTCTGAAGTCGGGTCTGGATATTGTTCAGGGATTTGAGATGGTGCAGCGCGACCTTGTGCCGCCGATTTCCGAGGAATTCGGACTGGTGATCAAGAATTACCAGCTGGGAACGTCGTTTGAGAAATCATTGGAAGGCATGGAGGATCGCGTGATGTCTCGCCTGTTGTCCTACATGATCAAGGCGGTCATCATTCAGCGTTCGGTCGGTGGTAATCTCACGAAAATTTTCGACCGTATCGTTGAGAACATACGGGATGAGGGAAAACTTGAAGAAAAAGCCCAATCCTTGACGGCGCAGCAGCGCATCCAGGCGCTTGTGGTCGGTTTTATGCCGTGGGTGATGATGGCTTTGATGTGGATGTTTGAGCCCAAGGTGATGAATGATTATTACTTCTCGCCGCTGGGCCTCTTGACCTTCTTGTTCTGCGTTATCTGGATGACCATCGGAATGGGGATCGTGAGAAAACTCGCGGATATTCAGGTATGAGCTCTCCGATATTTCTCTACATCATCGGCATGCTGGGATCGATGGCTATTTTTACCTTCGTGCTCCGCCTCGTCCAGCCGCCGGAAGAGGACTCGAGTTCGTTGGCGCGCATTGCGCCGAAGGGCCCCGGGGATATTTCGCCCTGGGAGAGTTTAAACCCGCGCGGCAGTCTCATAGAACGACTCGATATTTTTCTCGTTGAAACCTGCAAGTTCGGCCCCAAAATCGAACTCACCCACATGCTGCTCGGCAAGCCCGAAAAACCGACGCCGCTCAATATTCTTCACATCAAGGAGATCGGAGCGGTATTGCTGTTCGGGTTTATGTATGCGCTAACCGAAGACTGGAAGTTTTCTTTGTTCCTCGCCCCGGCCGGGTTCTTCCTGCCTGATTTCATTAACAAAAGCAAAATTCAAGAACGCCAGCGTCTCATCATTCGCAATTTCCCCGCCTTCGTTGATCTTGCCGCACTCACGATCGAATCGGGTCTGGATTATATGGCGGCATTTGAACGCATCATCGAAGCGGCGCGGGTAAAGTCCGAGCTTGAAGTTGAGATGGGGCGGACAATTCAGGAGATCTCGTTAGGTTATTCCCGCCGTGACGCGCTGCGCCGGCTTGCGATGCGCACGGGGCTTCAGGATGTACGTTCCTTTGTCGGGCTGATCGTGCAGTCCGATGAACTCGGAACCAGTCTCGTTGATTTGCTTCGGAATTTTGCGTCCGATATGCGTTTTCGCCGTATGAACGCGGCGGAAAAAGCGGCGGCGCAAGCCGCCACCAAAATGCTGATTCCGATCTTCCTCTTTATTTTCCCGACGGTCTTTATCCTGATGCTGGCTCCGATGATGAAGAATATTTTCCAAGACGGGGGCATGGGTTTCTAATGATCCGTTTTGCCCTACTCGCTGCGATCGTTTGCTCGGCCCCCGCTTATGCGGCGGACGCGCGCCGTCCGTCTATGGAGAGCCTCTTTCTTGACTATTCCAAGACGCAGTTGGGACCGCTCAAGGACAAGGACTCAAAAACCAAGTATCTCTACACGATCCAGTTGGAGAAGTCGCGGCTCACGCACAAATTGCTGCGCGTCGTGTATGAAAACGCCTACGACCTTTACAAAGACGGGGATTTTGACGGGTCGCGAGAATTAACGGCGAAGATCCTCAGCATGGATCCGGGATTTCAAGACGCGGCGATTTTGCATCGCGCTTCCGTCGAGCTTAATGGCACCTCCAAACCCATGATTTCCGGACGCAAACTCGTGGAAGGGCGTTTTGATGAGGGTTTAAGTCTGTACCGTCAGGGCCGCCTCGTGGAAGCGTCGCAGCGTTGGGAAGAGGCCTCCAAGCTCGCCCCGGGCAATCTTAAGGCGCGTTATTGGCTTAAGAAGGTGCGCGGGGAACTCGCGGATGAGCATTACCGTCGCGGTCAAAAAGCCTACCGGCAGCATCGCCTGCGCGATTCTCTCGACCAGTGGTATGCCGCCCTAGTCTTAAATCCTCGGTACCCGAGACTCATGGGCGTCATTTCAAAAGCGGAAGCGGAGCTTCGCCGCCAAGAGGCGAATTCGAAACTCCAGCAAGCACTTAATTTTTACGGGCAGGGTAAAACGCAGGACTCGCTTAAACTCCTGGATGATGTGCTTCGCATTGAACCGGGGGAAGAAAAGGCGCAGAAGTTGATCGCTGAAATCCGTTTAGAAATCGCGAAGCAGCATGTCGCCGAAGGCCGCAAGCTCTATCGCGGCCGCAAATATACGTCGGCGATCAAGCAGTGGGGAACGGCGGTGGAGTTCGGCTACGATCCCCGTCGCGCCAATGTCTTGATCGCGCGCGCCCGCAATCAAATGCGCAAAGAGGCGGAAGCCAAACGTCAGGCGAAGATAGCCGCGGAGCGGGAACGGGAGCGCAAGGAGGAGGAGGCCCGCTTGGCGGAGGAAGAGCGTATTCGCAAGGAAGAGGAAGATCGTCTCGCTGCTGAAGAGGCCGAGCGTACCCTTGAGGCCGAGCCCCCGGAAGATATCCCCGACCCGGAACCGTCCAACGAAGAGAATAAGCGCCGGGCGATTAAACATTGGAATTCCGGCATCATCTATTTCCAGAAAGGCGATTATGCGAAGTCGCGTGACGAGTGGCTGTTGTGTAAACAATTTGACTCCACCAACGCCGACTGTCAGACTGGTTTGCAGCGGCTTGATTCCACCTACGGCGGTCTATAAGGTGCGCTTATCGGCGGCTAAACGCGGACAATTAATTCTGTTGGTCGTCGCCGTCGCGACGGGCGCCGCCGGGTACTGCGTGGGTCGTTACCGGTCGGTTTCGACGGTGAAGGAGGCGTACGCGACAGGGGATGGATTTGCGGCTCCTGTGCAGGAAAAATCGTTGAGCTCCACAAAGGCGCGCATGCTTTACGGGAAGGGGCAGTACTTTGAGGCTCTTGTCGAAGCAGCGAAGGTTTTAGAAAGGAACCCTTCCGATGCGGGAGCTTATTCGGTGATGAAGTTGTCGATGGCTAAATTAGGCACGGATACGATTCCGGGGCGAACCCCGCCGTCAGCGGTGGCTCCTCCGGGAGTTCAGTCCGGTGCCGATGAGGCAGATAAGCGCCAAGCCGTGAAGCATTGGAACGCCGGTATTATTTATTTTCAAAAGGGCGACTACGCAAAGACGCGCGACGAGTGGCTTTTGTGCAAGCAGTTGGATCCCAAGAACGCGGATTGTCAGACGGGACTTGCGCGTATCGACAGGACCTACGGAAACGGTTTATGAAATTTTTAACAGCGTCTTTGCTTCTCATCGCTTCCTCGGTCTCCGCTGAGACCGGACGGGCCGAGCGCCGCGCTTCCTACAAACAATGGGACGCGGGTGTTGCTCTTGTGCTCGCGGGTGAGGAGGGGTTGGCTAAGAGGGCTTGGGCGAAATGTCTGCGCCTCAATCCCGAAAATGCCGACTGTCGTGCAGGGCTTAAACTTTTAGGGACCAAGCCTGACACCAGCGCCAAAGCGCCTCCGCCCCCGAATCCCGCTGACATTAAACGAGCGGAAGCCGCAGCGGCTAAAATCCCCCGGGGTCCCCAGGAGCGGGCGGTCAAACACTGGAACGCCGGAATCCGGTTTTTTCAAGAGGGACTATACCCGCAGGCCCTTGCCGAATGGCGGCTTTGCAAGGCACACGATAAGATGAACCAGGATTGCCAAACCGGCATTGATCGCGTCGAAGGCCGGCTTGCGCTGCCCAAACAGCCCAAACCCGCCCCGAAGACGCGCCCGAAGGGGCCCAAAGAGGCCCGTTCCCAAAGAGCCTTCCGACATTGGAACGCGGGCATCCGTTACTACCAGAAGGGGGAACTGGAAAAGGCGCGCAAGGAGTGGACGCTGTGCCGCAAGAATGACCCCACCAATATGGACTGCCATACAGGGCTGCTGCGCATCGCGCGGCAGTACGGACAGGAGTGACCTCATGAAGCTCGCGGTGAAATGGCTCATGTGGTATTTGTGCATCGGGATCTATGTCATGTTCCTCGGCGGCATCTTCTATTACAACCTGTTTAAGTGGACCTTCGATGAGAAACTCAAGCAGCAGTCGATCGATATCGTGAAGGTGCACGCCTTCCAGCTCATCAAGGGACTGTCCTCGCGGCAATCGTCGATCACGATGGATGAATACGACATCATTTCAAACGCGCTCTCGAAGGACGAGCGTGTTGCCTCTTTAATTTATCTCAATCGCTACGGGGAAGTCCGGTGGTACAAGGACCCCGGAATGATCGGAAAGGTGTTTGACGAATTCCAGAAACATGTGGATATCCCGACGAACGCGATTGAACAGGCGTATATGTCGAAAACCCCGAAGGTGCGTGCGGTCCCGGATCAGCCGTTTTATGAGATTGCTATCCCCCTGGCCGTACGGGGGGAGGTTGTCGGCATCGTCGATATGATGATCACGCGTAAAGGCGTGGACGAGATTATCGCTCAGGCGATGAACAAATATGTTTTGGGCGCGGTGGGAGTACTCTTTTTATTGGGGATCCCTCTTTATTTCTTCCTGCACCATTTTGTGATCAGTCCCCTGCAAACGCTTCGGGACGCCGTTGAGGCTATTTCTTTTAGAAATCTCGATTTGAAATTCTCGGCCCGCAAGGATGAGATTGGTGAACTCGCCAATGTGTTCAGTGTTTTTGTGCAGAAGATTAAAGCAGAACGGGCGAATGTGCTCGTGAAGGAAAAACAACGCGGGGTTGCTGAGCAGCGCTGGTGGCAATCGATACTCATGACCATTGTGTCGAAAAATCACAAGGCGATTGTTGTGGATGAAGACAACACCGTTCTGTACACGAATTTCCCGATTCAGAATCAGCCGACCGACCCGAATCAACGCCTTCACCTGCTGGATGTGATCGATTCCCAGCAGCAGGATGTGCTTCGCCTCGTCGGCGTGGCGTTGGATCGTCCCAATCAGGTTGTGGAGACCGACACGCTTTTTCGCCAAGAACAATGTCATGTTCGAGCGGTGCATCTTGAGGAAGAAGGCGAACTTAGGCGGACTCTTATCCTTTTTGAACCCAAGAAAAGCGCTACCGGCCCGATGGTCTGAGCCGAAAACCCTGTACCCTTGCTAAAAAGCATTATTCTTGCTACATAATAAGGACCCATTAAGGAAAAGCAGTACTCGGGAGAGCATTCATGAGCTATCGAATTCGTCGCATCGACCCCTTCTGGATCGCCCACCCCGTCGTTATAGCGGCGGCGGTTGTCGGCATGTTGCTGGCGTTAGGGGGCTACGCAAAAAATAACATCGCCCTTTCCATCATTGGCGGCGTCTCGATGGCAGGCGGCGTGCTTGCTGCGACGAAACCGGCCGTCTCGGGCGTGCTGGGAAGTCTCGGATTTTTCGGCGGACTGATCACCTTCGTGATTCTGCCAAATCCTCAACTGGCGGACTCTCCGCTGTTTTGGAAACTTGTTTCCACTCTTTTCTTTGCGCTTCTGTACATGGTTCTTATGGATGCGCTTGTTCTTCTCGTATCCGCTCTGTACAACTTCTTTGGCAATTCGGTGAATCTCGGCGGGATCCATCTTGATATTGAGGAAGATGATGAGGCGGTGGAGGAACCAGCGGCTTGAGAATTAACGTAATTTGTGCGATGCGCGACCCCAATCGTGCCGGGGTTCTGCTTGAATCACTTTCCCGAAATGGCATTACAACAACCGTCGTGCAGCGTTCCAAGGAGCTGCAGGGCCTGATTGGGCAGCGCGGTTGTGATTTGCTGATTGTGGGCCAAAACCTCGTGGATGCGGAAGGGGTTCAGGTCGTGAAAAATTTGCGGTCCCGTGGGCCGACACGCCAGCTCGCCATTGCGGCGCTGCTGGACCATCAGCCTCCTCCGCCATCGATGGGTGCGGAAATCGGCGGCGTGAAACGCTTACCCGCCGGATGGGGAATGACGAGTGCTCGGGTAAAACCGAAACCGTCCGCCTCTCCGCGGACGAGTCTGCGATTGCAATTTTTTCAGGCCGGTGCGGACGAGTGCCTTACGCTTGATCAGGATGCGGCGGAATGCCTCGCACGGATTCGTGCGGTATTGCATCGGACCATGTCCCAGCCTCAAGAAGAATTGTTGAAAATGGGGCCGATTGAATTGAATCTTACGAGCTACACGCTGAAGGTGGGTGGGAAAAATGTCCCGTTGACCTCCAAGGAGCTCGATTTGCTGTATGTATTCCTGAGTTCGCCGAACCGGGTTCTAAGTCGTCCGTACCTGATCGAGCGGGTCTGGGGCTACAATTATTTTGGCTCGCCGCGTACGGTGGACGTTCACGTTCGCCGATTGCGCGAAAAGCTCGGGAAGGCTGCAAAGTTTATTACGACCGTGCCGTGTGTGGGTTATAAGCTCATTCCGCCCGGATCGCTAGGCTAGGAGATTTCATGGCTGAGGAAGAGACCAAGCTTCTTATCATTGACGACGACGCTCACTTGAGCGAAAGTCTCGCGGAAGTCCTCGAGTTGGAGGGATTTAACTGCCTTCAAGCGGGGAATGCCAAGGACGGTATTGATTCGGCGATCAAGAACGAGCCGCAGGTTGTGATCATGGACATTCAATTGCCCGATTCGAGCGGCTTCCAGATTTGTCAGGAACTGCGAAAACGGTTCAAGGACGCGATTCTCATTATGATGACGGGACGCTTCCTTTCGGCCGAGGAGAAAACCCAGGGTTTTCAGCTCGGTGCCGACGAGTATTTAACCAAGCCGTTCGACCTCCAGGAGCTGTCGGTCCGGATTCGTCAGCTGTTGATGCGGGGACGCGGCTAAGGAATGGCCGATGCCGTATTCGGAGCCAAGACGCGGAAAGCTTGCTTATAAGTTTCTCTTCTGGTTCCTGCTCATCTCGCTGGCGCCGATGGGCGTTGTGGGTTGGCATCTAGTCAACATTTCCCAAAACGTTCTTAAAGAAGAGTCGCTCCGCAATCAGGAATCTCTTGCCACCGGGTTTGCTGAGACCACGCATAACCTGATCACAACGTTTAAAACGGTCCTTCATGTCGCGTCCCGTCTCGACGGATTTTCGTCGATGGATCCGGTTCGGCAAAACCAGCATTTAAATCGCGTGATGCAGCAGCATCCGGCGTTTCTGGAGTTGTCCGTTTTCGACTTAAACGGTCTCGAGACGATTCGCAAAGGACGTTTCCTCGGCGCCCGGCCGGAGCTTCGGAATTTCTTCGATAACACCGTTTTTCAGGTCGCCTCACAGAAGGGCGAATACGTTGGAGATTTGCGCCGCTTCCAGGGACTGTATCCGACGCTGACAATCGCGGTTCCGATTGTGTCGATGGCGCAATCAAGAGCCGTCAAACGCGGGGTGCTGCTGGGCAAGGTGAGTCTGAACGGGCTTTCTCAGATGCTCCATCAAGAATTTCCAGACAAGGGACGCGCCGAAGCCGCTGTTGTTGCGGGCGACGTGCGCGACAGTTTTCTCGTGGCTCACTCCGACCCGAACAAGGTTTTTAGCCGCAAGGCCGGCCTTCCCGATGAGATTCTAAAAGTGATCATGACGCAAAGTGCGAAGAAGGGCGGCGGAAATATCGCATTGGATGACGGTTCGAGCGTCCTGGGGGCTTATGCGGAGGTGAAAGGAGTCGGCTGGGTTGTTTATGTCCAGCAGCCCATCGAATCGGCTTATCTCGCGGCGACTGAGATGCGAAAACAGATTGCACGTGTTTTCCTGTGGGTGTTGATCATCACGCCGCTTTTATCCCTCGCCGTGGCGGGCCATATCACGCAGCCGATTCGCGCCCTGCAGGTCGCCGGGGAAAAACTGAAAATGGGCGAGTTTGAGGAACTGCCCGAGATCACGATGACCAACGATGAAATCGGCGACCTCGCGCAATCCTTCCTGCAAATGAGCGATTCCCTCAAGGAAAAAACCGGGGAATTGCTGCACGCGAAGGATGAACTCACGAAATACGGTCGCGACCTGGAGCGCCGCGTGGAAGCACGCACGCGGGAGTTGAAGGCCGCGCAGGATGAGCTCATTAAGAAGGAGCGTCTTGCAGCCATCGGCCAAATGGCCTCGGTGGTCGGCCATGAAATTCGAAATCCTCTCGCGGTCATCAATAACTCGATTTTCTTTATTAAGACCAAGCTGACGAAGGCTGGAGACATGGACCCGAAGGTCGAGCGCCACTGCTCCATCATTCAAAGCGAGGTTAAACAGGCCAACGGCATTATCGATGAGATTTTGACCTACTCGCGTCAGCGCGATCTCAAGCCTGAAGTCGTGAAGCTGAATTTCTTCATGGAAGATGTCCTATCGATTTATCCTTTCCCCAAGCATATCCAGGTGGTCAAACATTTTGACCCCCGCGACCCGGTGGTGACGATCGATACCGATGAAATGCGCCAAGCCGTTCGCAACCTTATCGGCAACGGGGTTGAGGTGATGCCTGAAAAGGGAACAACGACGGTTACAACCCAGATTGTGGATCAACATTGGGTTCGGCTCGATATTCACGATGCCGGACCGGGCATACCGCCGGACGTCCTTGAGAAGATTTTTACGCCGTTTTACACCACAAAAGCGCGCGGCACCGGACTCGGGTTGGCGGTTGTGCATAAAGCCATTAACCGGATAAACGGGAAGGTTGAAGTCGATACGGGTCCCGCCAAGGGAACGAAATTTATGTTGTATCTGCCGCTCGTGCCCAGCGGCGGCGCGGCTCCGTCCGGGCCGATCGCTCAACAGCAGCCGATGATGCCCCCTCCCCAAGCGCAGCCCCCGGGACAGGCGGAGGGGCCTCCGCAAACCGCGGTGCGGTTCATCGATCCCAGTCGCGGGAAAGGAGTCTAAGAAACACTGATGGCCATTCGAATCCTTATCGTTGATGATGATGCTAACTTGCGTGAGAGTGTGCACGATAATCTAGACCTCGAGGGGTATGAGGTCGTTGAGGCCGGTTCGGGCGCCGAGGCGATGAAAGCCATTGTGACGGGTCGCTTCGATGTGATTTTGATGGATTTTAATCTTCCCGATAAAACGGGCATCGAGGTGATTCGCGAGATCCGCAAGGTGAACACCGAAAGTGAAATCCTCATGCTGACCGCGCACGCGTCCCTCGATACCGCGCTCAAAGCGATTCAAGAGTCCGTATACGATTTTCTCGTAAAACCGGTCGATTTTGACCGACTGAAGGGCGTCATTCATAAAGCCGTTGAGAAGATGCGTTTGTCGCAGGAGAATAACCGGCTGATCGGTGATCTCACGAAGGCAAACGAGCAGCTTTTGTTTCTCTCAAACATGAAGTCGAAATTTCTTTCGATGGCCTCTCACGACTTGTCGAACTCGCTGATGACCCTTCAGGTTTCCTTTGAGATGCTGATGGGTAACTTGAACCCGGATGAGGATCAGAAGAAGCGCGCGCAGTATATTTCCAACGGCATTCAGCAGTTGTCCCGTCTTATTGAGGACCTCGTCGATTGGGCTTCGATTGAGCAGGGAAAATTCCGACTTGAAAAGGAGTCTCACTCGCCCGCGAAAATCGCCGATGATTCCGTTGGAGCGGTGAGTATCCGTGCGAATCAGCGAAGCGTGGCCTTGAGTTTTGAGCCGGTTGAGGGGTTGCCCCCCATTCAAGCGGATAAACGCCGGCTGTCTCAGGTTCTGGGAAATCTCTTGGAGAATGCGCTGCGCCACACGCCTAAAAAGGGGAGTGTGAAGGTGCAGATCGCTCAGAATAAGGACGGGATGATTCAGTTCACGGTTAAAGACACCGGAGAGGGCATCGAGGCCGATGAAGTGAACAAGATTTTTGAAAGTTTTCACCAGAGCGGCGGGAAAGACGCGCGAAAAGGCCGTTTAGGTCTCGGTCTGTCAATTTCCCAGGAAATCGTGCATAGTCATGGGGGACAAATCTGGGTTGAGTCCCAGGGTCTGGGCAAGGGTGCCGCTTTTCATTTTACCATCCCTCACGAGCCGGTAAAGCAGGGCGCAAAAGCTTAATAAAGATCCTAAATTAGCAGACAGCAGCAGTACATTTTTGGTACATTCTCGTCTGCATCACGCTGTACGTTTCCATGGAGGAATCGCTAGATGGCACCGGCTAAAAAGAAACTCACCGTTATAATCGCAGACGACCAGACCCTTTTTCGCGAAGGCATTAAGGATCTTCTCGATAATGAGAAGACAATCACTGTTATTGGTGAGGCTGCTGACGGGAATGAAGCGGTTCGCCTGGCGAAGAAGCTCAAGCCGAATGTGATTCTCATGGACATTAAGCTGCCCCATTTGGACGGCGTGAGTGCAACGCGCACGATTCGCCAAGAATGTCCCGATACCAATGTTTTGATGCTCTCCTCGTTTGAAGACGAGGCCCATGTCATGGAGTCGATTCAGGCGGGCGCCAATGGGTATTTGTCTAAGATGCTGCCTGCCTCTGAGCTCGTCAACGCGCTGAAAACCTTCGCAAACGAGGGCGTGATGATCCCTCAGCCCGTGATGGGCAAGCTCATCCAAGGCCTGCGCCAGATGTCGAGTTCGACCGCCGAGGCGACCTTGGTGGCGCTGACCAAGACCGAAATTAAGGTTCTTGCCCTGTTGGGCCGCGGTCTCGCCAACAAAGATATCGCCGCGGGTCTCACCTGCAGCGTCAAGACGATCAAAAATCACCTCAACAGTATTTTCCAGAAATTGGATGTTTCCAACCGGACCGAAGCAGTGGTCAAAGGCATTGAGATCGGACTGATCTCGCCTGAAGATTCACGCAGCTAAGGCCTTCGCTGCATTGGACCTGGAAAAAGCGCCCTTCGGGGCGCTTTTTTTTACCCCTCCTTCCGTCGAGAAGTTGATCACGGTCAATTCATGCTTGCAAAATTGCTTTCCGGGTTGATACAATGGGGACCCCCAATCAAGGGGGGACTTAACGTCTAAAACTCTGACACCTAGCGCCTGGGAGGTGGTCCCGCATTAGGGAAGGTCAGGGAGGACCATGAAGCACCTAGCCAGTTTCGTATTCAGTCTCGCACTTATCGCATCGAATGTATCGGCAAACGAGCCGATGTTACTCGGACAACTTCCAACTTCGTTAATACCCGGAGCCAATGTTTCGGCAGGACGCCTGGTTGGACCTGCTGGGACAGCCCAGTTCGGCAATTTGGATTCCCAGGGCACCATGATGGTGCAGGCTGTGGCTCAAGGGGAAGATGTTCCGTTCCACATCAAAAATGTCTCTCAATCGGTCGGATCGGCTGCTACAGGCAGTCCGACGGCGACGCTCGATCTGAAAACCGATCTAAATACACATTTCAAGAAAACGCACACAACCACGATTAACGGAAAAACGGTCTATGTGAGCGGAGTTTTTGACAACGAGCAGAATGCCTTCATGAGTGTCTGGGTGGAAGGTGATGCAAAACCCCAGATTTTAAATATTGCTGGATTGCTCGAAGCGGAAGGGTCGGTGACCATCGGTGGTAAGGAGCACGCCGTTGAAATTCAAGCCAACCCGCTTAAGCCTAAGCGCAGTCGGATTAATATTTACGATCCCAACGGTGATGAAGAGAGCGCCATTCGGCTTGGCAGCCTCCTTAATAAAATTCAAGCGGCGGGTTTGGCGATCAAGATCGGCGGCACGGACTATCGGATCTTCTACACCGATGGAGTTGGAGACGGTCCTAAGCTCGATCCGACAAAACGTTTGTTTTCAATTATAACGACAGACGCCGAGGGTGACATCCATGTTTTCCTTGTTCTTGAGTCCCTGGTGCCTTCCGACAAAATCGCCGTTTTTAAGGTTCTCAACGATAAAAGACTGGGCCTTAAGCAAGTAAACGGAAAATTAGAGATCTACGATAATCCTTAAAAATTCAGCCTAACTTCTCTGGGCTGAATTTCTGGAGTTCGTCACCGCCTTTCCTATGCCTAGGAGAGGCGGTGCTCTTATTGCCCTTAACAATATAGGCCCTATAGTCAGATGCTGCTGGGCCTCTCGACTCATGAAGCCGGGGAAGGTCTGCGTTACAATGAATTAGATGAGAAAACACGGAAACAAGGGCGCGCTCAGCAATCGTTTCGGTTCAACCGAATGTGATGATCGCGACGAATCTAAACGGCACACGCAACTCAGCTTCGAATCCGGACGACGGACGGTTCGTTGGTCCACCGAAAGCCGCAGAAACGTTCCCATTAAACATTAATATGAGAAGGACGGCCCTCGCCGTCCTCCTTTGGCTCGCCACAGCGGGTTGGGCTGGGGCTGCCAGTTCCGTTAAGGCAGGCAATGCTTTGATATCCGATGACTTTGGCAGGATGATGGGTTGGCTCAGCGGTGAGGTCGCTACCGGACTGAGTTTTTCCGCCGGCTCGACCTTCGACCCCCCTACCGAAATGCGACCTTGGCGCATGCAGCCGGATGTCAGTTTGGGTGTGGGGCATTTGCCTTTTGACAAATCGGCGTTCCCGGAAATTCAGGTCCCGGCGCTGGCCGAGAAAGACCCGGGCAAAGCGTTGCCTGACAAAATGCTGTTTCCCAATTTAACCCTGCATATGCGCCTCGGATTGCCGAAACGCTTTGATGTGGGCATACGGGTCGCCAATATGACGACGCCTAAGAATTTCCAGCTCTCGGAAGGCACTTTCGGCAACGGCCAGAGCAACACGATCGGGTTTGGACTGCGCCGACACTTTTTCGGCGGCCGGCGCCCACTGGTTACCTTGTCAGGCAACTTTCAGACTGTTTCAGGTT
>NVTF01000055.1 GCA_002401485.1 Elusimicrobiota bacterium | reverse complement strand
GCGCCGCTCGCGCCCTTGCCCAGATTGTCGAGCCGCGCGACGAGCCGCGCGTGGCTGCCGTCGGCATTGCCGAAGACTGGATCCGCTCAGGACGCTGCGAACGCGTCATCATCATGTCAGCTGACGACATCACCGGGGAAAACCTGATGCCATGGCTCGGCACGGGATTTCTCTCTTCGGGTGCCTCAAGCACATCGAACGTGGTTTCCGAATCCGCACTTCCGTTTGACCGCCGCCGCAACGGCATGATCATCGGAATGGGCGCCTCCGCGCTCATCATTGAAAACGGAACGATGGCCGACATGCGCGGCGTGACCCCGCTCGCCCAAGTACTGGCGACTCAGTTCGACAATAGCGCGTACCACGTCACACGCCTTAATACACAGCACGTCACCGCGACGATGCAGAAATTAATGAGCAAGGTCGAAAAGCGCTACAGCTACAAATGCAGCCAGGTGGCCGGTAAAACGATATTCATGTCGCACGAAACCTACACCCCCGCTCAAGGCGGCAGTTCCGCCGCAGAAGTGGAAGCGCTCAAAGCGACGTTCGGGGAGAACGTCAAAGACGTTGTTGTAACCAACACCAAAGGATTTACCGGCCACTCGATGGGTGCCAGCATTGAGGATGTCATTGCCATTCGGGCGATGAACCTCGGCAAAATCCCGCCGATCGCCAACTACAAAGAACCCGATCCGGAACTCGCGGGCATCACCCTCTCGAAAGGCGGGAACTACGATTCTGAATACGCGCTGCGCCTTGGCGCGGGGTTTGGCTCACAAATCGCGATGACATTCATGCGCCGCCTGTGGCATGTCAGCCAGCCGCGCATTCCCGACCGACCCAAATACGATCATTGGCTCGCCATCGTTTCGGGCATCGATAATCCGGAGTTGGAAACCGTCAAGAACACGCTCCGCATTAAAGACGCCGGACGCGACGCCGCTATAAAGGTGTATGAACGCACCATGGCGCCGGGAGCGAAACCGGATTTTGGTTCCCAAACGCCCGTCCCCACGCCCGTTCGGGCTAAGGCGTCTCGCAACCTGGATGCAGCAACGGTCCAGAAAGAAATCGTCACCCTCGTCAGCGAGAAGGTCGGCTATCCGGAAGATATGCTGGAACTCGACCTCGATATGGAAGCCGATCTCGGCATCGACACCGTGAAGCAGGCCGAACTCATCGGCATCATCCGCGATAAATACGAGATGCCCAAGGATGAAGATTTGTCCCTCAAGGACTACCCGACTCTGCGGCATGTGATTAAGTTTGTCCTGCAAGGAGGGGGAGGCGGTTCTGTTGCAACAGCGCCCGTTGAGAAGAAAGCAGAGCCGGTTGCTCAGAAAGCCGCGCCCACCCTTGATCTCGATGAAGCCAAAATTCAAAAAGAAATCGTCACTCTCGTCAGTGAAAAGGTCGGCTATCCCGAAGACATGCTGGAACTCGACCTCGACATGGAAGCCGACCTCGGCATCGACACCGTCAAACAGGCGGAGCTGATCGGGATGATTCGCGAGAAATACGAACTTCCGAAAGACCAAGACCTCTCGCTCAAGGATTATCCGACCTTGCGTCACGTCATTAAGTTCGTGATGGCCGGAGGCATCGGAGTGGCAACGGCTGCAGAGGAAGTGAAAGCCGCTCCTGCACCTGCTCCTACCGCTTCAGATAGAGATGAGGCCGCCATCACCAAGGAAATTATCACCCTCGTCAGCGGAAAGGTGGGTTATCCCGAAGACATGCTGGAACTCGACCTCGACATGGAGGCCGATCTCGGCATCGATACGGTGAAGCAAGCCGAACTCATCGGCATCATCCGCGAAAAATATTCCATCGCACAAGGGGAAGACCTCTCCCTCAAGGATTATCCAACGCTGCGCCACGTCATCGGATTTGTCATGAATGCCCCGACCGGCACGCAAGCGGTGCCAGGCACCGATATCGATAAACAGCAAGAAGAAGCTCCGCGGTTTGGGACATGGGATCTTCAGGCATATGAAAAAGAGTGCTTGGGGACTCCGAGAACGCTGACCGAGGCCTGCGTCGTTGTTCTTTTGGCCGCCGAGACAGAAGCTGCAGAACCGTTTGCGGCGGCGATCAAGAAAGCCGGCGGGGACCCGATTGTGGTGAAGGCCGCCGAATGGGAATCCGTGGAGAAAGCTGAAAATGCGATCAAGCGGGCGCTCAAGGACAAGAAAGCCACGGCCTTTATCGACCTCACTACCGTTGACGCCGTGCCGGAAGAGTATAAGAAGTGGACCGCCAAGGGTTYTGACAAAGCCTACCGCCTGTCGGCGCGCGCGGCTTTCCTCACGGCCAAGGTCTTGGAAAAGGATCTTTCCTCCGCAGGCGAAAACGCCTGGATCGCCGCGTTGACGCGGCTGGGCGGCACCCATGCAGTGGGAGCCAAGAAAATCAATCCGATCGCCGGCGTTTCCACGGGCCTGGCGAAAGCCTTCAACCGGGAGTTCGAGAAGGCCACCGTTCGCGCCCTCGACTTTAATGCAGACGCCACGCCCGCAGCGATGATTGAAAAATTGCTGGTGGAGCTCGACAGCGAAGATCCCCGCATGGAGATCGGCTATCAGGGGGAAACGCGCTTTGCCTTGCGCTGCGTTCCGTCAAAGAAGGAAGTCATTGCGCCTGTAAAGTTCAACCACAAATTCGTCACCCTGATTACGGGGGGGGGACAAGGCCTCGGCGCCGAGCTCGGAAAGAAGATCTCCAAGGAACACAAATCGCCGTTGGTCCTCTTGGGGCGCACCCCGCTGGCGAAGGAAGCAACCGCGTGGGCTCGCATGACCGAAGACGAACTCGCAGCGTTGAAGAAAGAGATGTGGGCAAAGCTCAAAGAAGAGAAAAAGAAGGATAAGAAAAAGAAAGCGACCCCGGCGATTCTTGAGAGGGAATTTTCAAAAATCACAAAGGCCGTCGCTCTTCAAAAAAATATCGAACAGATGGTGCTCAGCGGATCCAAGGTGCTTTATCTCTCCGCTGATATGGCCGACGGACCCGCTGTTACAAAGGCCGTCAAACAAGCCCTTTCGAAATTCGGAACCATCGACGTCATATTCCACGCGGCAGGTCTCGAAGAATCCAAGCTCCTCGCGGATAAGAAGCTGGAAAATTTTGACCGGGTGTTCCGCGCGAAGGCAAACGGCGCCGTGCACCTGATCAAGGCACTGCCCCCGCGCCGCAGTCAACGCTGGGCGTTCTTTTCCTCGGTAGTAGCGCGATTTGGAAACCTCGGCCAGACCGACTACGCGGCCTGTAGCGACTTTTTGTCGAAACTCGCCGCGCGCCTCAATGCCGACGGCAGTTCCGCGGTGACGTTTGACCTCACGGCTTTCGCTGATATCGGAATGGCCACACGCGGGAGTATCGAGCAATTCCTTAAATCTCAAGGCGTTGACTTCATGCCGCCTGCGATGGGCGTCGACCTGATGTTTGAAACAATGATCAAGAACTCGGTCGCGCACGAAGTTGTCATCGCCGGCGCACTCGGGAAACTCGACTCGGACGGAATTATTCAAATGACCCGCGATATCGCCGAACCCTCCGGCATCAGCGGAGCGGTAACGGCCGGCCGCTCGGAACCGACCTTCTCTAAAACCGAAACGACGGTCGAGGCGCCCCCGAAACGACTCGGCAAACTTCCTCAAGGCACGCCGCTGTTCGACGAATTGATCTCGACCAACGGCTCCGGCCACATCACATCCAAAGAATTCAGTCTCGAGTCGGATCCATGGCTCACGGACCATGCCGTCGGTGGAACGCCGTGGGTGGCCGGCGTCATGGGCTTGGAGCTTTTCGCGGAGACGGCTGCACAACTGCTCGGCGAAGTTCCCGCCGCGTTTGAAGATGTGAAATTCCAGCTTCCCATCAAGCTGCTGCGCAACAGACCGATCAAGGTCCGCGCGGTGGCGGAGACGGTCGGGAGCGCGACCCAGGTCCGCATCGAGTCGGATTTCATCTCACCGCAAGGCATTAAATTAGGCGCACCCCGGACGCACTTTACCGGGCGCGTGCTCTCGGACCCCGCTGTCGGCTGGAAAGGCATTGCCGCCGCGGGAGCAGGTTCGAAAGACTTTGTCGTTTCGTCCGAAGCGATCTACGAGGCCTACTTCCATGGCCCGCGGTTTCAGGTTCTGGAGGGCATCACCGAAATCTCCGAGGCCGGCCTGACCGCGGTCTACAAGCGAAGTCCCGCGCTCTGGGAAGAAAATAAACGTTCCCTCGCCTTTCAGCCGATGCTCATTGAAGCGGCGTTTCAAGCCTGCGGCTACCGGGATCTTCATTTCACGAAGGCGATGACGCTGCCGGACTCCGTAGGCAAGGTACGCGTCTTTAAAACAGGGACTCCGCCGGAAAGACTTCAAATCCAGGTCCAGTACAAAGGTTCCGAAGGCGATAAGTCGGTCTACGACGCGGCGGTAGTGGACAGCGATGGAAATGTTTGGATCGCGCTGGAAGACTACCGGATGATTCGAGTTTCTTGATGGGAGAATCCTCAATTCTAGAATCGACACAGCCTGAGACAGAGAGTTACGAAAAGCCGTTTCGCATCGAAACCATCGATGCCGCTGAAACCGCTCCCGTGCTGGAACGACTCGAGGCGGAGGATGCGACGCTTGAATCAGTTGAGATTCTCGGCCCCGAGGAATTCAAAAAAGGCCGCTCCTTCAAAATTCAAAAACGCCGACGTGAATGGCTCGCGGCGCGCCTCGCCGCCAAGCGGCTGCTCAACTGGCGCCTGCAGCAAGAGGGCATTTACCTCAAGCCCTCTCAAATCCAAATTCTGAACAAAGAAAACGGCGCCCCGAGCGTCGTTCTGGAAGGCGGAAAAATTTATGACCGCTGCATGATTTCAATTTCCCACTCACGCGGCACCGGTGTTGCGGCTATCGCGCCGCCCGACTGCCTCATCGGCGTCGACCTCGAGGCCATAGAGCCTCGCGCCTCTTCGTTCTTAACGATCATGGCCCACGACGACGAATGGAGCAACGCCATGGATAGTGATCTGACCGAACAGACCCGGCTCTGGACGCTGAAAGAAGCCGTCGCAAAATTATTGGAAACCGGCTTCACCATCGGCTTCCATGACGTTCGTTTCCCGCTTCACGGCGACGAACGCCGCCTCGAGCTCCATAACAAGGCGGCGGCAGCTTTTGAACGCATTAACTCACCTGTCATTCATTTTGATTCCTTCGTGCAAAACGACGAAGTCCTCAGCATTGCCTATACCGCCGGAGAACCCGCTCATGCCTGAAACCACAAAGAAAAAATCCAAATCCAAACGCCGAAAACCGACCCCCCATAAAGTCAAAAAAATGCGCGAGGTCATCGGCAAAGCCTTGGAAGGGGGAGACCCGGCCCGTGTTCAAGCCCACAAGGCCAAGGGCAAGTTCACCGCACGGGAACGCATTCACTATTTGCTCGATGAAGACACCTTCCAAGAACTCGACCTGCTGGTCAAAACCCGCTCGACGGAATTCGGGCTCGGCGACAAGGATATTCCGGGAGACGGCGTCATCACGGGCATCGGCCGCATCGGCGGACGTGAGGTCTGTATTTTCTCTCAGAATTTCACAGTGCTGGGCGGCTCGCTTGGCTTGGCCCACGCGAAAAAAATCGCAAAAATTATGGACCTCGCCTATGACAACCGCGTCCCCTTAATCGGACTGCTCGACTCGGGCGGCGCGCGCATTCAGGAAGGCGTCGATTCCCTCGACGGCTACGCGGAGATTTTCCGCCGGAATGTAAAATGTTCCGGCGTGATCCCGCAGATTTCCGTAATTCTCGGACCCTGCGCGGGCGGCGCGGTCTACTCCCCGGCGTTGACCGACTTTGTCTTCATGGTCGACGGCCTTTCGAACATGTTTGTCACCGGCCCGGGCGTCGTAAAGGCCGCGACCGGCGAAGAAGTCACGTTTGAAGAACTGGGAGGGGGACGCACCCACTCCGAGAAGTCCGGCAACTGCCACTTCCTCGCCAACTCCGAACAGGATTGTTTCCGACAGGTCCGCGAACTCATAAACTTCCTCCCGCAAAATCGCTGGGAAAAAGCGGCCCGCGTGGCCAACCCCGATCCGGTGCGGCGGACAACACCGCTCTTAGAAGCCATGTGCGAGGTGGACCCTCGCAAGCCGTACCGCGTCACACACGTCATCTGGCAAATCGCCGATGAACATAAATTTTTTGAAGTGCATCAGGATTTCGCAAAAAATATCGTCATCGGATTTATGCGATTAGGCGGAGACGTGGTGGGGGTGGTTGCCAACAATCCCGCCCACAAAGCCGGGGCGCTCGACATTCACGCCTCAGACAAAGCCGCGCGCTTCATTCGATTCTTAAACGCCTTCAATATTCCGATCGTTTCTCTTGTGGATGTTCCCGGCTACTGGCCGGGGGTGGAGCAGGAACATGGGGGAATTATTCGCCACGGGGCCAAGATTCTCTACGCCTACGCGGAGGCCTCAGTCCCCAAAATCACCGTGGTAATGCGTAAGGCTTACGGCGGCGCCTACATCGCGATGTGCTCGAAATACATGGGCGCGGATTTCAACTTCGCCCTCCCATCGGCGGAAATCGCGGTCATGGGTCCCGCCGGCGCGATTGAGATTCTCTATTCGAAGAAACTCAAGGACGCGACGCCTGAAGAGGCCGCGAAACTCCGCGAAGAGCTGACCGCGCAATATAAAGAAAAATTCGCTTCGCCGTACCAAACCGCGATGACCGGCTCGGTGGATGAAGTCATTGAACCGAGCAATATGCGCTTTAAGATTGTACGTGCGCTGCGGTTTCTGAAGGACAAACGCCGGCCTGGGGAACAAACCCCCCTCGGAAATATTCCGCTCTAATCGGCCGACTTCGATGGTAGTTCATGAGGCCCTCAGATGGCACCATCCCACTGACTAGCAAGAAGGCGTTTCTTTTTCAATCTAAAATCTGGTGGACCTGCCCTTTCCGCTTCGCTCCAAGGACTCTCCTTCGGGTGCCTTGGCGCACTGCCGACCCATAACTCAGCGGAGGCCAGCAGGCTCGCCGTTGGGCTCGCGCAGTTTCGCAACTTTTTCAAGTCTGGCACTGCGCCCAATCCTTAATCTAAAGCTGACACGATAAATTTAGAGGGAACTTTTTCAGAACTCACCCGTATACATGGGTAGGTTTGCGGGGTCGTCTAATTGGTAAGACGCACGTCTGTCAAACGGAGAGATGCGGGTTCGAATCCCGCCCCCGCAAACGCATGGAATCTTAGGAGTCCTCAGACGTCTCCTTAGATTCCGGGCCATTTTGGGTCTGGAAACCAGGGATGATGAAGCCTATACTATTAATCGACAGACGTGCGTCGCGGGCTCCGGGCAACCGGGGCCCGTTTTTGTATGGAAAAATCCCCACCGATTGGCGGGGCTTTTCAGAAAGCTGGTGGACCTGCCTGGGCGAGTTGCGCAACTTTTTTGGGAGAGAGTCAGTGTATCCATCCCAATCCCTTAGGAGTTTACACCACATATGATGTTAAGTTCACAAAGGAGGTATAGACCCTCTCAGGCCCCCTCTCCCACTCCAGAGAAAGTAAAAAGCCCCGCC
>NVTF01000054.1 GCA_002401485.1 Elusimicrobiota bacterium | reverse complement strand
GTCGGCCCGCGCGTCCCCGGGTCTAAAGACATTCCGGGCGTAACCTTGGCCGCCGACGGTTCTATTGAGTCCTACGACATTGAGGCTCAATGCAAATCGACGTTTGACAACGTAAAAATGATCCTGGAGGACTCGGGTTCGAGCTGGGATAAAATCGTCGATGTAACGGTCTTTTTGACCAATATGAAGGACGACTTCAAAGCCTACAACGCGCTGTACGCGAAATACTTCGCGGACAACCAGCCGACGCGCACAACCCTGGAAATTAATTGCCTGCCAACGCCGATTGCCGTGGAACTGAAGGTAATCGCGCTCGCCTGAGTTCCTTCAAAGACTGCGCAAAACAGCCCTTACCGGACTGCCGTCGTAGCCTTTGAGCTTAAGCGGCAAGGCGCACAGATCATAGGTCCCATCGGGGACATCCTTAAGAACAAGCCCCTCAAGATTGGCCATATCATGGCGCAGCAGGGCCTGATGAGCCGGAAGACCCTTCGAGGCGAATAAGTCCACACTCGGGGTATCGATGCCAATCAAACGCACACCGCTCTCGTGGAGCAGGTCGATCAACTCAGGGCTGAAGGCGGCGAAATCTTCATTAAAAACAGTGGGATCGGGATAGGTACCGGTGCGAAATAAGATCCGCTCGGCTGTCGCCTTTTCCTTTAGATGGTCCGGAGAAATCCTCTGCCCGCGCCCCACGTCCACGGAAACAACCTGGCACCGACCCAAATAATAGTCCAGGGACCGCTCCGCCATGGAGGGAGCCCCTTTCCCGTAATGAACCGGGGCATCGGCATGCGATCCCAGATGAACGGTGGCGTGCAGCGTCGACAAGGTGATGTTCGACCCCTCTTCGATATCACACAGTGTTTCACGCGAGGGGGCCGTGTCGCCCGGCCACACCTGGAGTTTCCCGTCAATCAACGGAGAAATGTCATAAATCACGTGCAGCACCTCGCAAGCAGGATGAAAACAACAATTAAGACGATCAGCGCTGTCCGGATGACTCGATTCTGATTTGCGGCTCTCTCCACGGCTTCCGCATACGGTGTGTTGGTGAAGGTGATCAACGAATACAGCGGGATAAAGAAACCGGGAAAGAGGCGGGCAAGCACCCGCTCGCCGGTCTTCTTAAGAAGGAAGGCGCTTGATGCTGTGTGGTCGCGCATCTCCTTAAAATTCGCGATTGCCAGATCGGCGAGGGCATCCGTATTTTTCTTTCGCATCACAGAATAGTCGGCAAAGGCCTGCGCCCGATCATTTTTGTGTTCCTTCAGACAGGCGTTTAAGACGGAACAGTCTTCAAACGACGCGTTCATACCCTGTCCGAGGAAAGGGACCACCGCATGTGCGGCGTCGCCGAGCAAGACAACCTTGTCTTTGTAATGCCACGGGGCGGCGCGCACCGTCACGAGCGATCCTACCGGATTCGCCTTGTAGTCTTCCAGGAGTGTCGGCATCAACGGGACCGCGTCGGGAAAGGTTGTCTTGAAAAACGCGAGCACGTCCTCATCACGGGTCAGCGCCGAAAAACTATTCGGGCCATCGAAGGGCCAGAAGAGGGTACAGGTGAATGAGCCGTCCTGGTTGGGGAGGGCGATCATCATGTATTTCCCGCGCGGCCAAATATGGAGCGCGTTTTTTTCCATGCGAAAACCGCCGCCTTCGGCCGCGGGGATGGCGAGCTCTTTGTACCCGTGTTCCAAAAAGTCTTGGCTGTAGTCGAAGCGATTGGATTTCTGCATCGCACCGCGGACCGCGGAAAAGGCGCCGTCGGCTCCGATCAAGGAAGCGCCTGTGGTGGTATGCAGTCCGCCTCCGGAATCTTTTAGGGTTGCCGTGCCGGCGTCTAGATCCGCGCCCTCGCAGCGGTGGTCAAAAAAGACGGAAACCGTCTCGAGTTTTTCCGCCGCATCCAAAAGCGCGCAATTCAGTCCGCCGCGCGACACCGAGTTAATCACCTCACTCGCGTCTTTTCCATAAGGCTGAAAGGTCAAATCCCCGGTAGGGGAATGAATCATCCGGCCGGGCATAGGAATCGCCGATTTCAAAATCTCTTCCTGAATACCCACTTCCTGAAGGGCATGCAGCCCGCGTGTGGATAGCGCCAGGTTAATCGATTTTCCGGGGCCGTCGGTGCCCTTGCGCGGGTCGAAGCGTTTTTCGTGAAGCTCTACAACGGCTCCGCTTTGGCCAAGGTAACACGCCATCAGGGGCCCGCTCAGTCCCGCGCCGACAATGCTGAAATCCGGAGCGCTCACGCCGTGACCCGCTCCAAGATGGCGGCGAACCGTTGGGCGTCTTCGATCGTGTTGTACAGCGGGGCAAGCGCGACGCGAAGCACATCGGGTGCCCGGAAATCCACAATAACACCCTCGGCATCGAGGGTTTGGGTCAAAGACTCGGCACCTCGGCGTATTCTTAAAGATATTTGTGATCCCCGCGCTTCGGGTTCACGGGGGGTTATGATCTCAAAACGTTCTCCAGGCATCGCGTCCAACAACGACAGAAGGTGATCGGTGAGAAGAAGAGACTTCTTGCGGATCGCTTCCATGCCCGCTTCCTCAAACATCGCCAAGGAACTCTTCAGCGGGGCGAGCGAAAAAATCGGAGGATTGCTGAGCTGCCAGCCATCGGCGCCTTCCCGTGCCGTAAATTCCTCGATCAAATGCATCTGAAACCGGGTCTCAGGATCGTTGCCCCACCACCCGGCGAAACGAGAAAGAGTGATGTCCTTTCCGTGGCGTTCGTGAACAAAACACGCGCCCACTGCGCCGGGCCCGGCATTGAGGTATTTATAGTTGCACCAAGCCGCGAAATCCACATTCCAGTTGTGAAGCTGCAGCGGAATATTGCCCGCGGCATGGGCCAGATCCCAGCCGACGATGCAGCCGTTGGACTGCGCGGTCGCGGTAATGCGTTTGAAGTCATGCACCTGGCCCGTAAAATAATGAACCCCTCCCATCATCACGAGCGCGATAGACTCGCCTTCCCGCTCGAGTGTCTCGAGAACGTCTTCGGTGCGGAGAATGTGTTCACCTTCGCGCGGTTTGAGGACGATCAGATCGTTGACGGGATCGCCGCCATGATGGCGAATCTGCGATTTAACCGCGTAGGTGTCGGAGGGGAAGGCGCTTTGCTCAATAAGAATTTTGCGGCGCGTCCCAACCGGCTTGTAAAAGCTAACCATCATGAGGTGGAGATTCACCGTAAGAGAGTTCATCATCACGACTTCTCCAGGCACCGCCCCGACCAATCGCGCCCCTGGCTCACGAAAGTACTCATGATAGGGCAGCCACGGAGAATCTGCCCGGTGATGCGCCTTCACCGCAAGATCCGCCCACGCATCGAGTTCCTCATGAAGCTGCTCACGAACAGCCTTAGGCTGCAGCCCCAGAGAATTCCCGCACAAATAAAGCGCGGGTTTGCCATTCACTCCTTTTGGAAAAAGGAAGCGCTCCCTAAATTTCTTCAGGGGATCTTCGTCCGTCATAAGCCTAGAAACTCACGCGCGGTTCCCGACAACAGCCGCGCCTTCGTATCGGCATCGAACGACTCAATCGATTCGATCAGCTTTCCGGGTTCGGCCTCGCCGAGAACAAAGGGATAGTCCGATCCCAAAGCGACGTATTCGGCGCCGATTACCTTAACCAAATATTCGAGCGCGGCCCGGTCGTGAACGAGTGAGTCCACATAAAACCGCCCGAGATAGTCGCGCGGGTTTTTATCATTGTCCACAGCGCATAAATCCGGCCTGGCCTTAAATCCGTGTTCGATACGCCCGATTGTTGAGGGGAAGGAACCACCTCCGTGAGCGAACGCAATCCGGAGATCAGGAAGCCGTTCCAAGACCCCGCCAAAAATCACCGACGCGATCGCCCGCGCGGTTTCTGCGGGCATGCCCACGAGCCACGGCAGCCAATACTTCTTCATGTCTTCCTGCCCCATCATATCCCACGGGTGCACAAAGACGGACGCGCCGAGTTCGGCGGCCGCTTCGAAAACAGGATACAACTCCGGCGCGTCCAGATTAAGTTTTTCCACATGACTGCCGATTTGTACGCCGGACAACCCGAGTTCAACGCATCGATGCAGTTCGCCTACAGCCTTGTCGGTATCCTGCATCGGCAGGGTCCCGAGGCCGACAAACCGTTTAGGGTGTTTGGCGACAACGTCCGCGATATGATCGTTAAGCAGCTTGGAGAGATCGAGGGCGTCCGCAGGTTGAGCCCAATAGTTAAACATGACAGGCACGGTAGAGAGGGCCTGGAGCGATATGCCGTTGGCGTCCATCTCTTCAATACGCCGAGCCGGGTCCCAACAATTGTCCTTAATTTCACGGAAGGGTTTGCCGTCACGCATCATGCGCGCCGCGCAGGGTTTGTAATGGTCGAGACTGATGAACCCTCCATAACCGTAACGCGCGGCGAGATCCGGCCACGTTTTCGGAAGGATATGGGTATGAAGATCTATTTTCAAGCGGCTTTCGCTTTTTCCTTGGCTGGTTCGACCCATCCGCATTTGCCGCAGGTCCGAAGTTTTTCGTCGCCGTAATAGGCGTCAAAGATGGGTTTAAGCTGCTTCTCAATATTGGTCAGATGAAACTCGACATCATGCACTATCTCGCGGCAATCCCCGCAATACCAGAGCAAATGGTCGATTTCACCCTCGCGGCGTCTGCGCTCCACCACCATGCCGACTGTATTCTCGAATCGCTGGGGGGAATGCGGCACGTTGGGAGGAAGCAGGAGGACTTCTCCTTCCTTGATCGGGACATCCTTCACCACGCCGTCTTCGAAAATCGTGAGAACCATATCCCCTTCGAGCTGGTAAAAGAATTCCTCGCCCGGGTCGATGTGAAAATCGGTTCTTTGGTTGGGTCCCCCGATGATCATCACGATGAATTCGGAATCCTTCCAGACCTGCTTATTGCAAACAGGAGGCTTCAGCACATCACGATGCTCGTCGATCCATTTTTTTAGGTTAAAAGCGGAAAAATTCGCCATCAGACGACCTCCAAGATGATGCTTATTCGTCCGAATTTTAACATCTATCCAGGGACCTGATCCGTAAATAATTCAATTATGGGGGGTAATTCCTTATCTCCCACCCCGGGGTGGGAAAAATTGCGGGATTTGCAATTTTTTCTCCTATTGCAACTGCCTCAAGGTGCGGATCTTAAAGTGGACCCAATCGTGAACGCTGGCATAGAAACTCATGCGAACACCCTTTGGGGTGGGAAATATTGCGATTTTTGCAATCCAGCCAACCAGCACAGAAGCCCTTATATGTTAGGATTATGTCGTATTATGCGTCCTTTTATATTGGTCGTGGATGACGATCCCAACATCGCTGAACTGGTCACAGAAACCTTGGAAAGCAAGGGATATCGCGTCACGTATTGCACGGATGCGGCACAGGCAGTCATTCAGACCGAAGGCACCAATATCGGTCTTCTCATCCTCGATATCATGATGCCGGCTTTCGGATCGGGGATCGATGCCTACCGAAACATCCGCAGAAATCACAATTTATCCAAAGAACTCCCCATTATTTTTCTAACGGGGCTAAAACCGGAACAGACGGCGCGGATGGTGCCTACAGACGATCCAAATGTGCGCCTGCTCCACAAACCGACAACAATGACCAAGCTGCAGACAATGATCCGGGAATTGACCGGGGATCGTCTGCTCGAGCTCTGTCAGAAGGGAGAAAGCTAGGTGACCACCATGACCCGAACCCGCAAACATCCGACCAAAAAGGCCTCGAGTAATTCCAATAAGAGCCATGAAGCTTTTTTGACTGTTGACGGAAAGGAATACCGTTTTCCCATTGTTGAAGGAACGGAAGGCGAGCGGGGCATCGATATAGGCAATTTGCGTTCTCAAACGGGTCTGATCACCCTCGATCCGGGCTACATGAACACCGGCTCCTGCAAGAGCGCCATCACCTTCATCGATGGAGCAAAAGGCATTCTTCGTTATCGCGGCATCCCGATCGAAGAGCTCGCGGCAAAGTCGAGCTTTATCGAAGTCAGCTTCCTTCTCATTTACGGCCGGCTGCCCAAAAAAACCGAACTCGAGAATTTCACCAACGAAATCACGCATCACACGATGATCCACGAGGACATGAAGCGTCTCTACGACGGCTTCCCGCGGGACGCGCATCCGATGGCGATCCTCTCGTCGGCTGTCAACACTCTCTCGACGTTTTACGGAAAAGAAGGGGACGGCCCGCACCGGGATATCGAGCTTGATTTCATCCGCCTGCTTGCGAAACTCCCGACCATCGCGGCGCTGGCTTACAAAAAATCGATTGGCCAACCGCACGTTTATCCGCGCAACAAGTTTAACTACGCGGAGAATTTCATGTGGATGATGTTCGGCGTTCCGGCCGAAGCGTTCAAAATCGACCGCGATATCGCGAAAGCCATCGACCTGCTGCTCATCCTGCACGCCGATCACGAACAAAATTGCAGCGCCTCGACCGTTCGCCTTGTGGGAAGCTCGAAAGCCAATCTCTACACCGCCCTCGCTGCCGGTATTTCGGCGTTGTGGGGCCCGCTGCATGGCGGCGCGAATCAAAACGTTCTCGAGATGCTAGAACAGATCCACAACGACGGCGGCGACGTTAAGAAGTGGGTCCAAAAAGCCAAGGACAAGAAGGACGGCTTCCGCCTCATGGGATTTGGCCATCGCGTCTACAAAAATTTCGATCCGCGGGCAAAAATCATCAAGAAGCAATGCGACAAGATTCTTAAAAAGCTCGGGATGAAGGATCCCCTACTAGAAATCGCACAAGAACTCGAAGAGGCGGCGCTGAAGGATCCTTATTTCGCCGAGCGCAAACTCTACCCCAATGTCGACTTCTACAGCGGCATTATCTACAAAGCGATCGGCATCCCGACCAACATGTTCACCGTCATGTTCACACTCGGACGATTGCCCGGTTGGATTGCCCAATTCAAGGAGCTTGTGGACGCCCCGTTTAAAATCGGCCGCCCGCGCCAGATCTACACCGGAGAAACACTCACCAAGTACACCCCGGTCAACAAGCGCTAAGGATTTCTTCATGCCCGAACCAACACCGTTTCACGAGCGGACGGCCGCCCTATGCAAGAGCTACCGCTGGACTGAATGGGCCGGGTATCACGCCGTCAGCTACTACGGCGCATGCCATTCCACCGAGTACATGGCCTTTCGCCACTCGGCCGGGCTGCTCGATGTCACCCCGCTTTATAAATACGACGTGCGCGGCAAGGACGCCGCCTCGTTTCTATCGCGCATCATGGCGCGCAACGTTCACAAAATCAAGGACAACCAGGTGTCCTACTCGTGCTGGACCGACGACGAGGGAAAGATACTCGACGATGGAACCGTCATGCACCTCGGAGAGAATTTCTACCGCGTCACCGCCGCTGCGCCGACCTACGACTGGCTGGCGCGTCATACTCGCGGCTCCGACGTCACGATCGAAGACGTCAGCGCAAAAATTTGCGCGCTTGCCATTCAAGGCCCGCAATCGAAAAACATCGTCAAAGCCGCTTCTGACGCCGCAATCGATAAACTGAAATTCTTTCGCGCGACCACGGGTAAAATCGACGGGGTCCCCGTCACGATTACGAGAACCGGCTATACCGGTGATCTCGGGTATGAAGTATGGACCGAGAATGAACACGCCCTTAAACTTTACGACGCGATCATGGGCGAGGGAAAAAACTACGGCCTCCAGCCCGCAGGACTCAGCGCGCTCGACATGACCCGCATTGAAGCGGGCTTTATCCTCGCCGATATCGAATACTTCGCCGCAAAGGACTGCATGATCGAGGGCCGAAAAAATTCCCCCTATGAAATCGGCTTGGGATGGACGGTGCATCTCAATCGCGATCCGTTCATCGGCCAGGAGGCTCTACGGCGGGAAAAAACCGAAGGCTCACCGGTAACGCT
>NVTF01000053.1 GCA_002401485.1 Elusimicrobiota bacterium | reverse complement strand
GGGGAGCGGCCGGGCGAGCCGCACCCAAATTGAAAGCGCGCAAACGTTCAAAAGCGGCCGGCTCTCCCGTAGGACAACCCTCCTACACCAACAATGAATTGCGCAGCTTCCTGGCTAAGGAACAAGACCGCCTCGGAATAAAACAAATAGTCCCAAACGCGCCGAGATCCAACGACCCTTGGGAGGGCATTCCGGATCGCCCCATGAGCAAGGATGAGGCTCAGGCGGCCATGAGAAGGGTTACTCGCCGCATAACAGAGGTAAACCGAGGCGCGCGCGCGGCGAACAGACCCGCGATTTCTCTCGAAGGATTGACACCCTCTCTTCTAGGATCTCAAGCGACCTCCAAACCCCTTGGGCTGGCCTCTGCGGCGCGGCGGCAGCGAGGGAGCGCGATGACCTCACGGATGGATATCGTGAGTGTACCCGGATCAAAAGCGGTCGTCCTCAAAGACCACGCGGAGACCTTCTTAGAAGAAGGCCAGAAGATGGATAAGGTTCAAGGCAAAAGAGAATACACCGAGGCGGAAGGCCGTAAATTCGCCAAGTCCCAACAAGAAATAAAAAATCGTCGCGGCTACGCCTACGCCTCCCCAAAACCGATTCCCGTCAAAGACATGAAAAAAGAACAGGGCCTCGAGGACATGAGCGGCCTCAGCCCTATGCCGCTTGGACGCTCCTGGGGCGATGAAACCGGCGGACTGGGCACCGCCGGCGGCGCGGTTCTAACGGACCCAAAGGATTTTGCCGATTTATGGGACCGCCTCGGGCGAACGGAAGCGATGCCTTCCGTTGATTTCGAGAAAGAGATGGTCATTGCCGTTTTCGCGCAGCGTTCCGACTCGCGGCGCCACATAGAGATTGTGTCGGTAGCGAAACAAGGCGGCCGCATCGTCATTCGTTACCGCGTCACCCCGGTTGCCAACAGAAAGGGGCCCAGTGCTCCTTACCATGTTGTGACCGTCGAGCGGTCCGCCTATCCGTTCAGCTTCGTGCAAGTCCCCTAATTCGCTATCCTACCCGGACATGAAACTCATCGAGTGTGTCCCCAATTTCAGTGAAGGCCGTGACTCTCGGATTATCGATGCGATCGCCGAGGCCGTCAGAAGTGTCGATGGCGCGATGCTGCTGGATGTTGATCCGGGTAAAGCCACCAACCGGACGGTCTATACCTTCGCCGGCGAACCCGAAGCGGTTTTAGAAGCGGCCTACCAAGCGATCAAAACGGCATACATGCTCATCGATATGAGCAAACACTCCGGGGAACACGCACGCCAAGGCGCCTGCGACATCTGCCCCTTTATTCCCATCAGCGGGGCGAGCCTTAAAGAATGCATCACCCTTTCCGAGCGCCTCGCCGAGCGTGTGGGCAAGGAACTCCAACTGCCGGTTTATCTATATGCCGCCGCGGCCCGCCGGCCCGAACGCACACGCCTGCCGGATATTCGTATCGGCGAATACGAAGCGCTGGCGGAGAAACTAAAAAAGAAAGAATGGAAACCCGACTACGGCCCCGCTGAATTTGTCCCGCGGTTCGGCGTGTTAACAACCGGGGCGCGCAATTTCCTCGTCGCCTACAACATTAACTWAAACACCGCGAATGTGAAGCTCGCGAAGAAAATTGCCTTCGAAATTCGAGAACGGGGGAAATTGAAACGCGACGGGAACGGGGTGGTCGTTCGAGACGGGGACGGAACCGCCCAGCGTATTCCCGGACGATTTAAGGCGGTTCAGGGAACGGGATGGCTCATCGAAGAATACAGCCGAGCCCAAATAACGGTGAACATCCTCGACATTGACGCCTCCCCCCTGCACGCTGTTTTTGACGCCTGCTGCGAACTCGCGGCGCAATGGGGCGGCCGTGTCACCGGATCTGAAATTGTGGGAATGGTGCCCCGGCGTGTTCTTAAGGAAGCCGGCGCCTATTTTCTAAAAAAACAAGGCGCCTCCAGCGGCGTCTCTGAAGCCGAACTCATCTCTGTCGGATCGCAGTCTCTGGGGCTCAACGATGTTTCCGCGTTTGAACCCGCCAAAAAAATAATTGAAACGCGCATTGAAAGCGAACGCCCCCTGGTCGCAAAAACCGTTTCGGATTTTGTCGAAGACCTCGCGTCTGATTCCCCCGCCCCGGGAGGAGGTTCGGTCGCCGCCCTCGCGGGAGCGCTCGCCGCCGGACTGGCATCCATGGTCGCCGCGCTCACCTTTGGAAAAANNGGGTTTGAGGAAAAAAACGGGACGATGGAAGAGCTCGCAACCCGCGCGCACACCCTCAAAGCAGCCCACCTCGCCGCAATCGATTCAGATACAGCCGCCTTCAACACGGTGATGGACGCATTCCGATTACCGAAAGGACCGGAGCGAAACAAGGCGGTAGAGACGGCGACAAAGAATGCGACCACTATTCCTCTGGAAACCCTGCAGCGGACCCTCCCCACTCTCGACGCCGCCGCCGACGCGGTTGTGGATGGCAATTCAAATTCCCTGTCGGATGCAGGGGTCGCTTCCATCATGGCGCGCGCAGCCGCCTACGCCGCGTATTACAACGTGCTGATCAATCTCGGCACCCTGCGCTCCAAAGCGTGGGTCGCCAAGACCCGCGCCGAGGCCGATAAAACCTTAAAAAAAGCCGTAAAAATCGCAGACCGGGTCGATACCGTAGTGCTTCGCCGTCTGCGCAAAAGCGCCTCCTTAAAATAGTCCGGAACATTTCCCGGGCACCGGTGTCTATCCCTCAAGCCCCTGAGGAGAAAGTACCGATGAAATTATTGACCTTTATCTTCACCGCTGCACTCGTCGCCGTACCGCTCGCCCAAGCCCGGATGATCAGACCCGAAATGGGCGCCGACTTTTCCAACCGCACCGAACAAACCCAAAAAACACCCAAGGTCGAAGTTCTGTTTCTGCTGGACACAACCGGAAGCATGGGCGGACTAATCCAAGGCGCTAAGGAAAAAATCTGGTCCATCGCCAACGAAATCGCTACGGGCAATCCGAGACCCGAAATCCGCATGGGCATTGTCGCCTACCGCGACCGCACCGATTCCTATATCACCAAGGTCATTGATCTCAATTCCGATATCGATCAGGTGTATGAAGAACTCCTTGCCTTGCAGGCGGGAGGAGGCGGCGACGGCCCCGAACATGTGCTCAAGGCCCTCGCGGACGCCGCTCAGAAAATCTCCTGGGACGACGACCCCTCCGCCTTTCGGGTTGCCTATTTGGTCGGTGACGCACCGGCCCACCTGGACTACAACGACACGCCGGGCCTGGAATCCCTCACGAAGGCTCTCGTTGCAAAAGGCGTCATTCTTAACACAATCCAATGCGGCAGAAACGGAAACACAACGAAGCAATGGCGCAGGATCGCCCGCCTCGGGGACGGACACTTCCTTTCCATCGCCCAAAACGGCGGGGTGGCCTCCATCGAAACCCCCTTTGACACTGAGATTTCCCGGCTGAACCGGGAACTCGAAGGCACCATGCTCGGCTACGGCGCGGGACGCAGGCACACCGAAGAAAAGATGCGCCGCTCCGAAGGCATCGCTCGCAACGCACCCAAAAGCGCCGCGGCCGAACGCGCGATCTTTAAGGCTGTGCGCGGTTTTGAATCCAGAGACGATCTTCTTTCCGCGCTAAGCTCAGGAGAAGAAGAGTTTGATGAAATTTCGGCCGCCGATATGCCTGCTCCGCTCAAAAATCTCTCGAAAGCCGACCAGAAGAAGAAAATCGCTGCGATCGAAAAGCAGCGAAAAGGACTACGCCAAAAAATCGGAGCCCTCTCGAAAAACCGGAAAGTGTTCCTAAAAAAAGAGAATGCCAAGACCGGAAAGAATAAGGACTCCTTTGACGCGAAGCTTCTTGAATCCTTGAAAGAACAGGCGACAAATAAGGGCCTTAGTTACTAATCTCGCAGCCAACCCCCGGCGCCTGCCCCCAACGGGCGCCAACCCGGGGCCGCCCTTCAGCGCAGAGGGGCGGTCCTACTTTTTACCGCTTGCGGATCTTACGCGAAAAGTCCGGGCCGTCGCCGTAAGCACGAGCCCGCTCACTGATTTTATGCTGTTTTCGATATTCCTTCATCTTGGTTCCATCCCCGATCAGTCCCAGGTCACCCAGTAAGCCGTCGGAAAGACCTGAGAATACGGCGCGAGGTCCGTATTCGTACGCGCGGCAAAGCCCCACCTCATTAAAATGGCCGATAAGGTTGGTCGTGCAGGAGTTCTTCACGGAATTATAGAATTCCGGATTTTTGGCGAGGGCATTCGCCCGTTTAAGAACGGACAGGAAGAGATTGCGAATGACGGGAATGGAGGCTTTAATCGGGAAAAGGTAGGTCTCTTCTTTACGGATACTGGTGCGCAAACGGACGAGATCCCGTTCATCGGCGAATACATAGATCAATTCATAATGCCGAAAAAGACCGCGGAGGAAACTATAGTGCTGCCCTTGGGTTCGCCGGATCTCAACGGACAAGGTGAGGTACTCCCCTCCCGAAAAGCCGAAACTCAGCAGGGTATGCCCGGCCAAACCCCGTGTGCCGAACTGAGACAGAATAAAATCAAGCGACACCAACTTCCGGAGATCGTAGGACCGGGTTTCATAGCCGGGGGTCGGCGGAGAGTTTTCCGACCAGGAATAGGTGCGAACGTTTTTAACCGTAACCGCATCGCCGTCAACGTCGGCCGTCGCCAGAGCGGAAGCCTCTTCGACCCATTCGCGTTTATTGCTCGGCCGGGCGGAGCGCCACATAATGACCGCAATCGCCAACGCGACCATGCCCCCGGCCGCAGAGGAGGTCCGGTGTTTCTGAAGAAATTGTTTGATCTTGCCCGCCATACCCCCTACCACTCTTTTTTGAGTTTTTTGACGAGATAAGAAACCGCCGATTCCACAGCTTGAAGCGGTGTCGAACCCTCGCTCGATGTCGATCCGATCCAAACAATCTCTCCGGTTTCCACATCGACTATCTTCGCGATAATGCCGACCTCCGCATCAAACGACATAATAACGGGGATTTCCTCATCTGTATGATGCGTAGAGGTCCCCACCTTCACACTCATCTCATGAATGCTTCCGTCTTCATGTTTTTCCGTCACCGTCCTATAGACGGGCGTGATATCGGTTCTCTTAGACCGGGTTATCACAACTTCCTTGTAATTCTGCGCGTAGTGGCTTACCTGACCCATCACAAGCCCATCGACCCCTAGGATATTTCCAATCTTTTTAGCCGTTTCTGCCGAGACAGCTCCCGTGAGACCTAACCTCTGTTCCTTGAAAATTGACTCAACTCGAGACCGCTCTACGACGCGAAAACCGCGGCGGATCAGGTGTTTAGCGAAAAGATCTCCGGCACCCAATTCCTTTCCTCCAAATTGCAGAACCGCCACCCGTTTGATTTTACTGCGGTCATACCCCTCACTAATAACTGTGGGGCTCAAGCAGCCCGCGAAAAGCACGGACCCTAGGATTAATAGTGCGGTCTTTTTCATAACAGGGTAATAGTCTATCCGATGTATGATGGAATTCAAGCATTCTCTGTTAAAATGTCTAAACCAATCAAGGATCTATGAGCAAAATAACTTTTGAAGAATTAGGACTCTCCGAAGAACTCTGCCGCGCGGTTGCGGGCAAGGGCTACAAACACCCCACGCCAATTCAAACCCAATCCATCCCCGCCATTTTAGAAGCACGGGACGTGTTCGGGGGGGCCCAAACGGGCACCGGGAAAACAGCGAGCTTCACCCTTCCCCTGCTTCAAATGAATGCGCGCCGCGCAAAGGGCGGCAAACACATTCCGCGCTCCCTGATCATGGTTCCCACGCGGGAACTGGCTGCCCAAGTCAGCGAAAGTGTACGCGGTTATGGCGCCCATTTAAACCTGCGCTCAGCAATGGTCGCCGGCGGCATGCCGATTCGAGCTCAGATCAAGAACATCACCCGCGGCGTGGACATCCTCATCGCAACCCCGGGACGCCTTCTCGATTTAATCGACCGCAAAACCGTCTCGCTTAAAGAACTAAACACCCTGGTTCTGGATGAAGCCGACCGCATGCTGGACATGGGTTTTATGCCCGACATTCAGAAAATACTAAAGCACCTTCCGCACAAACGACAGACCTTGATGTTCTCGGCGACGTCTTCGCGGGAAATCGAGAAACTCGCAGGCACGATCCTCAAACAACCCGTGCGCGTGCAAGTCGGAGAACTAAACCAGGTCGCCGACAATGTTTCGCACACGGTTTATTTTGTGCATCGTAAAGACAAACCGGAGGTCATCGCACGCCTCTTTAAAAATGATTCCTGGGGACAGGTCCTTATCTTTACCAAGACCAAAGCGGGGGCCGATGAACTCAAAGAACTCCTCCGGGAACGCGACCTCAGCTCCCGCGTCATTCACGGCGGCAAACCCCAAACCGTACGAACCCAAACACTAAAACGATTTAAGACGGGAAAGGTGAAAATCTTAATCGCAACCGATGTGGCCGCACGCGGACTCGACATCGATTCCCTTCCCTTCGTCGTCAATTACGATCTCCCGCAAGCCCCCGACGATTACATCCACCGGATCGGCCGTACCGGCCGTGCCGGGAGCATGGGCAGCGCTATTTCCCTGGTGTCTCAATTGGAACGCCACAGCCTCGCGCGCATTGAGCGCCAGATCAAGAAACACTTCAAACGCGAAAAGCTTGAGGGCATCGAAGAGGCCGGGGCTCCGAATTCCCGGCCGAAACGATTTAACCCTTTTAAGGGAAGGGTCACGCCTGGAGCGCGTAGAAGTTCTCCCCCCTCAAGACGCCCGAGGAGAGAGGATCGGCGGGACGATACAAAGCCATATACCAAGCCTTGGGATAAAAAGAAATCTGACGGGCCGAAAAAAGGGAGAGCGTTTCCCAGTAAGGACGAGAAAAAATCGTTTAAGAAAGTCTGGGATAAGAAAAAACCCGACGCGCCGAAGAAGCCTTACGGTAAGAAAAAGCTTTCCGAAAAAGACGAGAAGAAACCGTTTAAGAAAGTCTGGGATAAGAAAAAACCCGGCGCGCCAAAGAAGCCTTACGGTAAGAAAAAAATTTCCGACAAAGACGAGAAGAAGTCTTTCAAGAAGCCATGGGATAAGAAAAAGAAGTTTTCAGACGAAGACGAAAAGAAAGCCTTCCCCAGCAAGAGACAAAAAAAATCGTTTGAAAAGATGTGGAACAAGGACACGAGCGACAAGAAAGGCCCCCGTCACCCGCAGAAAAAAACCGGTTTCGAGAAGTTCTACAAGAAAAAAAAGAAAGACAAGCGGTAGACTTTCTGCCGTCTAATCTAGGGGCCGGTCCCGAATCCCCAATTGCTCCTCGATCAAAATCGCTGCCAGCTGTGCAGAACTAACCGCGCGCCCACGCTCGCTGATTTCAGCCACCCCCTTCTATACGTTTGAGATCCCAATTTAGTTCCCTCTAAAAGTTTATCCCGGGATAAACTTTTAGAGGGAACTTCTTGGAGGGGAAGGGACACACCCGGGGCACGTGGAAGCGAGCCGCGTCTAGGCGAGACGATACAAAGTCTTACACCCGGCCCTAGTCGTTGACGGGCGCGCCTACAACCGCCGGCTCTGCTTTTGCCACCTCAAGCGGCGCCTCGGCGGCGGCGTCTTCCAAAGCTAGATCAAGAACCTCTTCAATGGTTTCAACAGCGATCAGTTCTATCCCAGCCCGAACTTCTTCAGAAAAAGTCGCTACATCCATTTCGTTTTCCTTCGGATAAATCACGGTTGTGTAGCCGAGCTTCATCGCACCCAACACCTTTTCTTTAAGTCCGCCAATGGCATGAACTTCGCCGCTGGAGTAAACCTCACCGGTCATGGCGACGCCCGCTTTGACCGCACGCCCCGTCATACGACTGGCGATGGCCGTCACGAGAGTAATGCCGGCGGAAGGTCCGTCCTTGGGCGTTCCCCCTTGCGGAACATGGATATGCATATCCAT
>NVTF01000052.1 GCA_002401485.1 Elusimicrobiota bacterium | reverse complement strand
CGATAAAGGCGTCCGCCATAGATCGTAGGATGTTCTCAACATAATCTTTTTCCGATTTCAGCTCAGCGTTTTTCTTATTCAGGCTTTCGGTCATCTCATTAAATGAGACGGCGAGGCTCCCGATTTCGTCATTGGACACAACATCGACTCTATGCGACAGATCACCACTACTTATCTTGCGTGCCGCTTCCGTTAACTGCAATATCGGTTGGGTGATGGTTTTCGAAAGGCGAACACATGCGAGAATCATACCGATCCAGAGTAGAACGTTTCCGATCAATAGCCGCCATTTCAATGCTTCGATTGGGGCATGCGCTTCGGCGGCATCAATCTTAACCACGATCCCCCACCCCAACCCTTCAATAAAGCGCGTCGTCGCAAGGACAGCAATCCCGCGGTAATCTCTGACATTGCGAGTAAATGCATCCTCCTTGCCTTGCAACGCCTGGAGGATAGGTATTTCCCGTTTGTCCTTGGAGATCCGACGCGTCAGCGCGGCATCTCCGTCAAAACGCAGCGGCACAATAAATAGAGCATCGCCGTTTGGGGCCCTTTCCGCGATCACGGACTCGCCTGTTTCCCCCAGCCCTGTATAGTCCTCGGTGAGCTCGATTAATTTTTCTGCGTTTGCGACAACCTTCGCAACTCCGATCATCTGACTTGCAAACCGCACCGGCCCGGCAAGTTCGACTCGCAGAATATTGTGCTGATCCTTAAAAAGCCGAACGAGCCCATTGGCTTTTTTTCCCTCTTCGAAGGATTTCTCGTCTTTGTGTTTCGTTCCAATAAGGTCCAATTCGGTCGACGCCACGATCCTTCCCTCAAGATCGAGCAGGCTGATTTCTTGAAAAGTGCCCGCCGTGCTCTTTATGTTCTTCAGGATCAGGTTGAGTGCGTTGCGGGACTCCGCCTTTCCAAGCGTGATTGACTTATCGAGTTGAAACCTTAGGTCGGATCGGCTCGTGATCGATTTGACCCCGTGGAGATAGAACGCTACTACGGCGTTGAGGCGGCTCTTTTGGAGTCCAGCCACCGCCTCCAGCTTGGACAAATAGGCCCGGTCCAAAGAACTCTTAGCCGTCCGGTAATACCAAAGCCCGCCGAAACCAGAAGTTCCGAGAGAGACAACCAGCAACGCTAAAAATACTTTTTGTCTAATGGGCATCGCATCTTGCCCAGGTCAACGGATCACCTCTTTGGCCCTGCTTAGCAAGTCTTGGGGGATGACCAGACCAAGAGCATCCGCCCTCCTTTTATTGACATAAAGGAAAGGCCGCGCGACGGTATTTGTCATAAGCATAGAAGGGGAGGCTCCCCGAAGGATCTTTGCCGCCTTTTCTCCTGCAAGTTTTCCAATCTGGTAAAAATCAGCGATCAAACCGATGATGCTTCCCTTTTGCACCCCGGATTTATTGCATGTGAAATCCGGAAAGTTGTTCGCCTGCGCGAACGCAATGATAATCTCCTCGCCTCCTCCCTGGACCAAGGTGTCGCACGATGAATATAGAGAATCGACCTTTCCTTTTGCTGCATTCAAAGCGGCTTTCAAATCTCCGAGATTGGCCGGAGCGATTTCCAGGACGATTATGCCTCTGCTTGCCCCCGCTTTCTTGAGGGCGGCATACTGAATGGTGGAGTTGGATTCTCCTTTTCGATGGACAAATCCAATAACCTTGGCGTGGGGGACGACCGCATGGAAGACTTCCAACTGTTCCTCGATGGGGACCCAGTTGCGCGTTCCGACTAGATTATTTTCCGAATTCTGCAAGGAGGCGATCACGCCTGCCTCAACAGGATAGGTTACGATTGAAAATACGATCGGGATATCCGGAGCCAATCGTTTCGTAATGAGCGTGCCGGGCGTCGTGAGAGAATAGATAAGATCCACTTTTTTTTGCTTGAACGAACGGATGATTGCTTCTTGTTTTTTGGAATCCAGGTTAGGATTCTTTATGGTGTAGGTCACGGCTTGACCCTCGACCAGCCCGGCTGCGGCCAGCGCTTCCTTGAAGCCAGCGATGTTTCTATCGTACTCTTCGTTGCTCACCCAGCGGGCGACACCGATCCGAAAACTTTCCGGGGGGTGGCTGGGTCGAAAGAACACCCAAAGAGAGACCAGTGCACCCGCCATCGCAGCAACAAACAGCGCATTGTTTTTGTTCATTTACCTCTCCGACTCCTATAGCTCCATACCGAGCCCGAATGCTGCACCCGATCCTGACAATCTCGAATTAGCTTCCTCGAAGCCATTGAACCGGTATTCTATGACCGCGCTAAACCTGTGATTGAGTTTAATATTGATCTGCGGCTCGACGATCCAGCGATTTGTCTGTCCGTTATTGATATTCAAATCCGCAAAACCGCTGATCCCAATCCGTTCGGTGATGGGTAGGGAATAAATTACGCTGGCCTGCCATCCCGTTCCATCCGTTTCATATGGATGAACCCTCCAGCGCAACCAACCTTTATAATTCTTGATCCGTTCCAACCCATGCTTATAGGTAAGACCCAATCTAGCCACAGCATTTCGCGAGCCATTAAAATCGTTGTACTCCGCTTGGAAACCCAATCCGCGAGCGCCGTGAAACCATTTCGGATCGAATGCGCGATTAAGTCGATATTCCATAAAATACCGGCTTAAATCGAATCGTTCTCCACTCACCTTTTGATTGCTGTGAACATCTATAAACCCCCAGACGGAAAATCCTAGGGGCAAGCCCTGCGAGCTGCCTAGAATGTTGAGAGTGTTGTAGTCACGGGTGTCTAAGTAATAGGTCAACTTTACAGTTGTATTCTCGGGGGGTGCACTCGGCTCTTGAGCAAAGACAGGGCCGGTTCCGCATAACAACAGGATGCTCGTAATAAATTCTCTCGAACTCCAAAACCGTCTCACTCCCTGCCTCGCATCACTCAGTCACGGAGAAGAGAGCGCCATTCGTCGTCATCGTCGATGAGCAGTATGTTGGCCATATCGTATTCGTTCCGCTGCGGATGTCTTCGACAACGGTTTCTATCCGTGGGGTTATCCGCTTAAAATCCTGTCTCCTTAAGCCGGCATATTCAAGGTTTTCTCGGCAAACGCGGATGGAAATCGGTCATGTCGAGCCGCCATTTACGTGATCCGCGCTGCTAGGTTTTATGGGAAGCGTTATGATAAAAGTCGTCCCGGTGCCCGGCGTGCTTCTGGCCGTAATATCGCCGCCGTGRCGCTCCACGATTTTCCRRCAGATAGCCAGGCCCACGCCGGTTCCTTCATAKTCTCCGCGMYYGTGGAGACGATGGAAGATTTTAAATATACGCTCTGAATACTGCTGYTCAAAGCCGATTCCATTGTCCTCGATAAAAATCCGGTAACGGCTGTTTGGAGAAGTGRAGCTTTYGGCGTAGGACTGCCCGCTGCCATTCAACGGCTCCCCATGAATTTTCACCACCGGCTTTTGTCCAGGGCGTCTGAATTTGAGCGCATTCCCRATWAGGTTCTCAAACAATTGGYCCATCTGGWGCSGATCKGCATGAAGCGTGGCCAACTCYCCCACGCGWACCTCCCCYYCCACTTSCCYAAGTCKCGTYTCAAAATCGGARAGCACCCCYWTGATCAACTTCGTGAGGTCCAGGGGAACAAAGGGKTTCGTTCTGACASTCACCCGGGAGAACGCGAGAAGGTCGTTGATGAAGACCTGCATCCGGCCGGCCGCACCCTGCATGCGATCCAGGKAATCCCGTCCGTTTGCGCTGAGAGAGTCTTCGTCCACGGTTCTTAGGCGGTCGCCGAAGGCCTGCACCTTGCGAAGGGGCTCCTGCAAATCGTGGGAAGCGATAAAGGCGAATTGTTCGAGATCGCGATTGGTTCTTGTCAGCTTTGCCATGGAGATCCGTAGTTTCTCCTCTGCCTGCTTGTGTTCAGTGATGTCTTTGGCTACACACACAATTGCTTGGAGCCGGCCCTTGCCATCACGCATAACCGAGCCCGAAAGGAGCACGGGAATTTTGCGTCCGCCTTTTGATATGAATATCTTATCTACATTGGCAATGGCTCCTTTTAGGACCAGTTCCTCGAGGCCGGAGTCGTTAAATAAATGTTTTTCCCCTTCTCCTTCAGCAAGAATCTTGTCGATTGGTTGCCCGAAGAGTTCCTTCGAACGGTAGCCCAAAAGGGCAAGCGTCGCTTGGTTGGTCGTTTGGATCGCTGCGTCAGGGGTCAGGACGATAAAGGCGTCCGCCATAGATCGTAGGATGTTCTCAACATAATCTTTTTCCGATTTCAGCTCAGCGTTTTTCTTATTCAGGCTTTCGGTCATCTCATCAAAGGCCAGCGCCAGCGTACCGATCTCATCACTCGAGATCCGCCCTACCGGCTTTCGATATTCCCCCTTTCCAATCTTCTTGGTCGCATCCAGGAGGAGCATCAGGGGCCCCGTCAATGAACGCGCAATCCTGCGATTCAAAATCAGGGAAACCGTCACTAAGAGGAGAACAAGAATCAACCCCACAACAAGCGTCTGTCTTATTACATAATTGAATTCCTGATTTTTTAGATGAATCCTCTGATTAAGATGCGTCCCTGTTTCGCTTGTAAAGTGCTTTACGGCCGCCAGATGTCTCAAGAAAGAAATGCCATACAATTTCCTTGCCTCCTCCAGCTGATTGGATCGAAGGAGAACAATGACCTTCACTATATCCTTGCGCAAAAAGAGCAGCTCTGGCTCAGCTTCCTCGGCTTGGGATACTTCCGTCAAATATCCCTGGTCCTTTACCTTTGATTGAAAAGAGTCAAAATAGGACTGAAAATCTTCGCTCGCGGCGAGGAGAGCCAGTTCCTTCGCGCTATCTCGCTTGTTAAACAGTTCCAGGAGATCCTTGGCCGCATTCGCTACCAGCCCGTCCAATCGCTCAAGCGACAACTTCTGTCTCTGATCAAGAGCCAATGCAGAATTCAACCGCAGTACACGGAAGTTGCTCGAGACCAAGAAAGCTGTCAGGGTGACAAGAATCCCGACATTCAGACCCATATTCAATATGAGTCGGGCATGAATGGTGGTTGGACGTTCTTTTCGCATAGAATTTCGGTATTCTGAGATAGATTCTTGTGCCGACGAACCTACATCGATGTCGCGCGAAATTTTTGCACGCGGTAATTTGCCGAATCCGCTACATAGATGTTTCCGGCTTCATCGGATAAGATGCCGTGCAGGTTTCCAAACTGGCCATCCTCGGAACCCTCTGTTCCCCACATGCAAATAAATGTTCCGTCTTGGTTCAGTTTCTGCACCCGATTGTTTCCGATCTCGGTGACGAAGATCTTCCCTCCCTTGGTGAGCGTTATTCCCGCGGGCCTACGAAACTCACCGGGACCGTTCCCTTCCTTTCCAAACTTTCTAATGAACTTCCCCTCGGCTGAGAACACCTGAATCCGATGGTTTCCAAGATCCGCAACATAAACAGTCCCATCAGAAGCGACCTTGGCGGCTTCGGGACGGTTCAGTTGTCCTCGACCAGATCCATACTCGCCGAACGAGAACTTGAAGGTCCCCTCCTGATCAAATACGCTGACTCTATGGTTTCCCGCCTCCGCGATATAAAGGAGACCGTTGACCGGAGAGAAATCCATGAACTCGGACTCGGAAGTCATCCCCGGACCCGTTCCTAACCCAGAAAACGTCTTTAGGTGATTGAAGTCGGCGCTGTAGACCTTGATGAAACCCGTTAGATAATCGGCGACATAGATTCTTCCATCCTTGGAAACGGCGATACCCTCGGGCTTTTCCAGACTCCCTTTCTCATTGCCTTTTCCTCCGAATTTCGCCACGAATTCACCCTCTTTGGAAAACGCCTGCACCGTGGACGTTAAGGCATCGGTAACAAGAATATTTCCTTTGGAATCAATGGCGAAATCCTCTATGTATAAGAACTGCCCGTCGTCAGAGCCTTTCGATCCCCAAGAGGCAACCCACTCGTAGGGATGTGCCTCTGTGCGCCACAGACCCGCAAGAATCCCGGCTACGACAACCACAGCAACTGCAACGATAATTGGGATCGTTTTCTTCATAGCAAGACCTCCCTTTCCGGCGGGACTGCGTCCCCGCCCGAGCTCCATCGTTCCAAAACAGCAGCTAGCATCCCCAGCCTGACCGGTTTCGCCATGTAGTCGTCCATGCCGGCCTTTAAACACTTCGCGCGGTCCGGCTCCAAAGCGCTGGCCGTCAGCGCGATAATGGGAGTATGCCGCTCGCGTCCCTCACGCCTTCGGATTTCCTTGGTCGTTTGGTAGCCGTCCATCTCCGGCATATGGCAGTCCATGAGGATGAGATCGTAACGGATGCGGGACAGCGCCTCGAGCGCCTCAGGGCCGTTGCCCGCAACGTCGGCCCTGTAGCCTAATTTCTGGAGTTGGAGCTTTTCCACCTTCTGGTTGGTGGGATTATCCTCCACCAACAGCACACGGAAATGACTGCGTGCCGTCCTCCGTTTGGCCTCCGCACTCTCGGAGAGCGACTTCCGCCCCGCCACCTTCTTATCCTCCCCCAAAGCTCTAGACAGGCAATCCAGTAGGGCCATCTGCTTGACCGGTTTGGTGAGATAGTTGGCGATGCCCGATTCCTGAAGCACTTTGGGCGCGATGGACCGGCCCAGGGACGAGAGCATCACTATCCGCAGGGCGGCTAACGCAGGATCGGTCTTGATCTGTTTTGCCAAGGTCAGACCGTCCATTTCAGGCATTTTCATGTCCACTATAGCGATCCTATACGGATGCTCACCCGAGGCCTCCCGTCGCAGCAGCCGCAAGGCCTCGGTCCCGCTCGCCGCACTCTCCGCGCTCATCCCCCAGGAAACGGCCTGATGTTTGAGTATTTTTCGGTTGGTAGCGTTGTCATCCACGATAAGCGTCCTAACGCCGCCGAGCCCCTGCAGCTTCCTCGGACTCCCATTTTGCGTTGCCTGTTTCTTTAACTGAATGCTGTACGAAAAGGTGGAACCCTTGCCGGGACAGCTCTCCACCTCGACCTCTCCGCCCATCAAGCTCACCAGCTTCCTGCAGATGACCAGGCCCAGTCCCGTACCCCCATACTTCCGTGTGGTTGTAGCATCCGCTTGGGAAAAGGGTTGGAAAAGACGGCTCACACCCTGGGGGGAAATGCCGATGCCGGTATCGCTCACATCAAAACGAACGACTACGTCACTGTCCATCTTCCTTCCACAGCTTACCCGGACGACGATCTCACCCCGCTCCGTGAACTTGACTGCGTTGCTGAGAAAATTAAGCAGCACCTGGCGCAACCGGCCCGGATCACCTCGCAAGGAGGTGGGCACATCAGAAGCGATAAAGGACAGCATTTCCAGGCCCTTGCTATGGGCACGGGCAGCCAGCAGTTCCATTGCGCCCTCGATACAATCACGCAGATCGAAATCCAATATCTCCAGCTCAACCCTCCCCGCCTCAATCTTCGAATAGTCGAGGATGTCGTTGATGACATCCAGCAGCACTTCTCCCGAGTTCCGAACAGTCTCGGCGAAATCCTTCTGTTGGGGGTTTAAGTCCGTGTCCAACAGCAAGCCTGTCATGCCAATGATGGCGTTCATCGGGGTACGGAGTTCATGGCTCATACTCGCTAAGAATTCGGATTTCGCATTAATGGCCTTGACCAGTTCATGCTCAATCCGCTTGCGCTCTATGGAATGGCGGATCGAGCGTTCCAAGAGGGCTGCGTTGATCTGTCCCTTGATGAGAAAGTCCGAGGCGCCCGTCCGAATCGCTTCGAGATCGGCTTTCCGATCCCCCTGGCCCGTCAAAAGGATGATGGGAGCCTTGCAGCCGCCTTTTTGCACCTCCCGCATAAGCTCAAGGCCGGTCCGGTCGCCCAGGTAGTAATCCAAAAGATAAACGTCGTGCTGATTGGCTTGGATTGCTTGCAGCCCGGCCTCATACGTAGACACCCACTCCAGGAGGAACTTCTTCCCTTCAATTTCGGAGAGACTGTTGCGTGTGATGACATAATCGTCTTCGTCATCCTCGACGAGAAGCACCTTCGTAGGAAGATCTCCCATTTAATTCTGCCCCATTGACGGCAGGGTGACAATTTCAAACCAAAATTTCTTCAATGATTTCATAACCTCCACCAAACCCTCAAACGTCACAGGTTTAGTGATGAAGGCAGCCACGCCCAGGTCGTAGGTCCGTAAGATATCCTCCTCTGCCTTGGAAGTCGTCAGCACGACAACCGGGAGCCTGCGCAGGCGGGGATCGGCCTTGATCGCCTTGAGCGCCTCCCGCCCGTCCATTTTGGGCATATTAAGATCGAGCAGAAGCAACCCAGGGAATGGGGCCTTGCCTGAATCCGCATATTTGCCGCGCTTCTGAAGATAA
>NVTF01000051.1 GCA_002401485.1 Elusimicrobiota bacterium | reverse complement strand
ACAACCTTCGCACAGTCTTCAACGCCCAGTCCGGCGGAGTCCAGGAAAACCCGGGCCTGCAAGGCCGCCGCGGAGACGCGATCCAGTCCTAAGGGCCGTTGCAAAATCGGATCAAAGAAAGCCCCCGTGATCAGATTATCGTCGCCTTCCGAACCTTTCGAATGGGCGACCACCAAGGTATTGCCATACATGCCCGAGAGGATGCGGGTCATGCCGTAAAACGCGCCGAAGGTGCCGTCTCCCTCAACGGTCGAAGTGGATTTGCCGCCGTTAGCGGCCGCACCGGCGGCATCGCCGACCGCCATGCTCGAAATGGTTCGGCCATCCCAAAAATCGTTGGAGGTGGTGACGATGTTGTCGATATCGCCAATGTCGAGTCCCGCGTCCTGCAGCGCGGCGGTCGCCGCTTCGTGCACCAGGTCGGCAAAGGTATCGGCCTTTCGCTCCCCGGCGAATTCAGTCTGCCCGACTCCGATGATCGCGATTTTATCCATCAGACGGGTTTGAAGTAGCGAATGTCGAGGATATGCCCACACCTTTCTTCGGAGAAAACCGGCTCCACTGTCATGCCGGGCTGGGGACCGTCTTCGGACAATTCTCCAAGGAGATGAAGGATCGAGTTATCAGCCCCATCCAGCCGAATCAAACCGTACCACGGCTGTGAAACAGGATGAGCGGGGCTCTCATAATTCGCGCGGGTAAAACTCACCAACTTTCCCTGCGGTCCTACATCGAGCCACTCAGCGCATTCTTTAAAACACCGACCGCAAGTCTTGCGTGCTGGGACGAAGACATTTTTACAGTCCGGACAGCGCGTGCCGACTATTTTTTGCTCATCCCGCAGCGTTTTGAGGAAACGGCTGCCCGTTTCGCCCGCCGACCAGGTATAGGGCACCGCGATGCGGCTTTCTTTAACAATCGCTTCGTCGCTCAATTTTTATGATGCTCCTTGATCATCGCTTTGGCGATGATGAGCTGTTGAATCTGCGAGGTTCCACCGCCGATGGGAAGCAGCGCGGCGTCGCGGTAATACCGTTCGACCGGGCACTCGCGCGTGAACCCGACGCCTCCTAAAATCTGCACGCCCATTTGCGTGCACCGAATCGCCATCTGGGCGACAAACAGCTTCGCGATGGAGGCTTCCTTGGTGATGGTTTTACCCTCATCCAGCATTGTCGCTGCCTGGTACACCAACAAACGTCCCGCTTCGAGATCAGTTGCCATCTGCGCCAGCATTTCCTGCACGAGTTGGAAGCTGGCGACGGGTTGTTTGAATTGCCGCCGCTGGCAGGCATAGTTGAGGGAATAGTCCAACGAGGCGCGGACCAACCCCACCGCCATTCCCGAGAATACCGCGCGTTCCATATCAAGACCGCGAAGCATGTAGTTAAGTCCCTTGCCCTCTTCGCCGATCAAATTCCCGGCGGGAACTGCGCAGTCTTGGAAAAGCACTTCCGAGAGGGGGGAACCACGGGTGCCAAGCTTCTTAATGTCGCGGCTCGTGTTGAGGCCTTTGAATTCGCGCTCCACCAAGAATGCGCTTAAGGGGCCCACACCGGGGCGGCGCTCCGTCCGTGCGAATACCAAAAAAAGATCGGCGATAGAACCGTTGGTGATGAACATCTTCGCACCGTTGAGAACGTATCCGCTTCCGTTCTTCTTCGCTGTAGTTTGCAGGGAGGCGGCATCGGATCCCGCCTCGGGTTCGGTCAACGCGAAGGCGCCGATCCACTCTCCCGAACAAAGTTTAGGCAGGTATTTTTTTCGCATCGCCTCGTCGGCGTTTGCATATAGATTGTGGGCGCAGAGAAAGGCGTGAGCGCCATAAGACAACGCGACCGCTGCGGAGACCCGGCTGAGTTCTTCCATCGCAATGGCGGCGGATAAAAAGGTAGCGCCGGTTCCGCCGTATATTTCCGGGACCCCGAGGCCAAGCAGGCCCAGTTGGCCCATTTCGTTGAAGAGTTCGCGAGGGAATGCTTCGTCCTCATCAATCGCCTGCGCAATCGGCGCGAGACGTTTTTGTGCAAAGTCTCGCGCGGTTTCTCGGATGAGTTCGCTGTCGTCACTCACCTACAAATATTACAATTTTGATGGATGGCTGAGTCCAGGCCTATTGGGAAGGTTTTTCAGCCCGCACAATCAAATAATCCAGATAGGAATACGCCTCGCCGCCGGCTACCGAGGCCTTCCAAATCAATTGAAACAGCGGATCAAACCGCTTTGCATAGTTGGGGTCGTTTAGCTTCTCACGCGTAAAAGCAAGGAAGGGGGGATATACGTTTTCCCGGATCGACTTGCAGGAAATATTCACAAATCCAGCGTTTTCCAACTTTGCGCGATACACCGGCCACTCATAAAAGTTCTCAGTCGGGATCTGCCAAAACGAACGTCCCAACTTCCATCCGATTGTTGCGGCGATGCCGCGCTTGCGTCCTTGCCGCGGCGTGATATCCGCCGCGGCCAGCACGCCGCCCGGCTTAAGCACGCGAAAGGCCTCGTGAAAAAATGTCTCGCGTGTATGATAGTGGAAGGCTGTTTCAAGCGCCGTCACCCGATCAAAGGACCCGGCCTCAACCGGCATTTCCGTCGCAGAACCGTTGAGCAGTTCAATTTTATCCGAGAGTCCTCGTTGCTTGACGCGCGTGCGCGCCCGTTCGACCTGGGAGGCCGTGATGTTTAAGCCCACAATTTTTTCCGGCCCGAATGCCTCCGACCAAAACATATCCTGATCGGCGAAACCAAAACCGACATCCAGCACGCGATCGCCGCGCCTCATGCCCACGGCGTCAGCCAACACACGGGCCAAATTCTCACACGCTTGATCGTAGGTTTCGCCGCCATTCCAATACCCCAAATTCAGGAAAAGGGATTTTTCACCCAATGCGTTCTTGGAGGAAATAAGATCGTATACGGTCGTCACACGACCGTAGCCGCGCCCCAAGAATAAAGGCACGAGTCGCGCGACGCCAACCAGGGCGTTCAGATGAGTTTCCATGAGACCACCAACAGTATAGGCGCCGACCACCGAATTTCAATATGTGGATTTTAGGTAAAGAAACGGCACATGAGGTGGACCGCTCCGCTACTCAGCCTGATACTGACCCTACAACCGGCGATTGGGAACGCTGGACCGAGCGCACGCTCTGCGGCTAAATCCGAGTTCGGGAACCTCAAAGGCCACATCCACGGAATGGTCATTAGGATTGGCGATGACTGCCAAGGCCTTCAAGGCATCAGGGGACTTCGACTTCAATAAGTACCCGGTCCATCGGGGATAACCCTTTCTAAAATTGCAAATATCGCAATATTTCCCACCCCAGGGGGAAGCAAAATTGCAAATATCGCAATATTTCCCACCCCGGAGAGGGATTAAAAGCGAGAAAGCGCCTATTTCCTTTTTACAAACCTCACCACGAAATAAATACCGGCAACAAACCCGCCGATATGGGCCCACCAAGCGATTGCCTCAAACTCGGGCCCCAATCCTCCAAGCCCACTACGCAGTTGGGTAAAAAACCAAAGCCCGAGATATAGAACCGCCGGGATTTCGAACCATATGGGAATGATGAAAATCGGGAAAACGGTGAGCACCTTCGCCCGCGGGTACAAAATGAAATAGGCACCCATCACACCCGCGATAGCGCCGCTCGCGCCCAGGGTCGGAATGATGGAGCCGAGGTTGGACAAAAGGTGTCCGACCCCGGCCATGACCCCGCAGAAAAAATAGAACGCGAGGTAGCGAAAGTGGCCGAGGCGGTCTTCGACGTTGTCGCCGAAGATCCAGAGCGACCAGATATTGCCGAGCATGTGCGTCCATCCGCCGTGTAAAAACATCGAACTCACGATCGTGGTGGGCGTCCAGGATGCTGGAATCAACGCGTACGTATTGATAAAGGAGTGGATATTTTCGCCAATCCGCAGCTCATGAATAAAAACGGCGATATTGACCCCAATGAGGGCATAAGTGAAGAAAGGGGTTGTTCGGGAAGGAATCGAGTCGCGGATTGGAAACATCAGTGCATATTATTGATAAAATCCACGCCTATGGAAGAGCCCGTAATCCGACTCAAGGATGTGACCAAACTCTACCGCCGTTCTCATCTCGGCAAAACAACCGAGAGCATCGGTGTTGAAGACGTTTCCCTGGAAGTAAAAAAAGGCGAGGTCTTCGGCCTCTTGGGCCTGAACGGTTCCGGGAAAACCACCACCATTAAAATGCTGATGGGTCTGCTGTATGCGACAAAGGGCGAGGTCACCCTGTTTGGGACCGCCATGCCCGATCACCGGGCGCTCAGTCGCGTCGGATATATCCCGGAAGCGGCCTACCTGAACCGCTTTTTAACCGGACGTGAAACGATCCGCCTCTTCGCGACCTTGGGCCAGATTCCCGCAGCGGGTCGGGAAGCGATCGTTGACGAAATGATTCAGAAGGTCGGCATGCAGGAATGGGCGGATAAACGAATCGAAGACTATTCCAAGGGCATGGTCCAACGCATCTGCATCGGCCAGGCGCTCGTGCACGATCCCGATCTTCTTATTTTCGATGAACCCATTTCCGGACTGGACCCCCTGGCGATCAACGAAATTCGGCGCCTCATCTTATGGCTCAAAGAACAAGGCAAGACCGTCTTTCTGTGTTCTCATGATATTTCCGAAGTCGCGCGGGTTTGCGACCGCATCGGCATTCTCTGCGCCGGCAAATTAGCGAAAACGGCAAGCGCGTCTGAATACGAAAAAAATTCCGACCAGCTTGAGAAAATTTTCACTGAAACCGTCGCGGGCACCCATCGAGTCGGAGCGCTCTCCTTCGGATGATCGAACCGATTTTAGCCATCGCGGGCTACACCTTGAAGGAACACGTCCGAAACCGCGTGTTCCAACTGGTCTATATATTCATGGTGGTGCTTGTGGCGGGAGCGCTCATTGTGTCCGCCCTCGCGCAGGACCAACGCCTGAGGATGATGATGGACGCCGGGTTGGCGGGCATGGAAGTGATCGCCTTGATCGGCATCCTGTTTGTGACAGTCAACCTGGTCCGCGAGGAAAGTGAATCCCGCAGCATCTATCTGCTCTTAAGCCGACCGCTCGATCGGTGGCAATATATTCTCGGGCGGTATATCGGAACTCTTTCCGCCATCGGCGCGGGAATCGCGATGATGACGATTGTGCACGCGGCCTCGCTCCTCTTCTTCGGATGGCGCCCGGATGCCATCTATGCAACCGCGCTCCTGTGCACGTTCGGAAAAATTGCGGTGATGGGGGGACTGGCCCTTTTCCTCTCACTCGCGACGACCTCGACGCCAAGCGCGATCGCCTTCACCTTGTTTCTTTGGATCCTGGGTCACTTCTCGGTCGAAATACAATTCCTCGTGGAAAAATCCCACAATCCGTTGGTCATGGCAATCGGTTGGTTTGTCGGAACAGCTTCTCCCGATTTTGTGTTCTTTAACTACCGGGATTTTATGGATGCCGCGATTACGCCGAGTGGGGAATGGTTCGCATGGCTCGCCGTATACAGCTTCGGCTACACAACGGCAACCTTGTTTCTCTCCAGTTGGATTTTCTCCCAGCGGGAATTTTGATGCGGCGGCCGGAACTGCTCGCGGCGGGTCTCGCATGCCTGCTGCTGGCGGGTTTTGCAAAATCGAGCGCCCGGCGCGCATTCGCCTCACCCTTCCCACCCTATTCCGAACTCGTCTTCGGCAATGATCGGCTGCAGGACGCCGCATTTTTAAGTGCAGGCTTTCGCCGCCTCGCCGCAGACATCGCGTGGATTCAATACCTTCAATTCCTCGGTGTCCGGGAATTCGGACGTGGCGGCTACGCGAGCCAAGAAGAACTCAACAGTCATGTGATGTACCCGGGGCTCATGAACCGAACCCTTCGCGTGGTCCGCCTCGACCCGTGGTTTCGGCAAGCCTATCTCTACGGCGCCTCGGTATTTGCGTGGTCGGAAGCGACGAAAAGTCCTGAAAACGCAATCGCCCTTCTCCAGGAAGGAATCAAATACGATCCCGACTACTGGATGTACCAAACCTTTCTCGCAGCCATCGCCTACAAAGAGAAGGACCAATTCGATCAAATGTCGGAAACCCTCGAAAAGGCGCTTCTTAACCCGGATTGCCCGGCCCTGATCAAATCCATCCTCGCGAACTTTTATAAAGCGGAAAAGCGCTACGCCGATGCCCTTCGGATCTGGTTGGCCCTTTTGGCCGACGATCGGGCCCCCGAGTATCACGAACGCGCCGCTGGCGAAATTGTGCGTCTGCGCGCGGCCCTCAAGCGCGGATGACAATCGGTCTGCTGCTCGGCGCGCTTCTCGCATTCGTGCACCCGGCGTTCGGGCAGCATAGTCACGCCGGTCACTCTCACCAACAACGCCATGACATGCCGGTGCACCCCGTGCATGCGCGCATGCTGGTGGATCCGGGAATGCTGCGCCTGCGCGTCGTCACCGATGGCGCAATCCTTGGAAACGATTTATTGGGACTCGACCTGGGGGTAAGCAACTGGCCGGAGGAAAAGCGTCACGCCGCGAAAGAATGGCTCGATGATCAAATCATGCTCGCGGCGGACGGCAAACCGCTCACCAGCCAGCTCGTCAACGCCTCCTTTCGCATCGACGCATGGAAAAAGGTCGCCGATGTCGGCATCGCCGGCTGGGACGGAATGTTCATCTTCGATTTGACCTACACGTTCCCTGCTGAGGCACGAACAATTTCAGGACGCATCTCTTTTTATGAGGCGGATTGGGAGTACCTGGAATCAATGCTCGATTCCGGCGTAAAACCGATGTTCCAAAAAAACTTTAAAACGTATCTGAAGGTCCCGGGGCGCGCTAATCATGATCTGGAAATCGGGATCGAAAACTCTGAATTCTCGCTTCCACTCGAAACCGCAACACGCTCCGGCCTGCAGCGCTTGCGGGAGGCCGCAACGCTTGGGGTTCGACTGCCGTGGCCGATCCTCTACACCTTGTTTGCATTGGTATTCCTGACAGGCGGCATGGCTCCCGGCATGATCGGGGCAATCGCTCTACCCGCGATAACCCTATTCGCATTCGGTCTCATGCCCGCAGGGACCTTTGCCGCCGCAGCGCCCTGGCTGGCTCTTTCGATAGCAGCATTCGGTTTCTTAAAAAAACCCACCTCAAAATACGTGTTGGGAACGATCGCCTTCTTTTCCGGCCTATTCCTAGGCGTCGGCTTGAGTTCCATGCAAGGTCCGCTCACGGAAATTCCGATGAGTCCGGTCACGGCAAAACTCGGCTTCCTTTTGGGTTCACTAACCGCCGCAGGCATCGCCGGAGCCGCCTCCTTCTTCGGCTTAAAAAGCTACCGCGCCTATCTCATGAAGGAAAGTGAACAAATGGCGACTCGTTTATTGGAAAAGAATGGAAAATTCATGACTTTTGGCATTGGCGCGTTTGGCGTCATCTACGCGGCTCAGATCCTGCTGGGCCGCTAAAAAAGCTACAATAATGCGAATTTCAGACGAGACCATAGGAGAACTTACCGAGGATGACAACCGCTACGATGGCCGAAAAGAAAGACGACTATAAAGTAAAAGACCTGTCGCTTGCCGACTGGGGCCGCAAAGAAATCGAGATCGCCGAAACCGAAATGCCCGGGCTCATGTCCCTGCGCAAGGAGTTCGGCGACAAGAAACCTCTCGCAGGATCGCGCATCGCGGGATGTTTGCATATGACGATTCAAACGGCCGTGCTCATCGAGACGCTGGAAGCGCTCGGCGCCTCGGTTCGCTGGTCGAGCTGCAACATCTTCTCGACCCAGGACCACGCCGCGGCGGCGATCGCCAAGGAAGGCCGCAGCCCCGTCTTCGCCTGGAAAGGTGAGACCGAAGAAGAGGCGGATTGGTGCATCGAGCAGACGCTCCGCTGGCCTGACGGTTCCGGCCCGACCATTCTTCTCGATGACGGCGGCGACCTCACCAACATGGTTCTCGACAAGAATACCGACCTGATCAAGGACATCTGCGGACTCTCGGAAGAGACCACCACCGGCGTTCACCGACTCGCCGAGCGCGAGAAGAAGGGCACACTGCCTGTTCCCGCGATCAACGTCAATGACTCCTGCACAAAATCCAAGTTCGACAATCTCTACGGCTGCCGCGAGTCCTTGCTCGACGGCATTAAGCGCGCGACCGATACCATGATCGCGGGCAAAACCTGCGTCGTCGCCGGCTACGGCGATGTCGGGAAGGGCTGCGCCCAGTCGCTGCGCGGCCAGGGCGCACGCGTGCTCATCACCGAGATTGATCCCATTTGCGCCTTGCAGGCCGCGATGGAAGGCTACCAGGTTGTCACGATGGAAGACGCCGCTCCGATTGCGGATATGTTCATCACAACCACGGGCTGCCGCGACATCATCACGGCCAAGCACATGGCCGCGATGAAGGACGACGCGATCGTCTGCAACACCTCCTTCCACTGGCGCGGCTACACGAGCAACCTGCTCTCGCGCGAGTTCCTGGCGATGGTCAAGAGCCGCCTCGCCCCCGGGGGGGTCCTCTTCTACAACAGCACCGGGGAGTGGGCCAACTTCCGCACGGCGGCGGAAGTCTTCCCGTACACCGATCGCATTCTCAACTTCGTCGTCGCGAGCGAGTCTCCCC
>NVTF01000050.1 GCA_002401485.1 Elusimicrobiota bacterium | reverse complement strand
TTCACGGCGAAAGCCGCGACCGGGGCCAGGCGATGGTCAATCTGGCGGAGGCTTACGGCGGAAAAGGCCTGTATGTGGCCACAGGTGAGCTGCCGGACTTCCTGCCGCTGTTCCTGGAATTTCTGTCCCTGTGTCCGGTGGAGGAGGCCATGGAATTTCTCGGCGATCCGATCAATGTGATTGCCACCATTGGCGTGAAACTGAAAAAACGCGGGGCGTCTTACGCGGTTGTTTTTGAGGCGTTGGTGGTCTTGTCAAAAGTCAAGCCCGATGCGGATATGATCGCCCTGGCAAGGTCAGAGCCTCTTGAAAATATGAGTCTGGACGATATTGAGGCGGTGGTTGCGGCCTGCATGCCAAACCATCCGGCACCCATAGAAAAGCCAGCGCCCAGTAAGTAGGCGACGGCTGTTTGTTTTCCGACTTCCGGAATAAATACTGCCAATGACACGGTAACGATCGCGACAAAGACAGCAATGATTGAGTATTCCTTCTTAAGGAAAACAAGGGCACCACTCTGAATGGTGTCCGCGATTTCCATCGTCTTTTCATCCCCATGCGGGGCTGATTTTGTGTTGAAGTAATTGACTATCGCGACGCCCATCCCGCCCATGCTGGCGGCGGCGAGGTACGGTAGAATCTTGTTGGTTAATTCCATTTAGCCTCTATCTCAGAATTTTTCGTTCGGGTTAACTTTGATGCCGGGACCCATCGTGGAGGAGAGAGCCACGCTTCGAACGTAGACTCCCTTCGATGAGGACGGCTTCATCTTGAGAATCGTTGACAACACGGCTTTCGCGTTCTCAACGATTTTTGCGGGTTCAAACGACTTTTTCCCGATTCCAAGGTGCAGAATCCCGTAGTCGTCGTTTTTGAATTCAACACGTCCGGCTTTGAGTTCGTTGACGGCCTTCTTAACATCGAAGGTAACCGTGCCGCTCTTGGGGTTGGGCATCAATCCGCGAGGACCGAGCACGCGCCCGAGTTTTGCGATATCCTTCATGACGTCTGGAGTGGCGACGAGAACATCGAAGTCGAACTTCCCTTTCTGGATTTCCTCAACAAGGTCTGCGTGGCCAACGAGGTCGGCACCGGCCGCCTCGGCATCCTTCGCTTTTTCGCCCTTCGCGATCACAGCGACCCGGCGGTCTTTGCCGGTGCCGTTAGGCAGCGCGACGGTTCCGCGGATTTGCTGGTCGGACTGGCGGGGGTCGTTTCCAAGCCGTACATGCAGCTCAATCGACTCGTCGAATTTTGCGGTCGCGGTCTTCTTGACTAAATCGGACGCGTCCGCGAGAGAGTACAGCTTATCCAAATCGACGTCTTTAACAGCGGTGTTGTATCGCTTTCCCATGATTATGCCTCCACCTCGATGCCCATCGAGCGGGCGGTGCCCCGAACCATCAGAAGCGCCTGCTCAACATCGTCTGTGTTGAGGTCGGGCATTTTCTTTTTTGCGACCTCTTCAGCCTGCGCGCGCGTAATCTTGCCGACCTTATTTTTATTCGGCTCGCCCGAGGCCTTTGCGAGTCCGGCGGCTTTTTTCAGCAGCGCGGACATCGGCGGCATCTTTGTGATGAAGGAGAATGAGCGATCATTAAAAACCGTGATCACTACCGGGATTTTCATCCCTTGTTCCATCTTCTTGGTGCGTTCGTTGAACTGTTTGCAGAAGTCCATGATGTTGACGCCGTGCTGTCCGAGCGCGGGTCCCACCGGCGGCGCGGGGTTTGCGGCCCCGGCCGGGATCTGCAGCTTAATGAAGCCTTTGATCTTTTTAGCCATTACTTTTTACTTCCTCCGTGACCTTCAAGCGTCCTTATCGGACTCGGTCTAACTTTTTTTTGTCAGCCAGCGAACCGCGAAGGTTGCCAGCGAACATAACAACAAAATCTTCCAATACGGCACGGTGGCCGTCCCAAACACCCACGATGTGAATTCCGGTGAGAATACTTGGGGCCAAATCCAGGTCAGAACAGCGGATACAAACAAGACCTTCCCGAAAAGCATGAGCGCCATTACCGCGGCGGCCATGATCACCGTTCCGCCGGCGAGCAACGCCCCAATGAAGGGGACAGAAGCGTCGATCTGCACCCGTTCGCGTCCCGGGGTTACGATTTCCGCTTCTACTTCCATGGCGTTAAAGTTTCTCAACCTGTAGGAAATCCAGTTCGACCGGTGTCGGTCGCCCGAAAATCGTAACCATCGCCTTGACCTTGGCCTTTGGTTCATTGACGTCTTCAACAACGCCGATGAAGTGCCTGAACGGTCCTTCGGTAATGCGAACATTCTCGCCCTTTTCAAATTGAACGGCGGGTTTTGCCTTGCCTGCGGCGGACTCGTTCGTTAATTCGAGAATCGAAGAAATCTCAGCTTCGGGGAGCGCGGTCGGTTGGGGTTCTCCGAGGAAACCAGTCACTCCGTTTATGTTCTTAACGAGCCAATAGGTCTCGTTGTCAACGACCATGTCCAGAAGAATATAGCCGGGGAAGAACTTTCGTTTCTTCTCCGCTTTTTTGTTCTTCTTGACCTCGATAACGCGCTCGGTCGGAATTAGAACCTGAAAAACCTTGCCTTTCAGATTCGCGGTTGTGACCTTCAGTTCAAGGTTGTTGCGAACCTTGTCTTCCCATCCGGATTGTGTGTGAACGACATACCAGCCTCGATCCATCGTAATGCTCCTCAGCGCCCGAGTAGGGCTCCCATAATCAGAGAAAGAAGGAAGTCGACCCCTGCGATGTAAACCGCGACAATCGCAACCAGGGTCAATACAACCCCGGTCGAGCCTATCGCCTGCTGACGTGACAGCCAGGTTGATTTCTTGAGCTCAAGCCAAGCCTCATTTAGGAACTGCGCGGGATTTGGAATATCAGCCATCGTCTCTCTTTCGTAGTTTAAAGTCTTGGTCCAAAAATCTATACGTCCAAATCGGTGGCGGGGGTACCAGGATTCGAACCTGGAGTACTGGTTTTGGAGACCAGTGGTTTAGCCATTAACCGATACCCCCTTGGGGCCCCTCCCCCCGAAGGAGGAGGGGAACCTTGCCCCGGGGGGCTGCTACTTCGTTTCCTTGTGCGGCGTTTGTTTGCCGCATTTTTCGCAAAACTTCTTAATTTCCAGCTTGTACTGTTTCTTCTTGCCGTGAGCGAAGGTGTAATTCTTATCCTTGCACGACGTGCAAGCCAGTGTTGTTGTATGTCGATTTGTTGCCATGCGTCAGCGGTATCCTTTATTCGATGATTTCGCCGACTACGCCGGCGCCCACGGTATGGCCGCCTTCGCGAATCGCGAAACGAAGACCCTTTTCCATCGCGATCGGCGTAATCAGCTCAACCTCGAATACCGTGTTGTCTCCCGGCATCACCATCTCCGTGCCTTCGGGCAGCTTAATCGAGCCCGTCACATCGGTGGTGCGGAAGAAGAATTGGGGGCGATAGCCCTTGAAGAAAGGCGTATGACGACCGCCTTCTTCCTTGTTCAAGACGTACACCTGACCCTTGAACTTCTTGTGCGGCTTGGTCGAACCCGGCTTGCAGATAACCTGGCCGCGCTCAATTTTGTCCTTATCAATGCCGCGAAGCAATACGCCGCAGTTGTCGCCGGCAACCGTCTCGTCCAACGTCTTGCGGAACATCTCAAGACCCGTCACAACCGTTTTCGTCGTGTCCTTGATGCCCACGATTTCAACATCGTCACCGATCTTCGCCGATCCGCTCTCTACGCGACCCGTGGCAACCGTGCCGCGGCCCGTGATCGAGAACACATCTTCAACCGCCATCAAAAACGGCTTGTCGAGGTCGCGCTTCGGCTCGGGGATGAAGGAATCCACGGCGTCCATCAATTCCATGATCGCCTTCTCCGCGTCCGCGTCGCCTTCCAGCGCTTTCAGGGCGGAACCCTTAATCACCGGAACGTCGTCGCCGGGGAACTCGTACTTCGTGAGCAATTCGCGAACCTCAAGCTCCACGAGCTCAACGAGGTCGGCGTCGGCCTGGTCGAGCTTGTTCAAAAATACCACGATGTGCGGCACGTTGACCTGACGGGCAAGCAGCACATGCTCGCGGGTCTGGGGCATCGGGCCGTCGGCGGCAGACACCACCAGAATCGCGCCGTCCATCTGGGCGGAGCCGGTGATCATGTTCTTAATGTAGTCCGCGTGACCGGGGCAATCGACGTGGGCGTAGTGACGCTTCTCGGTCGAGTACTCCTGATGCGACGTGTTGATCGTAACGCCGCGCGCCTTCTCTTCAGGGGCGTTGTCGATTTCGTCGTAACGAACCGGGGCGCACAGACCCTTCTTGGCGAGCACGGTTGTGATCGCGGCGGTCAGGGTCGTCTTTCCATGGTCGACGTGCCCGATCGTCCCGATGTTGACGTGAGGCTTGTTTCGTTCAAATTTTTCTTTACCCATGATGTGCTCTCCTCCGCCCGCTTCGCGGGCCTGATGTCTATCCTTAAAGTGTCTGCGTTTAACGACCGTACGGCAAATCAAAGCTGAGGATGGGAATCGAACCCACGACCTTCTCCTTACCATGGAGATGCTCTACCAGCTGAGCTACCTCAGCAAAAAAGTTGGAGCGGGCGATGGGAATCGAACCCACGTATTCAGCTTGGAAGGCTGATGTTCTACCATTGAACTACGCCCGCGTAAAAAAAATGAGCACCGGATTCGGTTTTCTCGGGGGCGTAGGCTGCAGGTAGGCTGACTCCAACAACATGTCTATTTTATCGAAAATAGGGTGTTGTGGTCAATCCTTTTTCCCCACAGAGGCAGGAGACAGGGCCGAAATCCGAAACCTTGGCCCAGTGAACGGTTTTTTGGGGCCCATATCGAGTCTATCGCCTGGTCCTAATTCAAGTACCTTCCCCGCAGTCCCGATTAATATTTTCTACAATTCCTCAATCATTATATGAATTATTTATGGCCCCTCGTGCATTTTTGAAACACCAGTTATACTAGCAACGTGGCGGACGACCCATTTATCAATAAGAAATTAGGAGGGTGCCGGATCCTGGAAAAGCTGGGTGAAGGAGGCATGGGTTTTGCTTATAAAGCCCATCATGACCGGCTCGATCGAACGGTTGTCCTGAAAATCCTGCGCCCCGAATTAGCAAGTGATACGGCGTTTGTAGAGAGTTTTCTTCGAGAGGCGCGTGCCGCTGCAAAGCTCGAGCATCGCGGCATTGTCCAGGTCTACGATCAGGGGAGCGAGGGGGGATGGCATTTCATCATCATGCAGTTTATTGACGGTGAGACTCTTGAGGACCGTATTAAGGCGAAGGGAAGAATGGCTCCCGTGGAGGCGATCCCAATTATAAAGTCTGTTTTTGAGGGGCTTGCGGAGGCGCACTCGCGAGGGATCGTGCACCGCGATATTAAACCGTCGAATATTATGCTGGCCAAGGACGGAGGCGTGAAGCTCGCCGATTTCGGTTTGGCCGCTCCGGTTGGCAATGGGATTGCCTCCACCGCGGGTCAGGGCACGCCTGATTATATGCCTCCCGAGCAGGCCTGGGGCGGCGACATCGATGCCCGCGCCGATCTTTATACGATGGGCGGGACGTTGTATCACATGTTAACCGGAGAACCGCCCTACTCCGGGCGGACGCCCGCGGACGTTATCAGTCAGCATCGCGAAGCTCCTGTTCCCGATGTGCGCGATCACGTTCCAGGAACCTCGAAAGAGGCGGCCGAACTTGTTTTGAAGTTGTTGGCGAAGTCCCCTGACGATCGTTTTGTCAATGTCGAGGAAGTTCTAAAAGAACTGAATTCCGCCAGTGTTGTTTTTGGAGATGACGACATGTTTGGGGAATTGGACATGGACTTGGGGGATGCCCTCACTACCCAGCCGATGCCCCGCCGCATCACTCAGCAAACCCCGCTCCCGGAGCCGCAAGAACCGCAGTTGGGGCAGTCCCCGCCTGCATCCGTCGCGTCCTCAACTCCGATGCTCCCTCTTGCCGCGTCGACGGGCCTTGCGCTCGCGGCCGGGGGCCTTGGTTTTGTCGGCGGGCATTCCGGAAATATGGTTTTTGCCGGCGGGGCGGCTTTGTTCGCCGCCGGTGCGTGGCGGTTTGCGCCCCATCAGGCGGGCGGTACGGCGATGGTTTTGGTCGCGATTGGAGTCGGGCTTTTGCATGCGGCGGGGTTGCTGACGCAGAAGGTGCAGGCCGGTACCTTGACGGCGGCGTTGGGTGCGGGGGCCGCGCCGTGGCTGACGGCCGGACTGTTGTTCGGTTGGGGCGCCTTCGCCCTCGCGTTGGATGACAAAAAGACCAAGGGAGATCGCGTACTGTTGGTTGTGCTGCTTTTGTTGTCGGTTGCGTCGTGGCATTGGTTCGGACTCCCGGGAGGGTCTCCGTTGACGACCTTGGCTAGCGTGGAATTGCGTTGGCCCGGGACTCTCGTGCTGCTGGGAATTTCGCTCGGGTTTATGTCCCTTGTTCATGTGGTCAGTTCGGAAATCTCTGAAAGCCTGTCTGACATTCTTTTCCCATTATTTTTAATCCTGGCTGCAGCCGGGTTTTCGTTTCTCTCAGGGGCGCTCCACCACACGTCCGCCGCAAATCCCCCATCCATCGGCAATGTGCTGGCTCGCCCGTTTGCCTTGTGCTGGAAACGGCTTTTGGCGGGGGATGGCCTCGCGGTCATGGGATTATTATTCCTGATTTCAGGGCTTGGCCCGATGTTGTACCGGGTTTTGGTTCGTCCTGAGCGGTAGTTCTTCTCAAATCAATCTCAAAAAGATATTATGGAGCAGTTGGCACGGAAGTTGCTCCTTATGATTGAAGAAGAAACAAATTTTTATAGTGATCAGTATCGGCTGAACGCCTCATTTTATCACCCCGAAAACGGCAGTGATTTGCATGCGCCGCTGATTCTGATTTGCTCCGGTCTGCTCGGGCTTAAAAAAGTGCACCCGGCTCGTTTCGCCCGCGCCTTAACGGCCCAGGGATTTAGTTGCTTTGGATTTGATTATCGCGGTCTAGGAAATAGCGAGGGGCCGCGGGGTCAGGTTCTGCTTGAAGAGCAGGTCCGCGACATCGTCAACGCCGCCGAGTTCGTGCGCGTGCGCCATCAGGGCAGCGGTCCGATTGCAATGCTGGGCTGGGGACTCGCCGGGGGTCTCATCCTTGAGGCGGCGCGTTCGGTCCCAACCCTCAGTGCGCTCATGAGCGTTAATGGTCTTTATGATGGGCAGAGGCAGCAGCGCTCTGTTCGCAGTCCTGAGGATTGGAAGAATTTTCAAGCATGGGTGCGTCGCGAGAGTACACGTGCGCGAAAAACAGGAACCGCCCGGTCGGTGAATCCATTTTCGATTTATCCTCTCGATTCTGAAACCGAAGCCTATGTTGCCAAGGAGTTTGGCGCGCTCAGGGGCTTCGGGGGCAATGTGAAAATGCAGCTAGCGGAATCGTTGCTGCGTTTTTCTCCGGAACCGAAACTGGCGCATTTGAAGAAAATTCCGATTCTGATTGCGCATGGCGAGAAAAACCGTCTGCATCCCGTCGAAGAAGCCCGTTCGCTGCATCGGGCTTATCCCGGCCCCAAGGAACTCTATTGGATCGAAGGGGCGGGCCATACCGGATGGATGAGTGATGAGCATCCGACCTTTCGGGCTGTCATCGAAAAGCTATCCGGCTGGTTGAGGAGTTCGATGCCGATCGCCCCTGCCAAGACGCGGCGTTAAACTTTCCTGATTCAGACGTTTGTTTTTTTGGGTCTATTCACCCAGAGAAGGGTGCCTTCGTTTTGTGAGGGCCTGTCTTCAAATTCCACCATCGCACACGAACCTGGGTTTAGTTCCGCGACGGAATCCTCGCGGAGTCCGCACATCCGTGCTATCAAATTTTGCAATTGCGGAATGTGGCCGACGAGAGCGACCGTCTGCTTCGGTGAGCGGCGCGCGAGCCAAGAAATCATGACATCGGGGTTTGCGTCGGGTTTAAGTCCCTCGTGGGTCGCCGCGCTGGAGCTCTGATACACACGTGCGAGAATCTCAGCGGTTTCAATCGCGCAGGTAAACGGGCTTACCGCGATTGCGTTGAGAATTTCTATGTGTGCCTTGAGCGATCCGAAAGACCTTCGACTCTGCGCTTTTCCTTCTTCCGCTAGAGGTCGAAATTCCTCGGATTTCCCGGCTTCAGACCAAGTGGCTTGGTCGTGTTGGTCTCCATGTCTTACGAGCAGCACCTTCATCCCCCACATGATATAAGTTTGCCGCTTGCGGCGTCTTGCGGGATTGTCGGGGGGGCATTATGCTCTATCGCTATGGGACGATTCTTCAAATACGGGATGGTGCTCTGCATGTTCGTGTCGGGAGCATTTGGCATGTACCAGCTTAAGCAGATATCCGAAGTCAAAAAGGATCTGGATACGGGTCTGGCCCCCGAGCAAACGTTGGAACGGTTGATGGAAAACGATAAAACCGGAGTCATTTCAAAACTTGTGGAGGCTCATGCTGTGGGCATGGCCCGGTTGGATATCCTCGGAGGCGGGGAGGGGGAATTAGACGCCGAGGGGCTCGAAAATTTGGAGGCCCTGCAGAGTCAATTGATATCCCAGCCCGGTGCGCTCGCTCCCAGTGAGATTAAGCGGCTGAAAAAGGGCGAGCACGTTGAGGCCGGTCCCGGTGTTGCCGTACTTATTGACCAGAAAACAGGGGAGCGCCTCGTTTTGAGGAGTTCGAAAAAATCCAA
>NVTF01000049.1 GCA_002401485.1 Elusimicrobiota bacterium | reverse complement strand
TGCGGAAAGCCGCGGGGCGGAAGCGTTCGGCTTTTTTGAATTCGCCCGCCTGGGCATTCCGGTGACGTGTACGAATCTTTTTGTCTATTGGTTGTTTATTTAAGGAGACCTATTATGGCCGAATCAGCAGACCAAATCACCCAGCCTCAACCCAAGCCCGAGCCGAAGGCGAAGCCGAAGAAGGTTGTGACGCCGGCCCAGTTTTCCGATGAGATGCTGCGAAAGTACGCGATCGAATTTTTCGGCACCTTCCCAAGCGGCACCGGAGCGCAGTTCCAGCTGAGGACGGCGCCGGATTCCAGTGGGTTTCCCGGAACCTTCGGCCCCTGGTTGGGCCCGACCGGAGGCGATTTTTATACAGATCCAAATGGAGCAACTGCGATAAATCCCGCACACGCCGATGGCGTCGCGGACCGGTTTGTGCAGTACCGGGCAATCTTATATTCGACGTCAACCTTGGCGGCGCCCAATATTTCATCGGTCACGATTTCCTTCAACGTCCGCCCAGCCTCTCCAACGATATCAGCACTGGTCGCGATTTCAAGCGAGGCCATCGTCTTAACCACCGTTGACCAGTCGATCAACGAAGACGAAATCATCGTGTCGATGGGCCTGGCGACGCTGCCCACTGTGGAAGGGCTTGTTATACCGACACTCGACAAACCCGGGACCGGTACGGTACAGATTTCAACCATCGCAGGATTTGCCCCCAACACCCAGATCTTCGTGCGAACGCGCGCCCGCAATACCGCGGACGCGCTCGATTCTGTTTTCTCCAACGAGTTTTCCACCTTCACCCTTGCCAACGAACCGATCAGTGTCGGCTCTCTTCTGGTTTTCGGGACCAGCTTCACTGTTTCTTGGAACCCCAATTCAAACCCTGCCGGAACACTTTACGAGGTTTCATTATCAACGGACAATTTTAACCTCAACATCACGACACCCGTGGTTTTTTCCGATGGGCTCACCGGGAACACAACCGACATGGTCTCCTTAGCCGGGGGAACCACCTATTACGTTCGCGTGCGCGCCCGAAACCAGGACCTCATCGAAACCGCCTTCTCCGCAATTTTTTCTACCGCGACCCGCGTCTCTCCGATCACGGGTCTTTCCGGGACCGGGGTTGGAGTCTCTTCCGTCGTTTTCTCGTGGAATTCCAGCGGTCCGTCGGCGCAATACCGGATTTTTTCAGCCACCGCCGGCGTTTTGTTGGCAACGGTTCAAACGGCGTCGGTTGCCGTCACCGGGCTCTTAACGAACTCGACCTTCTCAATTCAAGTAGAACCCTTTAACGCCGTCGCAAGCGCGGGACTCAGCGAACCGGCCACCGCGTTCAGCCAGGCCGCGATCCCTTCCGCACTTTCCGCGATCTCTCTGAGTTCCGGAAGCATCAGCCTGTCGTGGAACGCATCGGCCAATCCAACGGGGACGCCATTTAAACTTTTGTACTCGACCGACGTGTTCCAGACCATCACAACGACCGCGGCGTTGTTTTCCAATAATTTTACGGGCCTGACAACGACCTACGTAAAGCTCGCGGTGGGGACAACCCACACCTTCCGCATCAGCGCTCAAAACGGAGATGGTTTGGACAGTCCGTCGATCGATATAGCGACGCAAACCTTCCCTGGAACGGTGAGTGCCGTCACCGGCGTCGGACTCGGCGTGTCGTCAATCGCCTGGAATTGGACCAATTCCGCCGGTCCTACCGTTGAATTTTACAGCATTGTCCGCGGCTCGACCGGGATCGAAATTGCAACAACGGCGGCCACCACCTTCAATGATACCGGTCTCCTGCCCAATACCACTTTCGGATTGCGCATCCGCGCTGTCAATCTCACCGGCCCGGGCGCACTCCCCGCAGAAACGACGACCCACACTCTTGCACAGCCGCCCACGGCAACAGCAATATTCGTTGTTTTTATCGACAGCATCACCGTCTCATGGAGCACGAATCTAAATCCCTCGAAAACGGTTTACGAGGTCGAACGCTCCACCGACAATGCGCAGTTTTCATTAGTCGCCGCCTCGGCCGCCGCGTCGCTCATAGACCTCAATCTTTCAGGCGGCACAACGTATTATTATCGCGTCCGCGCATTCAACACGCCAGGCATAGCAACGGACTTCGACGCGGTCGTTTCGACCTTCCTCGCCGGAAAAATCCCGGAGCCGCCGATCGGATTTTCCGCACGATCACTCTCCGGCGGCCGCATCCACCTCAGCTGGACTATTTCCCCCTCGACCACCGTGAACACCTACAACGTCTATTTCGACAGCGGCACCGGCGTCATCGATTATTCGGTTCTCTTTGCCAGCGTCTCCATCCCAACCACATCCTTCAACACGGTGCCCCTGTCCATCGGCACTTCCTATTTTTTCGGACTGCGCGCGGAAAACGAAAAGAATGAAGAAGAATCAAATATCCATGTTGTTGCCGCTGCCGTTGCGATTGCGGCACCGGCAGCACTGGTCGCCTCAATTCGTGCGCCCCCGCCGGGCGCGACGATTGCAGGGGATCACATCACATTACGAGCGGGCCTCGATGAAGGCACGCCGTTCGATGTGTCCCAAATTTTATTCGAGTTCCGGGAAGTCGGCGTTGGCGGCTGGACGACGGTGGCGGCTGTAGACGGCGTGCATCCCAACCCCGCCGTATCGGAGCCCTTCTTGACTCATTGGGATACTACCGGCCTAACCGCCGACGGCTCGTTTGATCTGCGCGCCATCGCCCGGGACGGCTCGGGTGTCGACGATCCCTTCCCTCCCTCGGTGCGGGTACGGGTCAGTAATACGCTCCCCGATGTTTCCGAAAACAAAGGACCGGGCTCTCAGGTTATTAAACGCGTGCGCGTGCACTCTTTCACGGAAACAACTCTGGACGTCGCCGACGGATCCGGGCGATTTATGCTCAGCGTCACTTTTTCATCGGCCGCGACTACCGGCACCGAGGACATTCTTCGCATCGACACGGATCCCGCTTTTAAGCCTGTTTTCTCCTCATCATTTTCACCCACCGGACTCATTTCTCAGATCACCCTGGAAAGCGGTCAGACAAATTTGAATGCAGGGCGCACGGCAACTATTTCATTTTCCCATCTTGACAAAAATTCAGATAACCGGGTCGACGGCACCTCGGTCCGCGTCGACAATTTGCGCATCGCCGTCTTTGATCCGATCCTCAATGAATGGATCTTGGAGATTCCGAGTTCTATTTCCAGCAAAGACGAGACGACTCTCACGGGAACCACGCCGCACTTCAGCCTCTTCGCGGTGGTCTCTCCCGCAGCTGCCGGACTCTCGGAAGTTCGCATCTACCCAAACCCCTTTAGGCCCAACAACAACATCGACAATGACGGCAAACCCTGGACGGTGGGCGATCAGACTTCCGGGATTATATTTGACGGTCTGCCTCCTTCCGGAGAAATACGGGTTTACTCCGTCAGCGGACTCCTGGTATGGCGAAGCCCGGGACCCACCGCTGGCGGACTGCTGCGTTGGGATACTAAAAACGGGGATGGAGTCGATGTTGCCTCGGGAATCTATTTCGCGGTAATCACGGATTCAGCCGGCAATAAAACGGGCGGAAAATTGGCGGTGATCCGATGAAGCGTTTGACGCTTGCAGCGGCACTGATCGTCGGCACACTCTCCCCCGCGAGCGCGGGCCGCTTCGGCGGCTCGGAGCCCTTCGATTTTCTTTTCTTAGACGGCGGCGCGCTGCAAGCCGCAGTCGGCGGCGCTTTTGCCGCCGGGGGCGGCGACGCCAATACCATCACCTACAATCCCGCCGGGCTCGCCGCCCACGAAGAGAACCATGTTTCGCTCATGCGCCATACTCTTTTCCAAGGCGTGACCCGCGATCACGTCGCGCTTTCATTTAGAAACGGATTCGGTCTCAGTTTGGATCGCGTTAAATTCGGAACCCTTCGACGAACAACACTCGCAGCACCCAACGGCGAGGGGCAAGGCGAGTTCGGCGCCACCTCGCAAAGCCTCGCGGGTGGATTTGGATGGATGGCCACCGACCGACTCTCCTTCGGATGGTCCGGAAAATATATTCAAGAATCCATCGATGGAACCCGGGCAAAGGCCTTCGCGGCCGATCTAGGCGCCCAATACATCCTTTCCTCGTACCCGCTCTGGCGGCTCGGTGTCGCGGTCCAGAACATCGGTGGGAAAACGCGATTTGAATCAAACCGGGAGCAGCTTCCGCTGATCATCCGTTGGGGCTCGGCGATTCGCTTCCCCCTCTTCGGACGTACATTCGGGTTTCTTGCCGATATCGAACAAGATCCCGGAGGGCGCATTACTCCGCACGCGGGCATCACTACGATCTTCGCTCCGCCGCTTCACCTGCGCTTGGGTTTTAACGGCCGCAACGATGCAGGCATCGGCATCACGGCGGGATTCGGCCTGGCCTGGCGCGGCGTTTCCTTTGACTATGCCATGGTTCCCTTCGGCGGCCTTGGAACCTCCCATCTCATGAGTTTCGGATTCCGTTGGGGTCCCCCTGTAGAAGGGCGGGTCCTCCCCGATCCTGCTGGTAAGTTCTTCGAGAATAACCCATAATTTCGTCGATGGACAATCTCGACGTTTTCGAGTCCGTTTTTAAACGGGCGGTGCGTGATCCGTATAAATACGCGCGACCTGATTTCTCTCGCGTTCTCATGCTCACGGACGCGAGTTACAGCCAAGCGAGCCAAACGACTCAGGAGTGGCTGTCCGATCATCCCCTTTTCTCCAACGCCGAGTTCCAAAAGATTGAAAGCGCAACCTACAATCAATGGATTGAAATCGAACCGACGATTCAGAAAATTGACCCGTCCCTGATCGTCACCCATCGGCTCCTCAAAGAGCCCCCTGAGACGTCGAAACATTCTCTCGGGGCCTATCTGGACACGCTGGCCCAGGCGACCGACTGTCCGATTCTCATCATCCCGAACTCCCGCGAAGAACAAGGATCGATGAAAATACCCGACTTAAAATCCGTTATCGCCGTCGCGGATCATCTCTCGGGACACGGGGGGCTTGTCAGCAACGCCGCGGCGTTTACAGCCGACGGCGGAACCCTCACGCTCTGCCACCTGGAAGACGAGGACACCTTTTCCTATTACATGGACGCGATCGAACGTATACCCGAAATAAACTCCACCGTCGCGCGGGAGAAAATCCAACGCCAATTGCTCGCCAAACCGCGGCAATACATTGAAACGGTGACGGCGGTGCTCAAAACGGACCTCCCGAACATCAGCATCGATTCCGTCATCGAATTCGGACATCTGATCGATCGCTACCGACAAGCCATCGCCAAACGCCAGGCCGGATTGCTGGTATTTGAATCGAAAGACGATACCCAGCTCGCGATGCACAGTGTCGGTTATTCTCTCGCGATCGAGTTTACAGAAACCCCGCTTCTCCTCATATGAGCGTACCCGCCGACCCACACATCGTTTCCTCAACCGTCACGTTCATGCATGCAGGGTTGTTGGCGGCCATGGTGGCGGCGTTGGCGTTCGAGGAAAAAATTCACGCGCAAAAATCCGTTATCACCGGCGTCGCTGCCGTCTTCGCCCTGCTTCTCGGCGCGGCCACCCACGTTTTACCCGAGTCCCACGGGCATGTTCCCTTTTATATCGGCTTCATTGATTGGGGGGTCATCGCGGTCATCCTGGGGTCCAGCCTGTTTGTCGACACCGCCACCAAGAGCGGCATCTTCTCATGGCTTGCCATTCGCATCACCAAAATGACAGCGGGCGACCCCCTGAAACTACTCGTCTCGTACGGTGTGATGACGGTGATTTTTTCCGCTCTGCTCAACAATGTCACCGCAATGATCATTGTCGGCTCGCTAACGGTTGTTTCCCTGCGAAAACTTGGTCGTGAGAAACTTCTATTGGGCTTTCTTCTATGTGAGGGACTGCTCACCAATATCGGAGGATTACTCACACTCATCAGCTCCGTCCCCAACATTATCGTCGGCAACACCGCAGGAATATCGTTCTTTAAATTCTTTATTGTCTCGGCCCCGTTTGTCACCCTCGCGACCGCAGTGACGCTCTGGATGGCAGCACGTCTGTTCGGCGTGCATGCCCTCTCCGGCGAGGAGGAACGAGAAAAAGCGGCCGCGCTCATCGAGACTTTTGACGAAAACGACGGGATTGAATCGAGAGGATTTTTCATCGCCGCGTGGATTATTTTTGGACTTTTCATTCTAACCCTCGCGACCACCAGCGTGCTGCCCTATATCCGCGATCTCGGGATCGGATTCGTCGCGATGGCCTTTGGAGTCATGTTCCTCGTCAAGGTAAAGTCCGAGGCCGATCAAACCTACCGCAACGTCGATTGGGACCTTCTACTGTTCTTTTGTTTCCTCTTCATCGTGATCGGCGTCGCCGAGCACGCGGGAGTATTGGGCGTCATCGGCAACGGGGTTTTAAAACTCATGGCGCTTGGCGACACGGCCGGTCCGGCGGCCTTGCTCTGGGCATCGTCCATCGCGAGTTCGGTAACGGACAATATTCCGCTCGCGGCGGTCCTGGCTAAAACGATGTCCGGGATTACCGACCCGGCTCCACTGACGAGTTCGTCGAATTACTGGTGGGCCGTTATCTACGGCGCGAATCTCGGGGGCAACATCACACCGATCGGATCGGCCTCAACGCTCGTTGCGGTGACGATCATCCACAAAAATAAATTGGAACTCAGCTTCGTCGGATTTGTTGTAAAAGCCGTACCCTTCGCGCTGGTACAGCTGGTTCTCGCGACGATATACGTCTTTATCCTAGGGAAAATTTAGGCTTGTTGGCGTCCCACCAGACGCGCGCTCGGTAAAGTCGCCGTTTCAGCCAGCGCGCCATTCTGGGGTCCCTCTTGGAGAGAATGTAGAGACCGAGCACCAGAAAGGGCGTCGTTGGGACCAACGGAATCAACGCCGCGAGGATTCCCCACGCGACGCAAAGCCAGGCAAAAACGATTATGAGTCTGTTCAACACTCCCTTATGATAGCACTGTTTGTTAGAATCCGTCCTATGAGAAGGATCTTGAGCCTCGTTTTCGCCCTCACGCTCACAGGCTGCGCAGGGGGTGGAAAAATTACCACGCAGGTCGATGAGGTTTCCGGACGGCGGGTCGACCGCATGTCCGAAAATCGAATCGGCCATGTTCCCTGCGAACTCACGCGGGATCCCTGTGTTTTCCTGGAAGCGGAGCGGATCGTCATCGGCAGAACAAGACCGCGCTACCGTCTTGTTGCGACCTATGAGGGCGACGAATGGCTCTTCATCCAAGGCGGGCGCACGTTGGAATTTGAGATGCGCGACACGGCTCAGAGCTTTTCGCTGTTCGGGCAGGGATCGAAGGAACATCGAAAAATCCTCGGTGATAAGAAACTCCAGGAAACCGCTTATTACCAGATCAGCCCCAATAACCTCCAACGATTGGCCGACTCCGAGAAAATCCGGATGAAGCTTCACGGGGACGGTTTCTACGTTGAGCGAAATTTTACCTCAGGAAACCGTAAAAATCTCAAGGCTTTTGCACAGAAATTCATTGGGAAGTGATATACTCTCCCTGTCGTAGAGAGCTCGTAGCTCAGCTGGTAGAGCACGCGCCTTTTAAGCGTGGGGTCGTGGGTTCGAGTCCCACCGGGCTCAAACTCTTTTAGTAAAAGATCGCATGTCGTCGTTCTAGCCCCGGCGGAACACGCCGGGACAGAACATTCGTAAACGTTCTAGCCCCGGCGGAACACGCCGGGACAGAACATTCGTTAAGGTAATAAACAACCTAAACGTTCTAGGCTCCATCGTCTAACGGCTAGGACGCGGCCCTTTCAAGGCTGAAATAGGGGTTCGATTCCCCTTGGAGCCACCAACCTTTCAGTTTGCTTCCCTTGGAGCCTCTATAGGTTTATTAAAAGCGCACAAGCCGATTGCATGATCTCTTTATCTCAATCGAGGCGATGACCCCGGGCGAGTATAAGAACGGAGGCAAGGACCTAAGAATTGCGTATCACTTTGATTCTACCCGCTTGGGTGAGATTCTCATTGCCTCAACCGGAAAGGGGGTTTGCTACCTTGCCTTCGTCAGCCAGCAAGCGGCCGCGTTAAAAGAATTAAAAGCACTCTATCCGAAGGCGGCATTTCGAGGGGAAAAAAACCGCCGTCATGCACAAGCGCTAAGATTTCTTTTCAAAAACAATAAGGGGTCTGGGCGCATTGCGCTCCATCTCAAAGGCACTGCGTTTCAACTCAAGGTCTGGCGGGCACTGCTGCGCATTCCGCTGGGAGAGCTGGCCAGCTACTCCTCGGTGGCGAAGGGAATTCAGAAGGATAAGGCCGTGCGGGCCGTTGGCACCGCCATCGCCAATAATCCGGTCGCTTATTTAATCCCCTGCCATCGGGTGATTCAAGCCTCGGGCCTTTTTGGCCAGTACCGCTGGGGAGAAGCCAAGAAAACCTCCCTGATCGGCTGGGAAGCCGCGAGAATATTCCGTTAACGCCTCTAGGATTTTGCGGCCAAGCCGGCGTTCACTCTCTGTTGCTCGGTTAGAATCATGCCGTCCAGATTCCCGATGCCCTTTTCGGAGGGCCTTGTTTTCGTCTCGTCAATAAGGACTTGGGCGTGCTCGAAGTTTCTGCCTGCAGCATTGTTTGCCCCAAGCTTCGCTTGGATCTCCGCGAGATCGTTGTAGCGTATGGAAAGGTAGAGCGCGCTCCGGGCGCGTCCCCGCGGAATGCCCGGGAAGTCAGTCTTGCCGCCGAGCGCCATGGCGTAAAAATACGCTTTTTCGGAATTCCGCAATTTACCTTCCTGCCTGAGCCGGCTGGCCAAGGAGTACGCCAGCATCGCTTTCCAATTCGTGTCCTCGAATTTTTTGATCGCGGCAAGGGCTTTGGTGAGATTGCCCAAGCCGTATAGGTAATCGGTTCCCGCTGCGATGTCGAGTCCTGCCATTGGGTTTGGCTGTTGCGGCTTGTCG
>NVTF01000048.1 GCA_002401485.1 Elusimicrobiota bacterium | reverse complement strand
CCCTTGAGGGACCTCGAAGGAAACCCCCTTTAAGGCCTGGAACTCGGTCTCACCGGAACCGTAGGTTTTTGTGATGTTGTCGAGGTTGATCACGTCAATCTAGTGCACCCTGAAACTCATGCGCATGCCTTTGCGGCCTCTCTTCATTTTGCGTTTTTTCCCTTTGCCGCCGTTTTTGCGCTGCTCCGCACGGATCTTTTTATTTCGTTCCTTAAATTTTTCCTTTGAGAGTTTTGTGAACTTGACGGGTTTTTCGGTATGGACTTTTTGATCCTCTTTTAATCCTTCCAGGATTTCAACGTCGGTTTCGGTGCGCAGTCCGGTTTTTACAAACACCTGTTTGGGATCCTCTCCTTCAATATCAAGGTAGACGAGTTCCAGTCCCTTTTCCTGGTAGAGGGCCGCGAGCGGCATTTTGAGCACTTCCACGCGTTTGTCGAGAACGGCTTTTACCCGCGCCGTCATGCCGGAACGCAAACGGGGGTCGGCGTCGTTCAGTGTTACCTCCACGCGAAAAACCTTCCCGCCGCGCCTTTCTTTCTCGGCCTGGGGAGAAATGACAGTGACCTTCGCGGGAAAAACTTCATCCGGGACGGCGTCAATCTCAACAGTAACCTTCATGTTCTGCTTGAGCTTGAGGATATCCATTTCGTTGATTTTGAGGCGGACGATGATCTTGCTCATGTCGGCCACTGACAACATGTAGGTGGGATTTTGCGACTGAAAAATGCCGGTAACGAAGTCTCCGATTTCCGGCCATGCCTTGGGCGGGCTATTGCTGTCAGGATCCTTCAGGTAACGGAGCAGCAATCCGCTGATCGGGGCCTTAAGCGTTGACGGAAGAAATTTTTCGGCCTCCGTTTTTCCCGGTTGGATGATGGCCAGGCTTTGGCCTCGTTGGATGGTATCGCCCTCCTGGGCGAAGGTCTTTACGATTCTTCCCGACACCTTGGACGCGACGTGCACGATATTTTTGGCGGCAATATCGCCGAGTTCTTCGAACGTGACCTCGAGATCCCCATGTACAATTTCAGCGCGGGTATCATCGGCGAACTCATCCGTTGCCGCTTCCTTGGTTTGGTGCCATTTCCAGCCGCCGCCGGCGAGAGCGAGAACCAGGAGGGAGATCGTTTTCCACCGGTGTTTTTTCATCCAAAGTTTTTTGATCAGCGCCATATGGGTTCTCCGATGACGCGGCGGTAGGCCGCGCGGTTGATGTGTACATCGCGAAAGGCATCGAGGCGTTCGATCTGCGCGTTGACGTAGTCAATTTGAACCTGGGAGAGTCGGATAACATCCACCGAACCCCCCTCATATTGCTCCTTAATCAATTCCAGGTTCTGTTTCGAGATATCTTCTTTCCGCCGAGCGATCTCTAACGAGCGGATGGCGCGAACGAGCTGGATATGAGCGTTGAAAACCTCTTCCCGGATGCGTCGGTGCAGCGCCGTTCGAGTCTCCCGGCTCTGTCGCCAGGAGGCCCGCGCTGCGATGAGATTCTTGGCTTGGGAGTAGAAATTAAGAGACGATGGCACGGCGAGGCTGAGGGTTAGGCCGTAGGCTGCATCATTGAGCCCAAAACCGGATGTGGGGGCCCGAAAGGATCCGGAAACCGGGTCGCTGTAGGAAAAATTAAGCGCCAAGGTCGGGCCGGCGTCAATCTTCGCGCGACGCCAGGAAAGGTCGGCTGTTTCGATATCGTTCGCGCTGCGTTTGATTTCGGGGCGGTCCATCATCGCCGCCCGCATCCCGTGGTCAAGCTGCGGCAGGTCGGTGGTTCCAGGCGTCAATTCTTTTGGAAACACAACCGGAGCGTCTTCCCGGCGTTCGACGGCAATGTTGAATTGGAAACGCGCGAGGCTTTGGTCCGCGATCCGGTTTTCCCGATTGAGCTCGGCTGAGCGCCAGTCGGTCTCAGTTTTTAAAAGATCGAACAGGCTTTTCATTCCGTTCTTGTAGCGGATTTGCGTGAGCGCGTAATTCTGTTTCTGCACATCCAGGTTGCGATCAGCTACTTCAAGAATTCGATCGGCGCGCAAGAGACGAAAATAGGTCCGCAGCGCGGCCAAGGCTTGGGATTGCCGAGCGGCCTCAAGGTCTTCAGACGTTGAGGCTGTCGACAGGGCGCGTGTTCGGTTGGTAATGACGTCTTTAAAGTTGTTGAAGAGATTCCACGATGCTCCGGGGGACAGGGTCCAGTCATTGGCTGACGGGCGCCATGCGCCAAAGGAAAATCGGTTCGCGCGGGCAAGCTTGGCGGGATTGATGGATGCCGAAAAAGAAAGCGAGGGCAGCATCAAGGCTGCGAATGTTGAGTGCTGCCGCGCACGAGCGGCAACGAGAGAATCTTGAGCGCGCCGAACGGAGGGGGCCTTTTCCAGAGAGAGCCGCACGTATTCCGAAACGGTCCAGACCGCATTTTCGGAGGGAGCGGCGTGGGAGGTCCCGAGGCCTGTGCAAATGAGTGTGAGGAGGCTAAGAAACCGCATTTTTTCCTACCAAGAGCGACTAATCCTTGACGACGAGATTGATGATGACTTGGCGAACCCCCGGAATCCGCCGGACAAGACGGGAAATTTTTCGTTTCTGATCGTGGGAGTCGACCATGCCGGAAAGTGTGACGATCCGCATATGGCAATAAATATCCAAATAACGGACGTTGAGGTCCGATTGGGATCGTAATTCTGTTTTAACGCGGGCGGTGATTCCGGCATCCGATCGATCGATGGGTGCGCGCGCTCGGCATCCTGAGAAAGGAAGTACGGCGATCGTTAAGAGCAATAAGGCGAAAATTTTAGAATGCGACATAACGATCCTCCCACAGCTTGGCTTGTGCCGGTTGGACCGAGATTGTACAATTTTTATTGAAGATATATGAAGATACTGCTTGCCACGGGAAACCGGCATAAGGTTGCGGAGCTGATCGCTATCCTTAATAATGACAGGGGTACGGCAGGGTTTGATTTTGTGTCCTTGGCGGATTTTCCTGATCTTCCGGAGGTAGTAGAAGACGGGCAAACCCTGGAAGATAACGCCGTCAAAAAGGCGGTGACAGGGGCTTTGGCCACCGGATTATGGGCCTTGGCGGACGATACCGGGCTTGAAGTTCCGGCCTTAAACGGGGCTCCCGGAGTTTATTCTGCGCGTTATGCGGGTCCCAATTGTGATTTTCAGGACAACTGCAATAAACTTCTTTCGGAGCTGGAGGGGAAAAAGGGATCTGAGCGGGACGCGGCCTTTCGCTGCGTCGTTGCGCTTTCCACTCCGGCCGGCATTGTGCGCATCAGCTCGGGGAAGCTGGAAGGCCGAATCACGGAGTCCGCTGCGGGAGGTGAGGGTTTCGGCTATGATCCGATTTTCCTCGTCACTGAATTGGGTAAAACGCTCGCTGAAATCAGCGCTGATGAGAAGAATGCGATTAGTCACCGATGGGCGGCGGTCCGGGGCGTCAGGCCATGGCTTGAAGAAATCGCCTCTGGGGTCCAGTGACATGTTTTTGCTTTTTTTGCTGATCGCGGCATTGCCCGTTCAGTCGTTTGCGGCTAAGGATCAATCCACCCTCGGGCAGCGCACCTATTGGGACCGGATCATGGAGCGGCAGGCATCCAAAGACATTCTGTACGGGATGCGGTTTCTCGACAGCAAGGATTACAATCGCGCGGTGCAGCAGTTTTCTAAAGCGGTGCTGAAAGCTCCCGAGGATCCCAAGGCGCATCAATTTCTCGGGATCGCCTATTACTGGTCGGGGCGTGTGGACCGTGCCTTAACCGAATATCGCGAGAGCCTGGCGCTTGATGCCAAGGATCCGCAGACCCATTTGCTTCTCGGAATCGCGCTTGCCTGGCAGAGCGACGTGCCAGGGGCTTATAAAGCCTTCGAGCGAGCTGCCAAGCTCGATCCAAAACGAGCGGACATCCAAATGAATTTGGGTTCGGTTGAGGAAAGCCTCGGGCGATATACGGATGCCTTGCGCCATTTCCGCCGTGCCGCCGATTTAGATAAGGGACACCCCTTGTACCAATACCAATTGGGAATGCTGTATCGCCGCCTTGGGCGTGAAGAGGACGCCGCGGCATCGCTGCGGCGTGCTGTGAAGTTGTTTCCGCATTATCAGGACGCGATTCTCGAACTGGGCGCGCTGTACGAAAGGATGGACCGGCTGGAAGAGGCGCGAGAGATGTTTGCGAATGCGGTGCGCATTAAGAGTCGCGATGCGGTGGCACGATATCGCCTCGCGAGAACCGCCATCCTGTTGAAGCGCACCGATCTGGCGCGCTCGGCGATGAATCATGTCTTTCATTTGACGCCGTTTGATCGCGGCTCGGGCCTGGCGTTGTCGGTTTCATACGGCGGCAAAGCCCCCGGGTCAAAATCGGAAGGCGGCGGGGGAGAAGGGAAGCGGGAGGCTCGAAAAAAGCCGTCCAAGGGACCGCTCGACGTGCTTCGGCGGAACCTGTCGCGCATTCCTTTGGATCAGGAAGCCGTTCTCAATGTGGATATGGCCTTCCTTCCCAAACCGAAAATTGTTAAGCGCCGCGTCGATGAGGTCCCGTCTTCATTGAAACAGGCCTTGTCGCGAGCGGGTAGGCCGGAGAAAATCACCGCGGGGGCGTCCAAAGAATTTACCCTGCTGGCCGGCAGCGCGGCGGCGCGCCGAACGGAGATCAACCGTATTCTTGACGATTTGCAGAAGACGCTCGACACGGCGCCGGTGGATAGCGAGACGCGTATTGGGATGAATTTGCGCTTTTCCGAAAAGGCCTCCGGTGCCGGCGCCCCGAAGGACGGCAAACGCCCGAAGGTTTCCTATCAGCCGCGCGACGTCGGCAACGACCTGGGGTTGTGGGTGATTGGAACAGCATGGACCGCTATCGTTGAAGAAGCGCTTGCCAGCGAAAAAGCTCCCGATGAGGATTCCGCGTTGTGGCATGTGGTGCGCGGCATTGGTTTTTCCACACTCGGACGCGCCGATGATGCCGCGGCGGCCTTTGGAGAAGCGGTTCGGCTGGATCCGAAGGAAACCCTGGCCCATTTGGGGCGAGGGGTCGCGATGGTAATCCGCGGCGATGAAAAAGCGGCGGTTGCCGCGTATCGCAAGGCATTGGAACTTGATCCAAAGAACAAGAGCGCTTCGGACGGCCTGAAGTGGCTGCTGAGAAAGGATGTCACGCAATGAAGGGTTTCGTGCGGCACATCCACTTCGTCGGGATCGGCGGCATCGGCATGAGCGGCATCGCCCAGGTTCTTTTGAATCTCGGCTACCGCGTTTCGGGATCGGACTTAAAGGGCACGGAACTGACGCGCCGACTGAAGAAGGCGGGCGCAACGGTTTTTGAAGGACACCATGCCCGGAATGTGCGCGGGGCGGAAGTGGTGGTGACCAGTACAGCCATTGGAGGCAAGAATCCTGAAGTGAAAGAAGCACGGCGGCAGCGCATCCCGGTGATTAAACGCGTCGAGATGCTCGCGGAGTTGGCGCGCTTGAAGCGTACGATCGCGGTCACGGGGACCCACGGCAAAACGACAACCACCGCAATGATCGGTGTGGCGATGCAGGGAGCGGGTTTGGATCCAACCGTCATTGTGGGCGGTCAGGTCGCGGATTTGGGTTCCAACGCCAAGCTCGGCCTTGGAGACTATCTGGTCGCGGAAGCGGACGAAAGTGACGGCTCTTTTTTGCGGTTGTGGCCGTTGGTAACGGTCGTGACCAATATCGATAACGACCACCTCGAGCATTACGGCGGCTTTGAGGAATTGAAGCGTGCCTTTAAAACGCACTTGGAGCGCCTGCCTTTTTACGGAGCCGCCGTGTTGTGCGTCGATGATCCGGAACTGAAGCGCATCGCCGGAGATCTTGAGCGTCCGGTGGTATCCTATGGGTTTTCCACCGGCGCCCAGTGGCGCGGGGTGCGCAAAACGTCCGGAACAGGCATGCGTCTGGAAATCACCCATGCGAAAAAGAAGGTCGGGAGTTTCCGTCTCAAGGTTGCGGGCAAACACAATGCCCAAAACGCGTTGGCGGCGGTCGCGGTCGCGGGGTATCTGGGGCTCGATTTAAAAAAAGTTTTTCGGGCGCTTGAGTCCTTTTCCGGGGTGGGGCGTCGGCTGGAAAAATTGGGTGAAACACATGGAGTGGTGTTTATCGATGACTACGGCCACCACCCGACCGAGGTGAGAGCGACCCTTTCGGCTGTGCGGGAATTGTACGGGCGCCGCCGCGTGGTGGTTCTCTTCCAGCCCCATCGGTATTCCCGCACGAAGGCGCTCTACCGCGAGTTTGGAAAATCCTTTGCCGCTGCCGATCTCGTTTTGATCGCCGATGTGTATGGCGCGGGGGAGAAACCGATGCGGGGCGTTGATGCGGGTTTAATCGTGAAGGCTGCGAAAAAGGCGGGAGTTTCCGCCGCGCGTTTGCCGCGCGTGGTTGATCTCGTCCGGGAACTACGACCCGGCGATGTTGTGCTTACCCTGGGAGCCGGAGATATTTGGAAAACTGGAATGGATCTGCTGCGGCGCTTGGGGAGCGTGACGCTGTCCGAAGCCTGATGCCAGCCCGCTACGACCAACACTTCCTTATCGACGAAGCCGCGGCTGATACCATCGTCTCGGCTGCGGGGATCGGGGCCGGTGATCCGGTCATTGAAATCGGTCCGGGTGCGGGTGTGCTCACCCGGCGGCTGCTGGACCGCGGGGCTGCGTCGACCGTGGTCGAAGTTGATGACAAACTGATTCCCGGGCTCACGCAACGATTCGGTGAGCACGAAAATTTCTCACTTGTCCATTCGGACTTTCTCAAACTCAACCTCGACGAATTGCCTAAAGAAGCCACGATCATTTCCAATCTACCGTATTCCGTGGGCACTCCGATCCTGCAGCGCCTGCTCGATTGGCCTCAGTGGGACGTTGCGGTGCTGATGCTCCAAAAAGAAGTCGTGGACCGCATCCTTTCCGATCCAGGGTCCCGGGCTTATGGGATTCTGACGTTGTCGGTTGCGATTAAGGCGGACACGGAGCATATCTGCGACGTCGGTCCCGAGTGTTTTCAGCCGCCGCCGAAGGTGAGCTCTTCGGTGATGCGGCTGCACCGTTATCCCAAGATGCGCCTGCCGGATACGTTGCGGGAGAAAGATTTTTTTCGGATTGTCCGCGCTGCGTTTTCGCAGCGGCGAAAAATGGCGGCCAAGTCCATCGCCGCGGTTCTTGGAATGCCGCGTGCCGACGTCGACGCGGCCTTTGCGGCAACCGGTCTATCGCTGAGCGCGCGCGCCGAGACGTTGTCGCTCGACGAATTCGTTTCTCTAGCGGCTAGACTTACTTCCTGACAACAATTTTCATGGACGACTTGATCGCCTCCCGCGCAAGCGGGTCTCGTTCGGTTTCCAGGCCCGCCATGAGGGCATCGAGGCTTTGCAATCCCCCGATCTCTCCCAGGGACTTCGCCGCCGTATAGCGCACGCTCGGGTCTTGGTCGGCGAGCGCATTCGTGAGAAGTCCGATGGTATATTTCCCTTTAAATGACGCTAGTGAGCGCGCTGCCTGCTGGCGCACCTGCCAGCGCATCTCATGCGCTAATACATGTCCGAGAGCGGGAACCGCGGCGGGATGTTTGGTATCGCCGAGAGCGACGGTCGCGGCGTAACGAACCCACCAATGTGTATCCCGGATGCCCTGTTCTTCCAACAAGGTAACGGCGTCGTTGGCGGCCACGCGCCCGAGCGCGAGGGCGGTTGCAAAACGAATATTCACGGACGGATCGCCGAGGGATTCCTTGAGCAGAGCGACTGCCTTCCAGTGTCCGATTTTCCCCAGAGACATCGCTGCGTCCGCGCGGGTCTTGGGGTCCGTGTTTGTGCGCAGAAGAACCGCGCCTAGATAGGGGATGCCCCGGACCTTGCCTTTCTTTCCGAGTCTGCGGACGGCGCTGCGCCGTCGGGACGTGCTGCGGCTGGTTAAATCACGGACGGTTTGTTTGAAAGTCGGTTCGGAGCGAAGCGAATCCCTTAAATCGGATGTTCCGGTTGGGAGGGCGACGGCCGCGGGGGTGCCGAGCAGTTCCTGGATCGGTGGAAAATGTTGTGAACCTGAACCTACCTGTTGGGACTGTAAACTCGTCAGTGGTAGAATCAAAATCGACACCGTCGCAAGAACTATTCGCATGCACCACCTCACCATAAAAAAATCCGCCCCCATCAATGGGAAGCGGCTCGGCGATGCAACACTCGCTGACCCATTATAGCAGATAGTCCCCGATTTTGCTAGTTTTAGTGAGAATGAAAGCTCTTTTCGTAAGTGAGACCCAAGGTTGGTCCGGGGGAGCCGCCCAGTTGCTGAATCTAGCRAAAGGGTTGACMGGGCTTGGGTGGGAAGTTSTTTTAGGCAGCCCCGAAGACGGTGAAGCCGCCAAACGGGCGAAAGAGGCAGGCATTCGTCACATTGCCCTTCACCCGCGCCAGGACTATGATCTATTCACCGCTCGAAAAATGGCCAAACTGGTGGATCGATTTGAAATCGATGTGCTGCATGCCCATCATCCGCGCGCCCACGCCGTCGGCCTTGCCTCCCTGTACCTCGGTCGCCGTCGTCCGGTATTTGTGGTGTCCCGGCGGGTTTCCTTTGCCGTTAAAAAGAATCCATTCAGCCAGTTGAAGTATCGCAATCCGCGCATCGACGCGTTTATCTCCGTTGCCGATAATATCCGTCGGGAGCTTGTGGGCGGTGGTGTCGATCCGGCTAGGATTAAAACGATTCCCAGCGGTGTTGATACCGACCTCTTTCACCCGCGTGAAGCGAACCCGGCCGTTCTTGAATCGCTTGCGATTCCCCCGGGCGCGTCCCTGATCGGAAAAATCGCCAACTACAGCGATTGGAAGGGCCAGAAGATTTTGTTGGAGGCCGGCGCAAAATTGCTCGAGGCGGGGCGGGACGTTGTGCTGTTGTTCGCCGGCCGCGACACCGACGGTGATGACATCAAGGCGGCTGCTAAGGAAGCGGGCTTTCCGGAAGACAAAGTCCGTTTCCTGGGTTTTCGCACCGACGTTGATGCTCTGCTCCCGTGTCTTGATATCAGCGTAAACGCGGCGGTTCGAGGTGAAGGCATCTCGGGAGCCTTGCGCGAATCCCTCTCCATGGAAATTCCGTGCGCCGCCTCCGATGCCGGGGGAAATTCAGAACTCGTCATCGAAGGCATTACCGGCCGCCTGTTTAAGGCGGGTCATGCCGGCGACCTCGCCCGCGTCCTCGGTGATATTCTTGACGATCCCGAGACCGGCAAGAGAGAGGCTCGTAGAGGCCGTGAAATTGTCATTGAACGTTTCAGCGTTAAGCGAATGGTCGAGTCCACTGACAAATTTTATCGGGAACTGCTCGCCCGCCGCGCGAAGTAAATTGCGGAATTTGCAATAAAATATTCCCCTGGGGTGGGGAAAATTGCGGATTTTGCAATTTCAAGGGAACTTTTCCCGGGGCTGGATCGTAATGATTAGGGATGCACCCCTACTTCAAAAAACACGGTTTTTTCGAACTGCTGCACTTCGCACAGAAAGCACCTGCAGAGTGGTGTGACGCGCCGTTCTTTGAGATGATTCGCCGTATTCGTATGCTGCACGGTTTTAGCCAAGCGGATTTGGCTGTTCTTGCCGGGAGAAATGCATCGACGCTTTCACGTATAACTACAGGTCAGAGTAGGCCTGACCTTGAACTCCTTCGTCGTCTAT
>NVTF01000047.1 GCA_002401485.1 Elusimicrobiota bacterium | reverse complement strand
TACATCAAGGTCCACGCGCAGAAAAGCGAGGCGCATTACGAAGTGGCGGTACCCGTCACCGCCGGGGGACGCGGCAACCTCACTGTGGGCAAGCGCGGCCTGTTCCGGGACCTTGAGGGCCGAGAGCACGACGCCGAGGTCGTGGATATCCTAGAAAACCCCATCGGGTTCGGCGAGGCCATCGTAGCGCCGTTCTCGCAGATGGCCCGGAGCTTGATGGGAAAGATCGAATCGATCACCACCGACGCCAAGAAGAAGCTCGACTCCTCAGTCTCGAAAACTGACGCTTCGAATCAGAAAACCATTCCGAACGCCTCCCTAAACATGGGGTTTGGCGGGATCATGATGGGAACAGCCGTCCTAGGCTCCGCGGGCGCATTCATCACCAAGACCCTGGCGGACCTGGCTCTCTACAAGCTACTCGCGGGGGTCGCCGCAGCCATAGGCGCAGTCATCATCCCCACGGTGGTCTCGGCCTTCTTCAAGCTCCGCCGCCGCGATCTGTCCGCCATCCTCGAGGCGTCCGGTTGGACCATCAACGCCCGCATGCGCCTGACCAATGAGCAGAGCCTCTTCTTCACGCATAAGCCGAAATGCCCCGAGAAGACGTCCTTGCTCGGCGACAACGCTCGCCTCCTGCTCATCCTAGCTTTGCTGGTGGCGGCGCTCTATTGGCATCAGATGGTCCGATAGCGTCTCCTACCGAACTGTCTCTTTTTCTCTCTCGGGACGGCCAACTCGCGTATGAGGTCGCCATCGAGCTTCATCAAGAAAGCTCCCACACCCTGATCACTAGAAAAAACAGTTTCTAGTGCAGGCCTAAAAGCGCGGTTCCTTGGGGTCATTAGACCCCCATATGGATACAGGACCTGCAGTATAATCAGGATATGCGGGCGAGGAAATATCTAGCCGGTGCTGTCGTATATTGTCTCTTGCTCGGCGCGGCGGTGCCGCGGGCACATAGCGTGATGGCGGTTCGAGTGCCTGTCAGGGCCATCCCCCGCACCCTGGGCCATGTTCGTACGGTTCACCCGGGCATTACTCTGGGTTCGCTCAGCCTGACCCCTACCTCTATTTCACTAACCGCCTTCCAATCTCCCAAGCTACTCCCTCATGTTTTGGTCACGCCGACGCCGAGCCCCGCGCTGCAGCCTCATGTTTTGCGCACGCCGACGCCCAGCCCCGCACGAATAACCCCTCCTTCCCTGCAAGGGCTGCTCCGCCAAAAGGCGGCTTTCTCCCTGAAACCTAAATGGGCGGCTTCCAAAACCGGGGGCCAGGTTCACTTCGCGGGCCGGAAAATGTTCAGCCGGATCCTGGGAATCAGTCTGACTGAGGCGGAGGGAGAGCAATCTGTCCCGGTAGCGAATCTTGTCCAAGGGAAAAAGAGCAGTCTCCTCCCGCGCGCTGCGCACTCGAAATCCAAGGAACCCTCCCCCACCCCACCGACGCCCAGGGCCGGGAAAGCGATTCCCAAGGGGAAGCTCGTTATCGTGGGCGGCGGGTCCGTGGGGGCCGCGATACTCCAGAAGACACTCGAGCTGGCCGGCGGCCCGACCGCCCGTGTACTCGTCATCCCGCAGGCCTCCAGTGTGGCCGAAGTCGGAAAAGAGGTTTTGGAGATGTGGCTCAAGGCCGGGGCTGCGGCCGGTGAGGTGCTCGACTTATCGAATCGGGCCTCCGCCCTTGAGCAGATCCAAAAGGCCGACTTCATCTGGATGACCGGGGGAAAACAAAAGCGCCTGATACGCGCGCTCAAAGGCACGGGCGTCCCCGAGGCAATCTGGAAGCGCTTCGCACAAGGGGCCGTGGTCGGCGGTACGAGTGCCGGAGCAGCCGTAATGTCTGAAGTCATGATTACCGGAAGCTCCGAGCAGGGGGCCATTCCGGGAACTGAGGGAGTTAAAACCGGGAAGGGACTGGGCCTCTGGCCCGAGGTCATCGTTGACCAGCATTTCCTGCGCCGCAACCGTTTCTTCAGGCTGCTCAACGCCGTGCTCGGCCTGCCAAAGTTCCTGGGCATCGGCATCGACGAGTCCACTGCCGTGGTGCTCCAGGGCCGGGAATTCGAGGTTGTCGGGGAAAGCAGTGTGGTCGTCATCGACGGCCGCAGCCGCTTGGGAACTGAGGTGAAGGTGACGGTTGTTGAACCGGGGGGCCGCTTCGAGCTCGAGTAGCAGTCTAAGACTGGCTTCGAGCGCGGCGAGAGTCTACTCAGCGAAGCAGACAGAACTGAGAATTTCCAGATTAATTCGATCAATCCGGTTCTTCCATGAAGCGTTTAAGCAAGGGCCGCTCCAAAGGGAAATTCTCCCAAGCGAATTTTAAACTTGTCTCAACCAGCCTTCGCCACTTGGGAGAAAAATCGGCAAGGGCCGCTGAGAATTCAGCGGGCTTCAGTATGCTGAGGACATAGACCGCTTGCATAATATCCTTCTCCTTTTTGTCCGCCTTGATGCGCCGCTGCGCAATCATTAACTTATGCAGACAATAATTAAGCGGCAGAGGGACTCGAACTTTTACTCCCCCCTCTTTCAGCATGATCGAATTCTTTAAAAGCATGTCCATAAAACGCAACGGGATGGCTTTAACGCCTAAGGGCTTGATCTCCCGATAGTCCATCCCTCCCTTGCCATGCTCAGGGACTAGAAACTCCAGCTTTAATTCCGGATGCGTAAAAGACGTGGTCCCGTTTGCGGCAATTGCAATCCGAAAACCCAATGGCTCCAACGCAGATTTCATGTCGACGTTTCTCTTATTAGAATAAGGCCAAGGCAGAAGGAAGTCCACATCCTGCGTACGCAGAGGCAGCGGGCGAACGCCGAGATGGCGCTGATAAAGCAAAAACGACCAGCTTCCAACCAGCTCCACGCCGTTTTCCCATAGGCCGAGAGCGTCGAATAGTTTAAGGATTTTTCGAAAGAGATCGTCCAATTCGCTTCCTTTTCTTGAGGCGTTTGATCATGCTGAGATTTTCCAATACTTCTTTAATCTGTTTTTTAATCAGCCGACGCTCCTTGATGTCCTTTTCTATTTGAGCCGGCTTCTCCTTTCCAAGATATTTGGAAACGACCTTTTTTCTATCCCTAAATACCAAATAGTAATAGTGCTGACGACCGATCTTTCGCTTAAAGATGCTCCCCTTCGGCAATTCCTTGAGGCGAGCGTTTAGCCGCCGTTGAAGATCTAGATAATAATCTAGGCTGTCTTTGAGTATCCCTTTTAAAATTGCCATGGCCTTACACTACAAATAGTATAATAGAGAGTCTTTGTAGTGTAAAGTCGAATTTACACTACAATTTATATTGTTTTACAGTTTTGTACTGTAAGGAAAACTGGGAATCATCTATTCCTGCGAACTGTCCCAATGGCAGGGTGTTTACACATTTGTAAACAGTCTATTGCTCGCACCTTCTGGTTGACGAAGATGTATTCCTCCTGGGCGACATACGGCATCACGCGAAGCATCAGCGCCGACTGTTCCAAAAAGGGGCTTCTCACGGAACCTCTTTCTGCGAATCAGCGGGGACCGTTATTTGATACTTCGCGTCGAAGCGCCCGCCGGGAACTATCTGCCGCTTGCCTTTCCCGAGGTCCACACGCTCCAAGTTCAATTGCTTAAAGCAGGGAAGACCGAATTTTTACGCGAAGTAGAGAAACAACCGCTTTGCTTTAACCGAACGGCAGGATTCTAAAAGTTCTTGAACGAGATCGGGGCGTAGTGACATCAGTCCTTCAAGCAAGGTGACCGCGACCCCGACAACTACATCTAATACTTTAGCGTCCAGGAATTACGACAAACTATCGGGGATTCCCCTGCGGCAGGCAGCAGAGCATGGATCTAGCGAAGCGTAGCCGGAATGTCGGAAAGAAATGCTTGAAACTCCAAAAAGATCGCCCGCCGAATTTCTTCGGGATCGCGGTCAGGATACTGCAACGCGACCCACGCCGGACCTTCAGCCCCCTGGGTCTTAAAATGTTCGCTTAGATTCCGTCGAAAATTTCGATACCAGTTCGCCGAGTGATTCTTGGCGACAGCGGGCAATTCTCCAACAACCTTTTCACGCCAAGTGGGACGCGACAAGACTTCGTAGATGTACGCCAAGTCCTTGCCTTTCTTATCAATCGAATCACGGCGCGGAAACACCAAGCCCTTGCCGTACACGTACGCGGCGAGCGTCGGAACTCGAAATTTAAGTTTGGCCTTCGCCCCATCGAGCTTCTCTCCCTGGATAGCAATCTCCTGGGTATCGGCAAGCAACACCTCGACGAATCGAAGGGCCGGAGCAACCACCCCTCCCTGAATGGTCTTGCGGTCATTGGTACCACGTCCAATCAGCGGAGCTATGAACTCGAAGATGACATGCTGGCGGCCTTTCTTATAGACGAACTGAGTAACCTGAGCGCTCTTTTTCCCGAAAGTCCCGAGCGCGAATGCCGCATCCTTCTCCTGGCGTTGAAAGCCTACGCCCTCCAACACTTCTGTGATTGTTTTGCTCTGGCGAACCGGGACAGCCCCCGCCGCCGCCGCATCAACGTCAAATGAGTGAATCAGAGGCTCGGTGAGATCTTCGGACCACGCGTAAATTTTGGGAACCCACCCGCCGACGATAACGATATCCTGATGATAATCCTTGAGCGCCGCGAGCGCGGTAAAGAGAACGCGGCGGACGGTATCAACGGATGTTCTAGCCACGGTCCCAATCCTGAGAAAGACGCGAGAGGATGTGTTCAGCCTGCTCTCGTCCTCGGACGGGATAGCGGTAGCAGTCTAAAAAGAGCTGCATGTCGGATACGACCGGTATCCTACGAACAACTCGAACTCCTTCGTTGGTTGAGGTCGAATAGTAAGGCTCGATCAAATGGATTGGGCCAACAGAATCGGGCACCAGTCCGAAAATCTTACGCCAAGACGGTATCAACTGATGTGCCTTGGGCAGAAAAACATGAATCTCCCGAAATTCCGCAAACGGGGCCACGAGAGAGGCGCCGGCCATAGAGGTGAGCGCCCATTTCCCGGGCAAATCAAGACGATGCTTCGCCATCAGATTTAAGATTTTTTTGGGAGAGACCTTCCCGTCCAAAGAAAAACGGTACTCTTGTAACGGCTTGATGGCGTACCACGCTGCCCATTCTAGAAGCAAGCCTGCGGGGTCCAATAGGCGCGCCTGCCCGGAACTTTCGCGTGATGCATATCCTAATCGCTCTAAGCGTTTTAGAACCAGCGTCGTTAACGTGGGGCTCGTTGCTGAAAGCCGCGCCAGTTCACGAATCCCCCAAGATCGAGAGGGTTTGGAAAGGGCTGTCCGCAGGACACGAGAAGCCGCATCAGAGAATGGGTTTCGTTCCTGAGTGGATCTCATGCCAAGCACCGTTGTTTACAAATATGTAAACACATGATTCTCATTCATACAATCGTTTTTCCCGAGGTGCATAGCTATCAGCATAACAGGTGTTTACATATTTGTAAACACTAAATGATTTGACTTGCGCCCCCTTCAAACATACGATCCATCAGAGAAAACTTTCGGTGCTGGTTCGCCACGTCCCGGCTGGCTAAGTTCACGCAGCTGCGTACCACCTCCGAATTCCCGAACCTACCTTGCGAACTCGCAGCGACCTCCAATGGCCAGTCCCCGACAAAGACCTTGTTTCTCCCTACATGCGGGGTAGAGCAGCCTAGCAGCCCGCAAGGCTCATAACAGCGCAACTCACGGGACGTTTGCTATATTGTCATCAATGTTCCGTCTCCATCTCTCCGACGAAGATAAAGAAACGTTCACGAAAGCGCGCGCCCAGCTTTCTCAGGAATATCATGTTACCGACCTGAAGGAACGGGAGATTATTTCCTATATCAACGAAATCTCTAAGTTTTCGATCCTCGGGCAAGGCGAAGAAACGATTGTCTGCGACGGCTTTCGCCTCACCTATGAAGGCCGCAGTGCGTTCATGCTCGCTGTTTGTAATCGTTATGAGCAGGTTTCAACGGGTGCCCAGGGGCAGGTCCATCGCAATTCAATAGACAATACGTTTGCGGTTGTCATTTTCGATTTATTCATCGATTTGGGGCATGTCTTGATCCGTCCGGAATCGCTTGGCGATAAAATTAGCGAGTTCTTCTCTCCCAAAGAAGTCGATTTTCCCGAGCATCCTGAGTTTTGTTCGCGCAGTTTAGTGCTTGCTAAAGATCACGCTCTCTTGAAATCGTCAGCGACGGATGGTTTTCTGGAATTGCTCGGAGGATTTGCCGATTTGCATCTGGAGATTCTCGACAAGAAGGCGCTATCCTACCGGCCTAAAAACATAAATATCGCCGATATTTCCGATCTTGCGAAATTGTCCTTGGTTCTGCCGGGGACGTTGTAGGCATGTATTGAACCAATCCCGCGTTTTTGCTACTATGAAGTGCGGGGTAGAGCAGCCTGGTAGCTCGCAAGGCTCATAACCTTGAGGTCGCAGGTTCAAATCCTGCCCCCGCACCCATTTAGACGTTTTCGAACCAGTAACTAGAAATGTCTGGACCGCACCCTCGGCTAACGCCGGGGGGTTTGTGTTTATGGGGGACACGATCTCATGAAGTTACTTTAAAGCTTGGAAATACTCTTCCACCAGTTGGTCAAAGAGTGCCTCTCCGGTATCTACCCACTCATCTCGGAGCGGCTTCTTCCCCTCATTTTGACGGACATTGCGGCAATGGAACCCCAAAAGGATGACCCCATGTAATCGCAAATTTTCCCTGAAAGACCCGTTGATCAGCATCGACTCTCAATGGACTCCATGCTGTATAGCGTCAAAGAAGACCGCGTCGCTATCTGATAGGCCGGTCTTTGTGGTTAGCGAGGCGGGCGAATAGGTCGGTAACAAGCTGGGCGTTGTCGTGCTGGTCGGTCTTCTCATAGGCCGCATAGAGGTTCCGAAGCACACGCGCTATAATTTCTTCAGGAGTGGCTTCCTGCTTTAGCAGATAGCGCAACTCTTTTTCTTTATCTTTATGAAGCTCCACGATTTCATCGTGCGTATAAAATCGTCCTCCCCCATAACAGTCGACCGCAAAGGGCTTCCCGTCCTCTTCCACATTGCACAAGAAATGCGCGGGGAAGTTGCAGCCATGAACCGACAAACCCAGGCGATGCCCCACGAGAATATAGATCACCGAAAGTGAGATCGGCGACCCCCGCCGCGTTTCGATCACCGCGATTAAATCGCTATTAGAGGGATGGTAGTAGTGCGCCGGCGCGACGCCTCTTAATCCTTTGACTTTAAAAAGGTACTTAGACAGATTGCGCGCCGTGATCTTGTCGAAATCGCCCCCATATTCATCGGCCAGGGTGTCGAGCAGCTTGGTCACTTCAAAGGGACGCGTCACTCCACTTTGAAAGTGCGATAGCAGCGAAAACGCCGTCTCGAGGCGCTCGTAGGGGTCCTCTAAATCAAACCAGGACGTCCATTTCTTACGCAACACCTCACGCAGACTTTCGGAAAGCARCGCATGGATCATATGCCGCTCGACGGCGTCCGGCGGGGCCGACATTAAGGAGAGGGCGTCGTTTAAATCGTTGCCGWATTCCGMAAAGGCCTTAGAGAGTCCKTSTCGCACATCGGAGGAKSTGTCTTCCAATAATTTAATGAGATAGGGAAGCTGCGCGACGTCCGGCATGTTCCCATTATACTGCTTTTAAATCCCGAGAAACTCTTTAAACTTTTCCAACCAGGCGGGATCGGCGAGGGCGGCGTGCAATTGCCGCAACACCCTGCTAAACTCAGTCTTGGAGACATGCTGGTGAAGCATTTTGACTCTATCGANGACATCTCGCCTGCGGCCTGGAACGGCGTGCAGTCCGGCACGAGTCCGTTCCTAGATCACGAATTTCACCGCTCACTTGAAAAGAGCGGCTCGGTCGGCGAGCAGGCCGGCTGGCGGCCCCTCTATTGGACAAGCGGCGGCAAAACCCCCGACGCGGCCCTATTCGCTTACGAGAAGMATCACAGCTACGGMGAGTATATCTTCGACTGGGATTGGGCTAACGCCTACGCCCGCATGGGCGTTCCTTATTACCCCAAGCTCACTTCGATGATCCCCTTTACCCCGGCCACCATCCCCCATCTGACCATGCCCCGCTTCGACAGCGGCCGCGCCGGCGATCTCCTGGATAACTTTGAAGAGCGCTACACCGACGGCCGTTATTCCTCGGCGCATTTCCTCTTCCTAACGGAGGATGAGCGCGAGTTCTTCTCGGGGCGCGGCTACCTCCTGCGCGACAGCCTGCAGTATCACTTCAAAAACCCGGGCTATAAGGATTTCGAGGAATTCCTCGGTCAGCTAAAATCCCGGAAGGCCAAGCAGATACGCAAGGAGCGCCAGTTCCCCAAAGAGATCACGTTCGAGACCCTGACCGGGGACCGCCTGACGGCCCGCCACGGCGAAGAGATGTACCTTTTCTATCTATCGACTTTGGAGAAGAAGGGCGCTATCCCGTACTTGAAGCAAGACTTCTTCCGGAGAGTCTTTGGCAGCCTGCCCGAACGCATTCTCTATGTCCGCGCCCTGACCAGCGGCGAACCCATCGCGGGGGCGCTCTATTTCTTCGACGACACGCGGCTATACGGACGGTATTGGGGCGCGCGGATGGATTATCCTTGCCTTCACTTCGAGCTATGCTGCTACCGCGGGATCGATTTCTGTATCGAGAAAAAACTCACCGTCTTCGAGTCGGGAGCCCAAGGGGAGCATAAGATCCCAAGGGGATTTGAACCAGTCAAGACCTATAGCGCGCATAAGATCAAACATCCCGATTTTAGAGACGGGATCGAAAAATATATTTTACGGGAGAGAGAATTCATCGACCGAACCGCGCGGGAATTAATGCGCCGGCTTCCTTACCGCAAAGCGCTCTGACTCCCGCGCAGGGGGAGGGTGTTGGAGGGGCAACATTGCCGAAGAACTTAGCCGCAACCAGGAAGCATCCAATCATTGATTTTTCCTTGATCATCCTCCTTTCGCCTTGGTTTTGGATTTTGAGGACGACAGCGGTCGGAGGCACTGCCTCCCTTTAACCCAGAGGAGGCCAGCACGCCTCCCGTCCGGGAGGCAGGGTTTTGTGTTTATAGGTTGTGTATCATGGGAGACATGAAAGAACTTCTATTGCGATACTATGGACTCATGACGCCTGAGAGGGAAGCGAAGGCTCGAAATATCGGGCTTTTGATACTACGTGTTGGCGTTGGTTTGATGATGGCGTTCTCCCACGGACTCGGCAAGGTTCAAAAATTCATGGCCGGAGGCCCTTATAATTGGGCAGACCCCATTGGTATCGGCGCAGGCCCTTCGTTGTTCCTCGCAGGCGGTGCTGAATTCTTCTGCTCTCTAGCGCTCACAGTAGGTTTTCTCACACGATTGGTTTCCATTCCTCTGGCCTTTACAATGGCCGTCGCAGCAGGGATCGTTCATGCATCCGATCCATTCAAAAAACAGGAATTCACTCTCCTTTATCTCATTGCCTACATCACCCTCTTTTTCGTCGGTCCTGGACGTTATTCCATCGATGCTTGGTTGAAGAGGCGTTAAAAAACGAATCCCCCCTACCAACACAACCGATTTCAGCTTACAATCGTGATATAACTCAATTATTATAGGCTAAAGCCATATAAATCATAATGCAATACTTGACCCAGCTGATCAGCTTCTTTTTCACCTGTTTTTACAAACAAGTTAATTGATACACCTTGTTGAATATCAAATACATTTTTATCTGGCGAGCCATCTGGACAAGTCTCTTTCTTTTTAGTATTACCATGTAAATCAATGATATAAATCTTGTCAAAGGTTTTAAGGAGGTGCCAACGCATCCCCCGAAATGTTGGGTTATCTAGAAAACTGTGACTATTGATATAAG
>NVTF01000046.1 GCA_002401485.1 Elusimicrobiota bacterium | reverse complement strand
CGTCTAAGTTGACGGGGGCGCTGCCGGCCATCGATGGTTCCAGCTTGACGGGTGTTGTTGTGGGTGATGGAACAGTTGCAACCGCTAAGCTAGCGGCTGACGCGGTGATCACTTCGAAGATCTTGAATGCGGCTGTGACGGAGGCTAAGATTGCTGATGGCTCTGTAACCACGGCGAAGTTGGGTGACGGTGTGGTCCTCGATGGCAGCATCGTGTCGATGCAGGCGTCTAAGTTAACGGGCGCGCTTCCGGCCATCGATGGTTCGAGTTTGACGGGTATTGGGGTGGGTGATGGGACAATAACGACAGTGAAACTCGCAGCCGATTCGGTGATCACTTCAAAGATTCTCGACGCTGCGGTGACGGAGGCGAAAATCGCTGACGGTTCCATTACTACAGCGAAACTCGGGGACGGCGTGGTTCTCGACGGCAGCATCGTCTCGATGCAGGCTTCGAAGTTGACGGGGGCGCTTCCGGCCATCGATGGTTCCAGTCTGACGGGTGTTGTGGTGGGTGATGGAACAATTGCGACCGCAAAACTGGCAGCCGATTCGGTTATTACTTCGAAGATCCTGAACGCGGCAGTGACGGAGGCGAAAATCGCTGACGGTTCAATCACCACAGCGAAGCTAGGGGACGGTGTGGTCCTCGATGGCAGCATCGTGTCGATGCAGGCGTCTAAGTTAACGGGCGCGCTTCCGGTCATCGATGGTTCCAGCCTGACGGGTGTTGTTGTGGGTGATGGGACAATTGCGACCGCTAAGCTTGCTGCTGATTCGGTGATCACCTCCAAGATTCTGAACGCGGCGGTGACGGAGGCTAAGATTGCTGACGGCTCCGTAACAACTGCGAAGCTTGGTGATGGCGTGGTTCTCGACGGCAGCATCGTGTCGATGCAGGCGTCTAAGTTGACGGGTGCGCTTCCGGTCATCGATGGTTCCAGCCTGACGGGTGTTGTTGTGGGTGATGGAACAATTGCGACCGCTAAGCTCGCTGCTGATTCGGTGATCACCTCAAAGATTCTTAACGCGGCCGTGACGGAGGCGAAAATCGCTGACGGCGCTGTGACAACGTCGAAGCTGCATGCGGACGCGTTGCTGCCCATTTCATTGGATACGGGTGCCGGACGGGTTGGCATCGGGACGGCGAGCCCGGGCAGCACGCTCCACGTCAGCGGCGGCGCAATTACCCTGGATGACAGCAACTACCTAACCTGGGGCACCGGTGCCTCCAGAATTGTCGGGGACTCTGCGAGCGACTTCTTGAGATTGCAAACTGGAAGCCAGGACAGAATGTCGATCACAACGACTGGAGACGTCGGTATCGGGTTGACGAATCCCGGCAAACGATTGGAGGTCAGACCCTCGGCCGCTGACGCCGATGGAATAAAACTCAGCAGCGGTACCGTCGGCGCGGTTGCGTCCCTCTGGGGACAGGATATTTTAGGGGGCCATTTCTTCGGGACCATAACGAATAACTTCCTGGATCTTTATACCAATGGCAACTCAAAAATAAGAATCCTAGGGGACGGCAAGGTCGGCGTCGGCACTTCCTCCCCGGTGGATAAATTCCACGTTGACGCAGGTTCCCAGTGGGACTCTGCGGTTTTTGGAAAGGGGAATTTCAACAGCACTGCGGACGGGCCTTATCTTGGATTCAACGCATTCGAGACGGGCACCAGCGGGACGTGGGATACCGTCAGCCCCAGTTGGGATGGCGGGGTCATTCATGTATTTCCCAGCAACACTGATACCGCGACAAAAATGACCTTTGGTTTTGTAGATCAGGCCGACGCTTCGCAAAACGCCGTGATGACCATGCGCAAGGACGGCAAGGTCGGCATAGGCACAATGAACCCTGGGCACCTTCTTGATTTGGAAGGCCTCGAAAGCGGGGAAGGTTCTGCTACGGGTCAATTAAGGATCAGGTCTAAAACCCCATTTGGTTCAAATCCTCAAGCCGGAATTATATTTGTAAACGAACATACCACTGGTTCTCAAGCAATTATGGGATCGGTTCGCGTCGGAAAAGAGAATGTAACGGACACCAGTGTTGCTGGTTTCATGGCGTTTGACACAAGAGCACAAGGCTTTTTAACGACTGAAAGAATGAGAATTACCTCAACGGGCAATGTCGGCATCGGAACTACCTTGCCGGAAGCGGCCCTGCAGATACGCCGGACCGAAGCGGTTTCCGACCTTGTTATTGACAGCAGCATCTCCGGCAATACCTATGGCGGCCGGATTCGCTCCAGCGGAACGGCGACCCAAGGCCTTATCTTCGACCGTAAATTCAACGGCGCCTACACCGAAGTGGCACGTTTTGACAATGCCGGAAACTTCGGGATTGGGACGGCGAGCCCGAATGAAAAACTTGAGGTGGCTGGATCAATACTCTCCAGTGGAGAATTCAGGTCAAGCGGTGTGAATCCCGGAGTTTTTTTGGCTGAGACGGACTCTGTGGATATGGATTGGGATATTCAAGTAAATGGCGGAAGTTTGAAGTTTTTTAAAGTAAGTGACGATCGGTCCACGTGGACGGAATACATGAGAATCCTAAACACTGGAGACGTCGGTATCGGGGCCGCAGCCCCTGATAGTCGCCTTCACGTGCAGAAAACAGCCACAAATGCAGAGGCGTTGTTAGGGCATTTTCAAAATTCAGGCGGCGGAACCGCCATCGCTTCCGTTAAGATCGGAGAGGGGACCCCGGAAGGCCAATACGGGTATTTCAGCCACCACGGCGTGGATAACAGCTTCCGCATCGGCAACGTCGTAGAAATCGGCGGGAGTTATATGTCCTTTCACATCGGCACCAGCACGCCCTTGGCCGCTGCCAACGAGAAGATGAGGATTGAAGCCGGCGGGGACGTTGGTATCGGGATCACAAATCCAATCTATCCGCTGCACGTCAAAAGATACAACGGTTCGTCTGGAGCCCTTATGTTGGAAGGAGACTCCAGCATCACCGGCGCGCCACGACTTACGTTTCGAGATACCAATGGAGGGACCACCGACGCCACGTTGTCCTTTGATGTGACGAATGGATTCGGTTTTACGGGCGCGGATGTCGGGATTGGAACGGCGAGCCCGACGGACAGGCTGACCATCGAGGGTGGTTGGATCAAGATTAACACGACCGATGTGGGGATTCGATGGGCTGATGGGACCACCTCCACCACTGCGGCCCAGGCGGGCGGGGGCGGGATTTCCGGAGGCGGCACCGCGGGTAAAATCGCCCTCTTCGCCACGGGCACAACCCTTGGGGATTCGGTGATGACGGAATCCGGCGGAAATATCGGAGTCGGCATCTCGGGGCCGGTGGCGAAATTACACGTTGATCAAGGGGATATTATCATCGGGGCCGCTGCGGTCGGAAGCCAGTCCCTCATATTTCGGGAAGACACCACAAATTTAATGGGACTTAAATATCAGGGCAATGTCAGTGGCAATCCCTTAGATATCTACCACTTTCAATCGGGTACCACCCTCGTCAGAATAACAGAGACCGGCAATGTTGGCATCGGGACCACCAATCCCCAGAGAAAGCTGGTCATCGATACGAATACGCCCGGCTCCGCGACAAACATCGCTCTCTACAATTCGGATGTGACCGATGGCAATGGGACCGTAATGAGTTTTCGTACCGATACAACCGGCGCTGGAGCCGCCTCGTTTGTGGAGGTTGCGGCTATTGATTCGGTGAATACCCTGCACGATAACGCCACCCGCCAGACGAATCTGCGCTTCTTCACCTCAGGCAGCGGGGCGCTTGCCGAGAGGATGCGGATACAGGGCGACGGCAACGTCGGTATTGGAACGACGACTCCGAATGGAAGGTTAGAAGTTGATCAGACAAGTACAGCAACGGTTCTAAGGCTTAGTAGGAGTGCCGAGACAATTTGGTCGCAGTTTTGGCATGGAAATAATGGTGGCTCCAATGGCATTTTACACCTACAGCAAAGTGGTACGGCCAGCCAATTCCAATATGACGGAAGCCGCTTTACCGTACCTTCCGGGAATGTTGGTATCGGGCTGACGGCGCCAAACACAAAGCTGCATGTATTCGGGACGGGGATTTTGGATGGGGCAAACTCCAGTGTTGTGTTGGAAGACGCCGATGCGGGTTTCCCCGGAATTCTCTTAGCACATGCCGGGGTGGGGCGATCGCTGCTGCGGACTCAGTCTTCCTCAGATAATTATCAATTTAGAATTTGGAACAAACCCACTGGTGGGGGGTGGAATACCGCCTTTGTTGTCAATAATGACGATGCGAGGGTCGGCATCGGGACTACGATTCCGGCCGCCGCTCTGCACGTTTCAAGCGCCAGTGCCGTGGCCTCCGACACGATCTTCCAGGTATCCAGTGGTACGGCGGTCGGGCAGGAGCTAGTCGTTGTCAAGGGCGATGGAAATGTAGGCATCGGGATCGCGAGCCCGGCTGAATTGTTGCATCTACAAAGCAGTAGTTCAAACAAGACAATTCTTAGGCTCGATGACAGTACGGGTATTCACCAAATGGTTGTCAAGGCAGGACAGTCCGGGGTCGCGAATCCTGCTATCGGAATGCAAACAAATCAAAGCTTTGACATCATTTCCAATAATACTCCAGTGTTGGAGATTCGAAATAACGGGAATGTGCTCGTTAATAACGGCAATGTCGGCATCGGCACGACGAGTCCCGGTGCGAAGCTAGACGTTTCCGGCGACGCGCAGTTCGGCTCGGGGGCGGGCAAGAGCACCTTTACGGTGACGGGCGCGCTGAGCGTGGCCTCGGGCGCTGACATCACGCTTGTCGGCGGCGGTACCGTGACGGGGCTGCCTACCCCGAGCGCAACTGGCGACGCGGCCCCCAAGAGTTACGTGGACTCGCAGGTCACGGCTGGCGGGGGCTGGACGCGCGACACGGCCAACGCGGAGGTCGAGCTGAGCAATATCGGCGATAAGGTCGGCATCGGGACGACCACTCCTGCGGGACTCCTGCATGTTGAAAATACAGATGGCGATCGGGATTCTTCGGCTCTCTTTAATACCAATACCACCGGAACTTCCCTGACGGGTACAAACACGGCTCTACGAATACAGAATGAAAGCACGACCGATGGCAGCTATGCTCGCCTGAGCTTTACTGGAGTGGATACAAGTGATACCAAGTTGGGATTTGCAGCGATCGCGGCCAATTATGTCAGCCATGCCGCCGGAGCCGTTACCGGCGATTTGGTATTTGCCACCCAAGATGCCGGCTCCTACGGAGAAAGGGTACGCATTCTAGGCAACGGCAACGTGGGCATCGGGACGGCAAACCCAAATGCGAAATTGGTCGTCGCGGACGCTGTCGACTCAGGCGCCTTTCAGACGACCTTCCATATAGGAGACGGGACCAACGGGCTCTCCATCGGAAATGGAACGGGCGGAGGGTATATCCCGTGGATTGGCGGAACCGGCTTTGATACCAATGACCAGGGACTTGTTTTAACCGGTCAGGTGACCGCAGCCAACGACGGGGTAGGCAATACCAATCCGGTAATTGTGATCGACGGGCGCAGAACCTCCGGTGGGGGGGCGATTGTGAATCGGCCTATTTTGCGCGTTGCCAATGATTGGGCGGCTTCGCTGCTTGAGATAGCGGCCAATGGAAACGTCAGCATTGGAACTTCTAATCCTACGGAAAAGTTAATCGTGAATGGCCGAATTCGGTCCACGGGTACCTTTGCGGGTGTTGAGTTAGCCCCTCGGGATGAAACGGGGACTACCTTCCAGTTCTATAACCCGACAGGGGACGAGTTGCGCCTTTTTGGCAATGGCGGGCCCGGGGATTTAATCTCGTTTACAAATGCCGGCAATCTGGGTCTAGGGGAGATGAGCCCGGGCACGAAGCTGGATGTGGTCGGCGACGCGCAGTTCGGCTCGGGAGTAGCCAAGAGTACCTTCACGGCCACGGGGGCGTTAAACCTCGCCTCAGGAGCCGGGATCACGCTTGTCGGCGGCGGCACGGTGACGGGGCTTCCCGCACCGAGCGCGGCTTCCGACGCGGCCTCCAAGAGCTACGTGGACTCCCAAGTGACCGGGGCCGGGGGCTGGACGCGCGACACGGCTAATTCCGAGGTTGAGCTGACCAATATCGGCGACTCCGTCGGTATCGGGACGGCGAATCCTGGATCCAAACTCACAGTTTGGGGTACGAATGCCGACATTGCATTGTCCGGGAATGACACAAGCGTCGTCGGTCTTCTGTCTTCAGGAAATCGCTCAGGCAGTCGGCAGGCACTTTATTTCAACCACGATGGCAGTGCTCCTTTCAACGACCTTTATATAGGCTCTGCATTTGAAGTGGTCGACGGCGTATCGGTGGCTGCTCCAACCTTCCTACATGCCGGGAGCCCTTCTGTAAATGCGAATTTACTCAAAATCGGTAGCAATGGTTTTTACTTCCAGCAAGGGGGGACGGGCGCCGTCGGCGCGAGCTTTACGCCGACAACCGCCATGGCCATCGACAATTCCGGCAACGTCGGCATCGGGACGACGATACCAGCGGGAAAATTGCACGTTGAGGATGCCAACCAGACCTTGAATAATTGGCAGAACTTAATTGTGAGGACTTCCAACGCATTTGGAATAGATCTGGGGGGAAGTATAGGTTTTGGCGGAAAGTATGACACCTCCGGCAATGTCGCGCAATGGGCCGGAATCGCGGGGAGGAAAGAAAATGCCACGGATGGAAATTTTGCTGGCTATCTCGCTCTTTCCACGCGAGGCAATACCGGAGATACGACGGAGCGTGTACGGATAGACTCTACCGGAAATGTAGGTATTGGTATCACGGCTCCAGCCGATAAACTTTCAGTCTTAAGAAGTGATGCGACCGAGACGACAATAAGGATAGACAATAATTCAACGGGAAATTCGGCCTTGATCCTCGATCGCCAAACAACTGGAGGGAGATCTTATTTAGATATCCGAGACGCGAATACGACCATGTGGAAAGTAGGTGATCTGGGATCGAATCATTTTTCGATTGAAGAAGATGGAACAAATACCAGATTTTTCATTGAAAATACAACGGGGGATGTCGGTATTGGTACAACGAACCCGGGGCGTCCGCTTCATCTAGCCAGTAACACCTCGCCTACATTTGTCATTGAACGAGGCAATGGAACTGCTAATCAGCGGAAGATTTATATGGCCGCTGTGAGCGGAGTGAGCGGGGATGATATGGCCTTGGGAATGTTTGATGATGCCTTTACCGCCTCTGAAAAAATGCGCATTGAGCAAAGTGGAGATGTGGGAATCGGAATCACCAACCCAGAAAGCAAACTCGATGTGAACGGTCAATTGCGGGTGCGGCAATCGAATGACTCGATCGCGATTATAACCGATGGCCTCGCGGAAATTTTATACTCCAGCGCGACGGTGGGTGGATCGGCTTGGCAAAATGGAACGGGGTGGACCGGAAATTCTCAGGGGACCGACGCCTTTCACTGGTACAACAGCGGAGAACGAATGAGCTTGGACAGTAACGGTGAGTTGTATGTCACCGGCAATCTGGGTGTCGGCACGGCAACCCCGGGACATAAACTTGAGACCGTTGGAGAGATCAAGGCGCAGTTGGCGGTGACCGGCAATAGCACCGGCATCACCATTGGGTTTGAGGCCAGCGAGCGTCCGAAGATCGAGTTCAACGCCTCGGATAACTCGCGCCGTTTCTGGATTGGAATGAACGACGTCAATTTGGCAACCGAACGCCTCTCCTTTTATGCCAGCCCGCAGGGCGGGAATGCGACGGTGGAAGATTTTGTTATTCGGGGTGACGGCAACGTGGGCATCGGGACGACGGACCCAACCGTCAAGGCGCACGTTTTTGATACCGTCGATGGAACCTTTACCGGCCTTGCCATCGACAACCGCAAAACCTACGGCGTTGGTACGGGAACCAATGAATTGAGCCGAATCGTCTTGTCACTGTCGGAGGCGGGAGTGCCGAACCCTCTTAGTAGGGTTATGGGCTTTATTCAAGCGGGAGTGGAGAATGAGGGATCCTCTAATAATGGTTTCCTGGCCCTGGGGACGAGGACCTCTGGAGCGGAGACGGAAAAGCTCCGCATCACAAGCACGGGCAACGTCGGCATCGGCAATCCCTCGCCGAGCACGAAATTAGACGTGTCCGGCACCGTCACCGCGACCGCCTTTGTCGGCGACGGATCGGGCATCACCGGTATTCCAGGGGCCTCCAATAGTGCATCAGGAACAGTCCCAATCACTGCGGCTGATAATTCGGATTGGATCCGTCTGGCCTCAATCGCCACCAATGGCCGCAGCGTGGTTCGCGTCATCGCCGGGACCAATGGCGGTTCTGGAGTACCGGGAGCTTTTATCGCGGATATATCGACAGATTGGGGAGGCCTCTCCAAAATAACTGTGGTTAATGGTGGATCACAAAGCACAATTGTAAAGGTCCGGTCTGTTTATGATTCCGTTCTTGGGATTAGTTACATCGATGTGCAAATGGAGGCTGCTTTGGGGGGAACTACGATCGTCGCTGCCGTGATTCCGCAGGTTACCATAGCGTCTAATCCCATTTGGATTGGAACCAATATTGGCCCCGATCCTGCTTTGGGTGTCAATGAGACGCTTACGGCCTCGGTAGGAAATTTGGACAGCACGATGTTTGCCTTGTCCAATTCAGCTTCAGAAAGTTTTGTTGTTGATGAGACGGGTAGGGTCGGGATCGGCGGCACGGCAACAACGCAGTTGGAGTTATTTGGCGGATCGCAGAAAGGCATTCGTATGGATACCGGTGCGGCTTCAACGATCAAGCTCTTTAATAATGCCTTGGGTTTGGGTCAAACAACCGCCCTCGGACTTGAATTTACACCCTTGGCCGGTTTTGGAAACGCGCTTTCTTCCATCACAGGAGGCTGGGAGACTTCGACCTCCCGAGGCACCTTGGCGTTTCGCACCTCGAGTGATGGAGGCACCACTATTCCTGCGCGGATGGTGGTGTTGGGTAACGGCAACGTTGGTATCGGAACAACGAATCCCGTGTCTAAATTACAGGTCGATGGCGCGGGTGATAATTTATTCACCATTAAGGACACGGCCAGCGGGAATGAATTGCTCTTTGGAACCGATGGCGATTTACCAGGCTACATCAGGATTCGCCCGACGGGCGGCAGCGGCGTCGCTATTACCGGAAATAACGACACCGTGGGGGTTTTTGTGGACTCCGCCACCGCCCAGGTCGGCATCCTGACGGTGACGCCGACCTCGCCTCTGACCGTTGAAGGGGCGATTGAAACCCAGATTGATGCCACCATCCAGCGGGGTATGAAATTCTGGGCGGCGAGTTCCTTGGCGGGAACGACCTGCGATGCCTCCTGTGGAAGCGGTTATTGCCAGGGCGGCTACATTGATGACACCAGCAATACCAAGGCCGTCTGTTCGTCCACGTCGTCCAATCGAAACTGCATATGCTTGGGACGGCCTTAAGGCCCGGCTCAGTGGGCGGGCAACTAAGTGTCGGCAAAATAGATACAATCGTCGTCGATGAATGGAAAGACGGCGAAGGCTGCAGGCGAAGGTTTTGAGTTCGTCGGCTGGGGACAATCGTTTAAGATCAAGGATCTCGGCAAGGACAGCGTCGAGCTTCAAGAACTCGGCGTTTCCAAGCAGCATGCCCATTTACTCGGGCAGTGGTCCGCAACCGCGATTTGCGGCAACGACATCACCTCCTCGTGCCTCTATGTTTCGGCGCTGGCGATTATGGCAGCGGGTGCCTACGCCCCCGTCGCGCTGCTGACTGTCGCGGCGGTTCTTTTCCTTTTTAGAAAAATTTATGCCGAGGTGGGATCGGCCTTGCCGCTCAACGGCGGAACTTACACCGTTCTCCTCAATTCGACCAATAAACGCCTTGCTGCAGTCGCCGCGTGCCTGACGCTGTTGTCCTACGTGGCAACCGCTGTGATCAGCGCCGGTGAGGCCATGCATTACGCCCATCTTTTATTCCACGGGCTGCCGATCATGGCGGCCACCGTGGCGCTCTTGGGATTTTTTGCGTTCCTGAATCTTATCGGCATTCAGGAGT
>NVTF01000045.1 GCA_002401485.1 Elusimicrobiota bacterium | reverse complement strand
TGTGATCTCGCCATTTTTGTTGGCCGCCTGAAACCCCGCTACAACAACAATGCGGCCCGAGCCGAGTTCCTTGCGAATGCGAGCGGGTTGAATGTTGGAAATCGTGGCTCGGGTATGATCCCCTTCGGCCTCAAATCCCGCTTGAGGTCCCGTCAGAGAAATGGCCGGACACTTTCGAACTTCCAGGGCGAGGGCAAAGAGAGCGATGCTGATTGTTTCTCCGGTTGAAACCAGGGCGTCTAATTCGCGTGGATTGGGGGCAGGGGAAATTTGATGGGCAAGGCCGATTAGTTCATCCGTCATTTTCCCGGGAGCGGAGACAACAACAACAACGGATTTCCCCTTGCGCCGGAGGGTTGCCGCTCGTTCGGCCGCGCGCTGAATTTTTTCCGGGTCAGCGACGGAGGTCCCGCCGAATTTCATGACGATGATCGGGTTTGCGCGGGGCATTATGCGCCCCAGGTCAGCTTCGTGCCGTTGGTGTTGATGTCTAATGAAATTGCGCGCGCGCTGGAGCCGGCCCCGCGAAACGCACGCACCATCGCGCGCCCGATCATGGCGCGCCGCTGCGGTGATTTTGGAGTGAGCGCCAGGACCGTCGGGCCCGAACCGGAGAGGCAGGCGCCAAAGGCCCCGTGACGTTCGGCCGCCGCTCGGACCTTTTCAAAGCCGGGAATGAGTTTCGCCCGGTGCGGCTCATGCAGGGTGTCTCGAACCGCCGTCTTGATGAGTGACAGCGATTCGCTCTCAAATGCATAAAGCAGCATCGCGAGTCGGCCCGATGTTTCGATCGCGGTTTTTACCGATACCTTCGCGGGCATGATGCGGCGAGCCTTTTCCGTGGAGACTTCGAAATCGGGGATGCAGGCTACAAATCCAATAGTCTTCGGAATACGAATGGGAAAGTGGACCATCGGGTCGGTCGACGCCACCGAGATGCGGCACCCGCCAAAAAAAGCAGGCACGCAGTTGTCGGGATGCCCTTCAAGCCGCACGGCATGTGTCAGCGCCGTTTCAGGGCGCGTGTAGCGGAAATCCCGGGCGGCAGCGGCGGCGAGCAGGCCGCATAAACGTGCGGCGGCGCTTGAGCCCAGTCCGCGTGCGAGCGGGATTTCATTCTTGATCTTAAAGTGCAGTGCAAACGGGAGACGTTCTTTGGGAAGAACTTGACGAAATGATTTAACAACCAGATTGGATTCCCCTTTTGGGAGACTCTCAGCGCCTTCGCCGGAGCATTCAACAATGGCCGGGCCGCGTCGTGTCCGATCAATGGTGAGGGAGACCTCGCAGTGAAGTGATAGCGCCATGCCGATGACGTCAAATCCCGGCCCGAGATTACTGGTTGTCGCGGGGACACGGACATTGACACGGGTGATGGGTTTGCGTTTTTTAGCGGCCACGGCGAGTCCCTGACAGCGCGCGCCGGAGTGCGGCCATGGTCGCGGGGATGGTGCGCATTTTGTACGGCTGGGTTTTGGGTGTATCGGGATCCTTGAGGCCGTTGCCGGTCAGGATGCAGACAATCTTGGATCCCGGACGGATTTTTTTTCGTTTTGTCCACGCGATCAGTCCCGCAACTCCCGTGGCGCTGGAGGGTTCGCAAAAAACTCCTTCTTCCCGAGCGAGCAATCGATAGGCGGAAAGAATCTCTCGGTCGCTTACCTTCCCGATATGTCCCTTGCTTCGGTCGCGTGCCTGCTCGGCGCGTTTCCATGAAACCGGATCCCCGATGCGGATGGCACTGGCGATTGTTTTAGGGTTCTTTATCGGTCGGCCGAGCACGATGGGCGCGGCACCGGCCGCCTGCCACCCCATCATTTTTGGGAGTCCTGACTTGGAGCGGCGGTGGGCCTCCTGGTAACCCATCCAATAGGCCGTGATGTTGCCGGCGTTTCCAACGGGCATGAATTGGTAGTCCGGGGCGCGGCCCAAGGCATTAATGACTTCAAACGCGCCCGTTTTTTGCCCTTCCAGGCGGTAGGGGTTGGTCGAATTAACCATCGTCCATCCCGCGTCTTCAGCGATGAGGCTTGCGAGTTTCAGGGCTTCATCAAAGTTTCCGCGAACAGCGAGAACTTCCGCGCCGTGCATAAGCGATTGCGAGAGTTTTCCGGCGGCGACGCCCCCTGCCGGCAGCAGTACCGCGCAGCGCAAACCCGCACGTGCGGCATACGCCGCGGCCGAGGCGGCGGTGTTGCCGGTCGAAGCGCAGATGACGCCGCGAGCACCCTCTTCGACTGCCTTTGAAATTGCCAGCGTCATGCCGCGATCCTTAAACGATCCGGTCGGGTTGGCGCCTTCGATTTTTAAGTAGACCGAGGACTGCCCAAGACCTGCAGCGGCGGCTATTTTCGGCGCGGGCACAAGCGGCGTGTCTCCCTCCAGTAGGGAAATAATCGGTGTTCGGTTTGTGACCGGGAGGCGGCTGCGCCAGCGGGCGATGAGGCCTTGTTGTTTAGGCGTTGTCATCGGGAAGCAGGCGCAGGCGGCTGTGCCGACGTGAAACGGTTTTGAGTTTGAGAACGCCGCGAATAGCACGGTCAAGTTTTTCACGGCTGGTCTTGTGGGTTAGGATCATGACGGGCACCGAACGTCCGCCCCGTTCATTTTGAAAAATCTGGGCGATGGAAATGCCTTCTTTGCCGAGCTTCCCCGTAATGCCCGAAAGTGCCCCTGGAACATCGGCGACGCGAAGTTTTAAATAATAAGGCGCTTGGGCCTCGGGTCGGATCTTCGCTTGGCCTCTTAAGTTAAAGGCGGGTTGTCTTTGGTTTGCTTGAGAGACATGCAGGACGTCAGCGAGAATCGCACTCGCAGTCGGTCCTGGACCTGCGCCCTTGCCGTAGAACATGAGGTCTTCTGCGGAAGAAGCTTGAATGAGAACGGCGTTGTAGCCGCCGTGTACTGCTGCAAGGGGATGTTTTAGTGGAACCAGGGTCGGCTGTACATGTGCTTCAACGGCGGTTCCTTTTTTTGCAGGAGCGACCGTTCCGAGGAGGCGGACGGTATGGCCTAAACGCTCGACGGCGAAACGGACGTCTTCGGCTTCCACGCGTTCGATTCCTTCACGTGCGATTTTTCGCGGGGGGACCCAGTGCCCTGAGAGCATGGAGCCTAGAATCGCGATTTTGTGAGCGGCGTCCATGCCATTGATGTCCATCGTGGGGTCTCGTTCCGCCATGCCGAGGGCTTGGGCCTCTGCAAGGGCGGAATTCATCTCACAGCCTTCATGCGCCATTTTTGAAAGGATGTAATTAGTGGTGCCGTTGAAAATGCCGACAATTCGTTCCACTCGGTTTGCGGCGAGGCCGTCCCGGATAGCGCCGATAATCGGAATGCCTCCCGCGACGGCGGCCTCAAAGGCCAGGCCGCGCCGGGCTTTCCGGGCGGCACGGTCGAGTTCTTCAAAACGTTCGGAGACTAGATGTTTGTTCGCGGTGACCACGTGTTTGCCTGCGGCGAAGGCGTCGAGGACGAGGCGTCGCGCCGCGTCGAGACCGCCGAATAGTTCAACAACAACATCAACAGCCGGATCGTTTAAGGCGGCTTTTGGCGTTTTTGCGCGTTTGACCGAGGCGGGCAGGCCGAGTTTTCGGGCGGCTGTGGAGGCGTGGCGGCTGACCACCCAGCGTAGGTGGACCGGAGCGCCTAAACGCGCCGAGAGTTCCGCTTTACGGGAGCGCAATAAACGCGCGGTTTCACCGCCGACATTGCCGAGGCCGCAGATTGCGATTCCGATGGATTTCCGTTTTGCCACCAAGCGAATTCTACAAAAGTAGAACTCCTGTCTGCGGTCCCCTTCTGGTCAAAATTGATACAATGAGAACGCGGGCACTTGTCCGCTCATATGATCGAAAAACTCGTCTATAAAGTCATCGGAACCCCCTCGGAGCGCCGCATCAAGGAGCTCGATCCCATTCTCAATGAGATTAACCATCTTGAACAACAATGCGAGCAGATGGCGGATGAAGATTTCCCAAAACGCACCGACGAACTCCGGGAGCTGATCAAGGAGCGGCTCGGAACCTTTGGCGATACGGCCACTGACGACGAAAAAAAAGAGCTCTATAAAGAAGCCATCCGGGAGATTCTTCCGGAGGCATTCGCAATGGCGCGCGAGGCTTCCCGGCGGACGATCGGTCTTCGCCATTTTGATGTGCAGATGATCGGCGGCATGATGCTCAATGACGGCGGCATCGCCGAAATGCGAACGGGTGAAGGAAAAACCCTTGTCGCGACCTGCCCGGCCTTTCTTAACGGGCTCGCGGGACGCGGCGTGCACATCGTAACGGTTAACGATTATTTGGCGAAGCGCGATAGTGAGTGGATGGGTCCGGTTTTCAATTTCCTGGGACTGAGTGTCGGTTATGTAGCGCACGACATGGACAATGAGGTCCGGCGCGGGAATTACGACAAGGACATCACCTACGTCACCAACAATGAGATCGGCTTCGACTATCTGCGCGACAACATGGTTGTGCATGCCGAGGACCGCGTCATGCGGCCTTTGCACTACGCCATCATCGATGAAGTGGACTCGATTCTAATCGACGAAGCGCGTACCCCTCTTATTATTTCAGGTCCGGCGGAAGAGTCGACGGACCGGTATACGACGATCGAAAAAATTGTCCCGCATCTCAATATTCGAAAGATCACCGAAGAGGATGAGGTTCAGGCCAAATATTCCGGCGAAGATCTCGGCAAGGGATATGACGCGATCATCGACGAAAAGAATCACAATGCGACCCTGACCGATGACGGCATCGCGAAGTGTGAAAAGCTTCTGGGCATCGAGAATCTGTACGACGATTTATCCGGCGCCTGGGTGCATCACATTACGCAGTCGCTGCGCGCACATCACCTCTATAAACGCGATGTCGATTATGTTGTGAAAGAAGGCGAGTGCGTCATTGTTGATGAATTTACCGGACGTTTGATGCCGGGCCGCCGTTGGTCGGAAGGGCTGCACCAGGCCGTCGAGGCGAAGGAAAAACTCCCGCCGCGTGAGGAGAATCAGACGCTGGCGACGGTGACCTTCCAGAACTTTTTCAAGATGTATTTGAAGCTCGGGGGCATGACCGGAACCGCCATGACCGAGGCGGATGAATTCCACCAGATTTATAAACTCGGCGTTGTTGAGATGCCGACCAATCGGCCGAATGCGCGAGCGGACGAGCCGGATATCATTTTCCTAAACCAACGCGGCAAGTGGCGGGCGATTGTTGATGATATTACGGAAAATTGGAAGCGGGGGCGCCCGGTCCTCGTCGGGACCCGCTCGATTGAGAAATCCGAGATGCTTGCGACGATGCTTCGCGAGAAAGGAATTCCCCACCAGGTTCTAAACGCCAAGTACCACGAGCAGGAAGCCTCGATTATTTCGCAGGCTGGCAAGAAGGGGACCGTTACCATCGCCACCAACATGGCAGGCCGTGGAACGGACATTGTTTTGGGCGGTCTCCCGCCCGATGCGCCCGCGCAAAAAGAAATCGTTGAACTCGGCGGCCTTTACGTGATGGGGACCGAGCGCCACGACGCGCGGCGCATCGATAACCAGCTGCGCGGACGCTGCGGCCGGCAGGGGGATCCCGGGGAGACGCGTTTTTATTTGGCGCTCGATGATGAATTGATGCGCTTGTTCGGCTCCGACAAGATTCAAAGCCTCATGGAACGCTTTGGCATGACCGAAGATGAGCCGATCGAGTCGCCGTTGGTGAGCAAACAAATCGCGGGGGCGCAGCATCGCGTTGAAACGCACAACTTTGATATTCGCAAACAACTCATCGATTACGACAACGTTATGAACAAGCAGCGCGAGGTCGTCTACGGCCTGCGCAATCAGGTCCTGGATGGTGACAATTTACGTCCGCTGCTGAAGGCCATGATCGAAGAGGACGTCGAAGAGCTGGTGGGCCATTGTTGTCCGAAGGGCGCCTATCCGGAAGCCTGGGATATGATCACCCTTGCCGATCATTTCCGACGGGTTTATGACATCGAATATGTCATTCCCGATGATGAACTGAAAACCCTGACGCGTGATGATATCGAAAAGGAACTCAAAGAAGAATGTCTCGCGGCATATGAGGACCGCGATAAAGAATTTGAGGGCTACAATTTCCGCGATATTGAAAAGATGGTGCTGCTGCAGATCATCGATCAGGTTTGGAAAAACCATCTTTACGATTTAGACAACGTTAAAAAATATATTCATCTGCGCGCCTACGGCCAGAAGGATCCGAAAATCGAGTACCAGAAGGAAACCTTTTCCCTGTTCCAGATTATGCTGGACCGAACCCGGCAGCAGACATTGGAATATCTCTTCCGCATTCAGGCACCCAAGCAGCCCCAAATGCCGTATACCCGTCAGGCGACGGCGCTGCATCCCGACCCCGACGCTCCCGAGGCGGATGAACTCGGGGGGGATTTCGATTCCAACGGCACCGTCTCACCACCCACCGGTCGTTCCATCCTGCAGCGAGGTCCCAACGATCAGCCGCGGCCCGAGATCAAGAAAATAGGCCGCAACGATCCCTGCCCCTGCGGCTCCGGCAAGAAGTACAAGAAGTGCCACGCCAAAATTTAGGGGCCGTACGTTGAGTTGTTGAGTTGTTTAGGGTGAAATCGCTAATAACTCAAACAACTCAACGTACGGCCCCTCTTCTATGCTTTGTTGCGGGGGTTGGGCTTTCCTTTTCGCTTCCTAAGTTGGGGTGGGGTCCGCTCGCGTGGTTTTTGCCGGCGGTTCTTTTTTACTTTACGCGTCGTAGCGCTTCTTGGAAAGAGGGGGCCTGGTTGGGGTTTGTGTTTGGGTTCGGGTTCGGAGGCGGGACTCTATTTTGGATTTATCATACCTGCCGATTTGCCGGAGTTCCGATCCCTATTTCAATTCTTGCGTTAAGTTCGTTGGCGGGGTTTCTGGCATTGAGTTGGGCTGTTTTCGGCGCGGCGATTTGGCTGTCTGCCAAACGCCTCCCGTTGGCGGCGCGGCCGTGGGTATGGGCGATGTTGTGGGTGGCGATTGAATCGGCGGGCGCGCGGTGGACGCCGCGTTTTGCCTACGATGTTCTTTCGTATACCCAGTGGCGCTGGCTGCCGCTGGTGCAGTTGGGAGCGGTGTTTGGTCCGCACGGCCTTTCCTTTGTGATCATGGCGTTCAACGGCGCTCTTGCGGAGTTGGGACAAAAAGAAAAAACACGATGGCTGCGGCATAACTTCAGCGCTGCGGGACTCTTGATTCTGCTTTCTGCGGCATACGGAACCACCGTATTGGCAAGGCGGCCCGTGCCGGCGCCGGTGGGCGACGTGGGCGCCATCGAAATCCTGCAGCCCAATATCGATCAATACCGAAAATGGGACGCTCGATTTGAGGACGATATCCGCAGGTCGTTGGATGATCTCTTGGCACGACCCCGGGCAGCGAAGCCGGTCCTGGTCCTTTGGCCGGAGTCCGCGCTTCCCGGATGGCTGGATGAACCTGCCAACTACGCGTGGATATCGGGGTGGGCGAAAAAACTGGACGCGCCCATGATCGTCGGCACGGTCACGCGGTCCGGGGAGAATCGGTATAATTCCGCCGTTTGGATTAATCCCGACGGCTCTACTGCGGGGCTCTATCATAAGCGCGAGTTGGTCCCGTTCGGCGAATTTGTTCCCTTCCGGCGTTGGCTGCAATCGTGGATCGGCATTCTCGCTCAGATGGGAGACTTCAAAAGCGGCGCGATGCATCAAAAGTTATTTGAGACTTCCTTTGGCAAACTTGCGGTGACGATTTGCTACGAAGCTGTTTTCCCGCGTTACAGTGTCTTTGATGCGGGGCGCGGGGCGCGCGTCTTCATCAATTTAACCAATGACGGCTGGTATAGAGATACGGCGGCCCCGTACCAGCATTTCATAATCAATCTATTCCGCGCGGTGGAAAACAGGGCGACGGTTATTCGGGCGGCCAATACGGGAATTTCCGGATTGATCGATCCATGGGGTGTTGTGATCGAACAAACATCGGTCGGGGAGAGAACCCGGCTCGATGTGCTCGCGCCGGAGATCGCTTTCCCTAACGGCTCATTTTATTCTCGCCATGGGGATTGGTTCGGTGCACTCGCGCTGCTGGGGTCGCTTCTGCTGGGAGCCGCCCTCTTTAGACGATGAAGGTGTATTATTCGCCCGACTACGTCGTTGATATCGGCAACCATGTATTCCCGACCGTTAAATTCGCGCACACAGCCGAGCGTCTGATTTCCGACGGAGTCATAAACCCGGTTGATCTCGCGGATCCCGGAGCTATTGAGCGCGACGCGTTGTTGGTGGTGCACGACAATGCCTGGGTCAAAAAAATTTTCGATGGGACAATGACTCTTCAGGATGAGACCTCTCTTGAGATGCGCTGGTCTCCTTCGCTTGCCATGGCGCACCGCAAGTGCGCCGCCGGTACCGTGAAGGCCGCGCGTGAGGCCCTGGAAACCGGTTTGGGTTTGCATATCGGCGGAGGGTCGCACCACGCCTTCGCGGGCCATGGGGAGGGATTTTGCGTCTTTAATGATCTGGCGCTGGCGCTGGAAACCCTCCGGCGCGAGGGTGCAATTGAGCGTGGAGCTGTCGTCGATTTAGACGTTCATCAGGGAAATGGGACGGCGGCCTTGCTCGTCGGCCGGGAGGACTTTTCGACCTTCTCGATGCATGATCCAGCGCTTTATCCCTTTGATGGGACCGGAACAACGGCTGCGTCCACCGTCGACATTACCATGCCGGCGGGCACGGGGGACACGGAATATCATAAACTCTTAAGAGAACGTCTTCCGGCGTTCCTCGACGATGCGGGGCCCTCACTCGTATTGTATCAGGCGGGGGTTGATGTGCACGAAGATGATCGGCTCGGGCGTTTTGAGTTGAGTGCGCACGGTGTGCTTGAACGGGACCGCTTCGTCGCGGAAACCGTATTGAAGCGGGGCATTGCCTTGGTGGTAACCCTCGGTGGAGGATACGGGTCGGATCCGGCTGAAACAGGAGCGCTGCACGCGCAAACGATTGCTGCAGCGATACAAGCGAAGAGATAATAATGGCAGATCCGCAATTTCACGAAACAGGCGAACGATTAAACTCACTTAAGGGCGAACTTACCGCCGTTGAAAAGATGCTTGATTTGGCCCCGCGCCGTGTGGAGATTGAAAAGCGCGAGACCGAGGCCGCCGATCCTGATTTTTGGACTGATTCGTCCGCCGCTAAAAAGAAATCAAAAGAGCTCAATGACCTCAAAAAGGTGATTGAGGATTATGAAGCGGCCAAAACGGCGGTCGAGGATTTGGCCGCGCATTTTGAGCTTGCTCAGGAAGTGAAAGACGCGGGGGAACTCGCTGAAGTCGATCAGGGATTTGCCGGGGCTCGCCGAAAAATCGGTCAACTCGATGCGCGCATGAAGTTGTCGGGCGAATTTGACGGCAATGATGCGGTCATCACGCTCAATGCCGGTGCGGGCGGGACGGAGGCGTGTGATTGGGCCGATATGCTGATGCGCATGTATCAGCGCTGGGCGGAACAAGCGGGCTTTAAGTTTGTGTTGTCGGATGTGCATAAGGGGGAAGAAGCGGGCATCAAATCGATGGCTGCCTTTGTGCGGGGCCCCAATGCCTACGGCTATCTCCAGAGCGAGGCGGGTGTGCACCGGCTCGTGCGTGTGTCTCCCTTTGATTCCGCCAAACGGCGTCACACCTCATTTGCCTCGTGTGATGTTGTGCCTGAGATCGACGATGACATCGAAATTGAGGTTGTCGATTCTGATATTGAAGTGAGTACCATGCGCGCCGGTGGTAAGGGCGGACAAAACGTCAATAAGGTCGAAACCGCTGTTCGTATCCGCCATATCGAATCGGGCATCGTCGTCGGTTGTCGTGCGGAGCGGTCGCAGCTACAGAACAAAATGAACGCGATGCGCATGCTGAAGGCGAAGTTGTACCAGATCGAACTGGATAAGAAGCGTTCCGCTTCAGAGAAGCATTACGAGGCGAAGGGAGACATCGGCTGGGGGCATCAAATTCGCTCTTATGTATTTATGCCGTATCAGCTTGTTAAGGACCTGCGCACAGGTCATGAGACTTCACAAATTCAGACCGTGATGGACGGCGACCTCGAT
>NVTF01000002.1 GCA_002401485.1 Elusimicrobiota bacterium | reverse complement strand
GGATTCCAATAAATCGCGTCGGGACCTTCCGCGATCGGTCCGTACGCTTCCCCGAGGCCCGCAGCCCGGGTGCCGACTCCGATGCGTAAAAATTGGGCCGAAGCCCCGCCGACATTGTTCAAGAATGCGTCGGCGGGTGAGGCGCATAACATGGACAAGAAAAGCGCGAGGAGGCGTTTCATCGAACCACCACCACGCGTTTGACGATCGTTTTGCCGTTGAATTGCAGTACGGCCAAATAGGTTCCCGATCCGACGTCATGACCGAGACGGTTTTTTCCGTTCCACAGCAGGATTCCCGACGCCGGGGCGGTTTTCTCCCAAACGAACTCTCCGAGCATCGTGTAGAGGGTGATTCTTCCGCCCGCAGGGAGATTGGTGAAACTGAGAAACGACGCATCAAAGAAGGGGTCCCCGGTTCCTGTCTTCCACGGCACGGGGAATATTTGGATGTCATCGAGATCGGTCGATGCCGTCACGATTAAGGGCGAAAAAATAGAGAAATGAGTTGTGACTGTCTTGAACTGTCTTGTGACCGGGTCGTGAACCGTAGGAAGCAGCGTCCACAAGGGACTGTCTCCATCCAATCTTCCGATAATGATCGTATCGAGATTGATGTTTGGCGGGATTTGTGCCGGGGAATAGGTAAAGAGCACTTCGACGGGATTGACCGGTTGATTCCCGTTAGAGGCGGTAATATCGACGCCGATTTGGTCGGAAAGGAGGGTGACCGATCCCTGGCTTGATTGGGGTGCCAGGAGTGTCCCGATTGTCGCGTTCACCCCTACTTCGGTGCCGGCGGGGAACGTGTTGGCCGGTACCTTGACTTGAATTGTGACAATCTCGGGGACAGAGGGATTTACATTGAGAGTTATTGCTTGACCGCTTACGGCTGTTCCCGAGGATAAGATCTGGCCTACCGTTTTGGTCGATCCGAGCGCAAGGTAGGACGGGATGTTTTGCCAATTAAGCGCGCCGACGCGGAAATTGTAGGTTGTGTCTTGAAGCAGCCCGGAGACGGTTAATGAGTTTGCGGTCGGAGAGAAAATGAACTGGCTGGTTAAGGTCCCGGTAAAATCCGAGGCGGTGGACGCGTCGACGCGGTATCCCTCGGCACTTTGATCCGGGGGGGTGGTTGGCAGGGCATTCCACGCCACCGTGATCGATGAGGCAAATACCCCTGTGATCGGCGGAGCCGCAGAGGTTGGAGCATTGGTGAGTGTCGGACTTGCCGTGATGGTGTCAAACGCGCTGAGACCGCCTCCGATGCCAAGCGACGCCGTGCGTAAGTAGTAGGTCGTATTTCCGAGGAGCCCTGTGAAGGTCGCGGTTAGATTAAGGGTGTCGGAGGAGATGACCGAAACCGCAAAATCCGCTGCCGGAGAAATTTGAGCCCTGTACTGTGTTCCCGCTGGGTTGATGAGATCATTCCACGCAACCGTGACGCTTGTGCGGCTGACGGATGTAAACGCGGGAGTAGAAATCTTCGGAGCGGCGGAGAGTGTTTCTTCAAAATTGAGGGAGGCAAACGGACCTTCGGTGGCGCGGACTCGAAAGTGGTATTGCGTATTCTCGGTCAACCCGGTGAAGAGGGCCTTGAGCGCGAATGTCTGGCTGCTCAGCAATGTTCCCGAAAAATCAGAGGCGGTCGATGTTTGGGCGATATACTCGAGGCCTGCGGGGTTTCCGTTGAGAACCCAATTCGCCTCAATCTGAGTCTCGGTGACGTTGGTAAAAACCGCGATGCCGGGAGGGTTTAAAGGGGTTTCTGTAAATTGAATGCCGAGCAACGCGAAATTAACGCCTCCCACTTCATTGAGAGTTCCCAGTCGCATGTAATACGACGTAAACGCCAGCAACCCCGTCACGGTCAGCGATCCGTTTTGATTGTTGGGGGTTGCGGACGTGATTATCGTTGCGGAGAAATCGGCTGTTGTTGAGGCGTCTAGTTGGTATCCGAAGCTGGAAGCGGAACGGGGGGAGGTCGGCAGCACTCCAAATACGCCCGTGATGCTTGATTCGAATACGCTGAACACCGGCGCGGCGGTTAAAATCGAGAGGGTCGAGGTGGAGGCTGAAACCCCGTCGGGGCCCTCGCCGCAGGCGTTGTTGCCGCGCACGAGGAACTGGACCGTCGAATTTCCTTGGAGGGAGGTCTGAAGATAGGTTGTAGCGGATACGTTCGTGATCAGCGCCAGTGTATCGGCAAAATAGAGATTGTAGTCCTGCGCGCCGGCCACCCGGGACCAGTTCCATGAAATTGAAGAGGTTCCCAGTACATCGGAGACAACGGATGCGGCGGAGGAGACGATGACGTCCCCGCATCCAAATATCCGGGCCTTGCCGTACCCCCATAAGGTGTTGGGAGTGGCCCCGTGGGCCGCCACCTTCGCATCGACGCGAGCGTGGCTGGTAATCAAGGTTCTAAATTCCTCAACCGTCAGGTCCGGATCCGATTCGAGAGCAAGCAGCGCGGCCCCGGCGATGACCGGGCTCGCCATGCTCGTCCCGCTAATCAGCCGGTGTTTTCCGTCCTTTTGGATATTGGCGATAGGTTCACCGGTGTTGCTCACGGATTGGGCGGACGCTACCCGTTGGCCGGGTGCGGCAACATCGGGTTTGAGGCGTCCGTCACGTGTAGGACCGAGCGAGCTGGAATTGGAAATATCGCCCAGCAAACCGGCGGTGCAGGACGTGTCGTTGTAGACGAGATTGTCATCGGCGGTCCAGGTCCGTTTGGAACAATAGGACCCAACTGCAATAACATTGTTGGCGGTAGCGGGAACGCTGATCGTACGGCTTGATTCGATGAAATTAACCCAGGAGACGTTCGCGAAGTTTACAATCCAGGCGTCGACTCGGCCGGATCCGCCGCTGGCGCTGCGCTGCATGCGAACAAAAAAGTTGGTTGCATTTATGCTCGGGCTCTGGGTCAGTCGGATGAGGATTTGGCGGTCTCCCGCCGGGTGGCTCGTCGGTGAGTTAAAAATCGCGACATTCAGGGCTCCGATGGTGCTCGAGATATCCTGACCCGGAGTTGCCGATACAGCACCCGAGCCTCCTGCCGCGGTTGTCACCGTAACCGTATACAGGTCTCCTGAGGGCACCCAGAACTCCGTCTCAACGGAAGACGGAGATCCGGCCAACGTAAACTGAAATGTTTCTTCACCGGCCGGGGCGACGGTTGCGGCCGCGTGAATCGCACTTGCGGCCTCGTTGCCCATCGCGATGACAACGGGAACGGTGGAGGCGACCAGTGCGATGCCTGTTTCATACGAACTCGTGCCGTCGTGCGGACCCGAGTGGGACCCGAGGCTGAGATTGATCACCGCACGTTTACCGAGGGAGGCCGCTTTGTCGACAATGTAGCGCACGCCGTCCAAAATGTCGGTATTAAATAATGTGGTTTTGACCACAATGATGTCGGCGTCGGGTGCAATTCCGACAAATGTATTGGCCGCTACGTCGCCGTCCGTTGCGCTTCCGTCGCCCGCGGCGATGCCGAGGACGTGTGTGCCGTGGCCGACGGTATCGGTTTGGCGCACGTTGCCGGCGGGAGAGCCGTCAATTTCATCGTTGATTTGAGCCTCGGTCCACTCGGTCCCGACTGTAAACCCATCGGGATGGAAGGTCCCCGGAGCCCCGATTTCATCGGTTTGATCCCAGAGAAAGAGGATGCGGGTAAATCCCGCGCCGGTAATGAAATCCTCGTGTGTGTAGTCGACGCCGCTGTCAACGATGCCGAAAATGACGTTGCTCCCATCCCGGGTTCCGAAGTTCGGAGACCCCTCATCGACAATTCCGAGAAAGTTTCCGGAGGTTATGATCGTCGACTTTACGACGTTGAGCAGGGGGCGCTGCTGGGTGCCGGCTTGGGCGCGCAGTACATCGGGGTCGGCGGCTAAGGCTGCCAGCGACGAGATGGGGCAGCGCCCCGTCAGGATATTGCCGTGTTGCCCTGAGAACCGTATTTCAGGATACCGAGCCACCAAAATATCCCGCGTGGCCCAGGAATTGATTTCGATGAAGATCGGGACCAAAATAATCGGTCCGGTGTCGTCAACGTCAGCCGTGCGATACCCACCGCCCGAATTCGATTGCTGTTGGAGAAGCCGCAGGCGGCCATCAAGTTTCTCGACCGCGCCAACGCGCGGCGCAAATCCTGCCCCCAAGAGCAGCAGCGCGAGTAGAAATCGAAAATAAGGGAAGCGAGAAGTCATGAGTTAGAATCTGAAACCGGCGCTGCCACGATAAGCCTCCCCAAGATCCCCCATCGGCTGGAATCCAAAATCGAACGTAAAACGACCGAACCCGAACCCGATGCCTCCTGTGACGCCGCTGGCGATTCCCAGCGTCGGCGCCGACAACGATTTATAGCCGCCTCGGAAAGAAATGAAGCTGGAACCGGAAATCGCGAGCGAATATTCGAATCCTAATTTTCCGTACGGTGTTCCGTAGATTGGGACGATGGCTTCCACGGCGGTTAGGAAGCGTCGGCGTTGGCTCGAAATGTTGTACGCGGCTCCAGCCGAGAATTCCGTCGGTAGATCCTGCAGTTCGTTTATGAATTTCGGTCGCGATCCGAAATTTCGAATCGTTCCGGAAATTGATAATTCCGGGATCGACTCCGGACGTGCGAGTACTCCGAAGTCGATGGCCAACGCGGTCGCCGTTCGTGTATTGAGAGTTTCCCGTACGTGTTTTACGGCGGCTCCGACCATTACATTGCCGGCGCGGAAGTGACGGCTCCGGTCTCCGCGTCGGTTGATCTCATAAATGGACCTGTCTTTGAAATCGTAGAGACCTCCGCTGTCCGCCAGTGTATCGCCTTTGCCGAAGGCATGAGCCACCGCAAAGGAAAATGACTCGCTGTGGGGTCTAAAAGAGCCGAGTTGTTGGTTTGTGTTGGACACGCGATTGAGGCTGTCCTGCGAGAAGAAGGTCGCGGAGAATCCAATTGCGTTGCGGGATTTGGGGAAGGGTTTGATAACGGCGAAGTTGTCATGACTGAAAAACTCGAGCATATCGATATGCGTCGCCGAGATTTCGAGATGCCGACTTTGGACCATGCCTGCCGGGTTCCAATAAACGCTGTCGGCGCCCTCGGCGATGGGCGCAAACGCATCTCCCATTCCAAGCGCCCGCGCTCCTGCGCCGATGCGAAGGAATTCCATCGCCGCTCCCCCGCGGTTGCTGCTGAGGGCGGACGCGGGCTGACTCGCGAGCAGTACAGTAAGAAGCGCGCTGAGTATCCTCATCGGATTACCACCACGCGTCGCGTCGTACGATCTCCATCCTTTTTGAAGAGCACGAGATAGGTGCCCGAAGCGGCACGGGTGCCGCTGCCGTTTCGCCCGTCCCATTGGACGATGCCGTTGGGCGGAGCGGTCATTCGGCGCAGGCGTTCGCCCAGAATGGAGTAAATCTCAACCTCGGTCCCACCCGGCAGGTTGGAGAAGGTTAGAACCTGCGCGTCAAACTGAGTGTTCGCTCCGGGTTCCCACGGAACAGGGAAGATTTGAATCGCGTCGAATGCCGTTGAGGCCGTCGCAAAGAACGGAGCGAACAAAGAGAAATGATCGGTAATGCCCGTGACGGAACGGGCAATTGTATCGACGGTTGTGGGCATTAGGGTCCATTGCGCGGACGCGACGTCGTAGCGCGCCATAATGAGAGACCGTGGATTTTTTCCCGACGGCAGCGCGGCCGGGTCGTAGATCATCGTGATTGTAACCGGGTTGACCGGCTGTACGCCGCCGGTGTCGATTTCGATGCCGACGCCTCCGAGCGGCGTCAGCGACATTTGATTGGAAATCGGCGGGGGCAGGAAGAACGCGACCCCGGTGTTGATCGCAACAGTCGTTCCTTCCGGAAGCGAATTGGAGGGAATGTTGACGGTTACACTCAATATCTCGGGATCTGACGGTGCGAGTGTCACGCTAAACGGCTCTGCATTCATGAACATCTGGCCGGTCGTTGCGGCCGTGAGTGGGAGGGTCGAGCCTAGGGATAGATAATTAGGCGTGAGATCCGGATTGAGCGATCCAATGCGGAAGAATAATGTCGGCAAATCGGCGAGTCCCGCGAGGGCGAGCCGGTCCGTCAACGCCAGGATGGAATTGGAGGAAATTGTTCCCGAGAAATCGGAGGCGGTGGACGCTTCCACAACAAAACCTTGCGCTGAGGTGCTGGAGGGTGAGGAAGGAAATGCCGTCCACTGAACCGTGACGCTCGTGAAGGTTACCGTCACAAAGGGCGACGCAACCGCGATGGGCGCCCGTGCGAGGGTAGCGAAGGCGCCGAGGCTGGAGTTCTCCGAGGGGTTGCCTTGGTGGTTCACGGCGCGCACACGTCCGAAGTAGCGGGTATTTCCGAAGAGACCGGCAATGGTCGCGGCCGTTGTGAGTGTGCTGCTGGAGGCGTCAACGGAACCGAATCCAGGATCATCGTCCAGTTCCCAAATATATACGGTATTGGGTCCGTTGGAGCCTCCGCTCCAGGAGGCGGAAACGGAGTGCGTGGTAACGGCGGTTTGGCTCGGGGCCGACGGGACTGCGGCGAGCGTCGCGGTCGCGATCGGGAAGGAATACCCGTCATCGGTTTCGGTCGAGAATTTGACCTTGAAATAATAGGTTGTGTTGGCGGAAAGTCCCGATAACGTGACGGTTTCTTGATTGACTACGCCCGTTTGAGAACTGACCGTGGTCGCGAAGTCGTCGCGCGTCGAAAGGGCGTAAAGCGGGGTGATGCCGAGGTTGCCATGCGTCCAGGCGAGGTCCAGCGAAGCAATCGTCGCATTGGTGAAGGCGACAGCGGTGGGTGCGTTGGGTGGAGTTAACGTCAGCGTAGAGGGAAGAACGAGGAAGTTGGTCTCGACTAACCCCGGATTGCGGGCTTTGACCCGGAAATAATAGGTCGTGACTGCCTGCAGTGCTGCGAAGGTGTGCGACGACTGCGTGATCCACAATGATTTTACGAGGGTTCCGGTGAAATTGGCGGCGGTGGAATGTTCGAGTTGAAATTCAGTGCCGACATTATTTCCGTTAACGTTCCAGTCCAATGTTACGCTTTGCCCGAATACGGAAATAATGGAGCCGCCGGTTGGTGCAGTGGCAAGCGTCACCGCGTCGGGCAGGGAGGTGTTTACACTGTTGGTCCCACCATGCCCAATCGCCAATACTCGGGAGAAGTAGAGTTTGCTGGTATCGAGACCGGCGAAGTCCGCGAATGTTTCGAAGGTTGTCGAGGAAGCGGTTAGCGAAGCGAACGCCGCGGATGTCGCGATTTCAGCCACATAGGATGTCGGCGAGAGATTTCCGTTCGCCGTCCAATTGACCCGGACGGTGGTGGAGGACTGCTGGGAGGCGGCCGCCGATCCCGGCGCGCCGGCGTGGGTGGCGGTCGCCGTCAATGTGGTTGTGGCGGTTTCGATGTGATGTCCGTTCCTGCCGCGCACGCGAAGATAGTAGGTGGCGTTGGAACTAAGGCCTGAGAAATCCTGGGTGAGGCCGGTTGTCCACGTTCCGCTCACAACGCCGACGGTGAAGACGGTGTTGAGCGCGGCCTCCGGCAGGAATTGAGTTCCTGCGGGATTTCCGTTGGCGGTCCAACCCGCACGCAGGGCAACGGAAGACAAGGCGACGGGTGTGCCTGCGAGGGGAGCTGAAGCGCGCGTCATGGTTGCGATCGGGACGCTGTAGAACAAATCGGATGCCGTCGAAACCTTGATGCGGAACCAGTAGGTTGTATTCGCGGTGAGCGCGCCAAACGAAGCCGTTGATTGATTGACATTGCCGGTCGCGGAGGAAATCGGTGCTGCAAAATTGGAGGAGATTCCTAAGGCGAAGAAGGCCGCCTGGCTTGCATTGTCTAGTGTCCACGACACATCGAGGGTGGTTGAAGTTGAGGTAGCGAAGAGGATATTCGTCGGCGGCAGCGCTTCCGCTGTCAGGGTTACCGTGGTCGGCAGAGACGTGAATGCCGACACCGCCAGATGTGCATTCCTCGCTTGCACGCGGGAGTAATAGGTCGTCGTGTTGCTCAAACCTGTAAATGTATGGCTCGAATTTGTCGTCCACCCGGAGGGCAGCAAGGTTCCGCTGAAATTCGCAGCGGTCGACAATTGGGCCAAAAATTCCGTGCCGACCGGGTTGTTCAAAACGTCCCAGCGTGCGGTCAGCTGAGTGGCAAACACCTGTTCTCCGATGAGGGAAGCCGGCGGTCGGGCGAAGGTCATGGTTGTCGGGAGTGTGGTGTAGCCGGATTCGACGCCTCCATGGCTGCGCGCCTTTACCCGGAGGTAATAACTCGTATTGGGGACCAAGGCGGAGAAGGTAGAGGTTGTTCCGGTTACCCAGCCCGCTGAGGCCAATCCCGTTGTGAACGCGGCGTCGAGTGAGATCTGGCTGAAGTAGTGGGTTGAGGCCGGGTTTGTGTCTGCACCCCACACCGCCCGCAGATCCGCGGAGGAAAGCGTCACCGGTGTGCCGGTGAGCGGGTCGCGTGCGTCGGTTGCGCGCGGATCGAAATTGACGTTCACGGTTTCGACGCCCGCGTGATTGCGCGCGCGTACACGCAGATAATAGGTGGCATTGGGCAGGAGGGCGGTGAATGTCGCCGACGCCACGGCGTTCCATCCGGTAGTCGCGAGGGTGTCATAGGCCGCCGATGTGGAGGTTTCCGCAATATAGAGAGTCCCTGCCGGGTTTGAATTCGCAGTCCAAGTGGCAGCAAGCGACCCGGTTGAAAGAGCGGCTGTTGCGGCTGTCGAAGGCAGCGCGGCGTGCGTGACCGTTTCCGGCAGTGTTAGGGTTGAGGTTTCTATGCCCGCCCAATTGCGCGCGCGAACGCGCAGATAATAGGTGGCATTGACCGACAACGCCGTAAACGTTGAAACCAGGGGCGTCGCCCATGTGCCTGACGCGACGCCGCTTGTATAGGATGGGTCCAGCGCGGCCTCCGCCAGGAACTCAGTCCCCCCGGGATTTCCATTGATCAGCCAATGCGCTTGAAGACTGGTGGAAGTTAGTGTGACGCTTGGAGAACTTGCCGCGACGCCGGCGAGCGTCGGGGTCGCGATGGGATTGCTGTAAAAAAGATCGATGGCGGTTGAAACCTTGATCGTAAACCAATACGTCGTGTTAAGGGAAAGGCCGCCGATTGAGGCGCTCGATTGCGCTAATGCGCCGATGGTCGAGGAGATCGTCGTTGCAAAATTTGAAACGAGTGACAGGGCGTAGAAGGGTGTTTGCGTCGGGTTATCCAGCTGCCACGAGACATCAAGCGTCGATACCGTCGCGGTATCGAAGCGTATGCCGTCGGGGGGAAGGGTTTCGGTTAAGAGTGTTGTTGTTGTCGGCAGCATCGTGATTGCCGTTTCAACGCCGAGCCCGTTGCGCGCTTTGACCCGGGAATAATAAGTGGTATTGACGATCAAGCCGGTAAAGGTGTGACTCGAATTCGCAACCCAATTTGAATTTTGGTCGGCGGCGCCGGAATAATCAGCGGCGGTGGAAATTTCAGTGAAAAACTCGGTGACCAGCGGGTTGGAAAGGCGAAGCCATTGGTTGGTGATGCGTGTGGCGAATTTTCGATCCGGGCTGAGTGAGCCCGGTGTGAACGCAAGGGTATGCACGTTTGGAAATTGGGAGGCGGTGGTTGCCGTCCCGGAGTGGCTGCGTGCGCGCAGCCGCAGGTAATACGTGGTATTGGGGATTAGGGACGTGAAGGTCTCGGAGAATCCTGTGACCCAGCCCGATTGGGAGAATGCCGCTGCGAAGACTGCATCGGTTGAAGCCTCCGCACGGAATTCGGTTCCGGCGGGATTGGCGCCGAGAATCCAATTAACCGTAATCCATGTGCTGGCAAAAACGATGGCACTCGTGCTGGGAGGTTCGGCGAGTGTTGCCGCGGCCGAGGCGGAAACGAGATCCGTGTGATGATGATTGTGGTTGCGGGCGCGTACACGGGTGAAATAAGTGGTGTTCACGCTCAAGGACGTGAATGTTGAGGAGGTTCCGGCTGCCCATGGGCCACTGGTCAAACCAACCGTGAACCCGGAGTCCAATGCCGCCTCCGCTAGAAATTCGGTCGCGGCGGGATTGCCGTTGGCATTCCAATCCAGTTGCAAGTCGTTGGAAGAGATTGCGACAGCCGCAGGCGCGCCCGGGTCCTTCGCTTGTGTGGCGGTGCTGATGACCGAGCTGTAGAATTGATCCTGGCTGGTGGAGACCTTTATCTTAAAGTAATACGTGGTGTTGGCGCCGAGGCCGGTAAGAGTGACGTTTTCTTGCCCGAGGGTCCCCGTTTGGGAGGAGATCGTGGTGATGAAGTTGGGAAACAACGACAGGGCGTACAGCGGTGCTTCCGTTGGGTTTCTCATGTTCCAAGAGAGGTCCAGGGATACGACGCTCGCGGTTGTAAACTGAATATTTGTCGGGGGAAGGGCAGATTGACTTTGAAGGGTGAGGGTTGCGGCCAGGATTGTGAAGGCGGTTTCTTGTAAAACGCCGTTGCGCGCTTTAACGCGGGAGTAATAGGTGGTGGCCAGTATAAGGCCGTTAAATGTATGCGAGGAGGTTGTGACCCAGCCGGAGTTCTGGTCGGCGTTCCCAAGGAAACTCACCGCCGTGGATATTTCAACGAAGAATTCGGTTCCTGCGGGGTTGCCGCCAATCCCCCAGGTCGTTGTAATTGCTTCTCCTAGAATGTTTGTTGGGGCCCCGGTGGAAGGCTGCTCGGCAAACGTCCAGGTGGACGGGATAGCGACGAAGCTCGTTTCAATGTTGACGGCGTTGCGGGCCTTAACGCGGCTATAGTGGAGCGTATTCGGGGTTCGCCCCGTAAACGTGGATTCGCGAAAATCCGTCCATCCCGCAAAATCCGCGAGAGTTGCGAACCCGGCGTGGGTCGATATTTCAACCAAGAATTGGGTTCCCGTGGGATTGGTTCCGGTAGACCAGGAGACGAATACATCAGCCGAAGAGAGACCGACGCTGGCGGGGGCGCTGGGGAGTTTGGCAAGCGTGACTACGGCGCCAAGGGAAACGGTTGACGTTTCCACACGATTGAGATTTCTCGCGCGGACGCGAATATATTGCGTTGTGTTGGCAGAGAGCGGGCTGAAGATAAAACTCGTGTTGGTGATCCAGCCCGAGTTCGTCGGGCTGGCTGTAAACGCTGCATCAAGGGCGCGTTCGGCGAAAAATTCTGTTCCGGCAGGATTGGCGTTGGCATTCCAGACCGCAAGAATCGAGCCGTCGGAAACCGCACCGGAGGCACCTGAGGTCGGGGCCGCTGCCAACGTCGGTGATGCTAACGGGATGCTGTAAAAAATATCCAACGCGGTCGAAACCTTGATCACAAACCAATAGGTGGTGTTGGGGATTAGTCCCCCGATCGAAGCGCTCGATTGGCCGACCGATCCCGTCACCGAAGAGGCCGGAGCCGCAAATGCCGAAGATACGTCGAGGGCGTAGAAAGGTGTTTGGGTCGGGTTATCGAGGATCCACGAAGCATCGAGACTGGTTGCTGTGGCGGTGTCAAATGAGATGTTGGTTGGAGGCAGCGTTTCGCTGGCGAGTGTTGTTGTTGTGGGGAGAGCCGTGTAAGCAGAGAGCGCGCCGCGAAGATTCTCAGCACGAACGCGGGAATAATACGTCGTATCAAGAATCAGGCCGACAAAGGTATAGCTCAATTCGGCTATGAATGCGGTTGTTTGGTCATTGGATCCGGTGAAATCGGTTGCTGTCGATACTTCCGCGGAAAAACGCGTCCCCGGCGGATTGGAGGCGGATCCCCAATGCGTCGTGAGCTTCGACCCGAAGACGCGGGTGAGCGGCTGGGAGGTCGGCGGGTCGGAGAAGGTCATTGTTGTGGGAAGCGTGGTGAAGCCCGTTTCGACTCCCGCATGGCTGCGGGCTTTGACGCGGAGATAATAACTGGTGTTGGGCGTGAGGGTTGTAAATGTCGATGCCGATCCTGTAAGCCAGCCGTTGTTCATGAGTCCAACGGAGAATCCGGAATTGAGCGCGGCTTCTGCAAAAAATTCCGTATTGGATGGATTGCCATCGGTATCCCAGCGGGCGCTGATGTCTGCAGACGATAATACGACGGGATCAATGGAGACGGGATCCTTGGCGGCACTCACTGCGGTGCGCACCGCGTCGGTTGTCGTCACGACTCCCGCGTGGTTGCGCGCCCGCACGCGAGCGTAAAACGTTGTGTTGGGAGAAAGCGCGGTGAAGGTGGTGAAGGTTGCGTTGATCCATCCAGACGTCTGCACACCCGCCGAAATATCGGGGTCGGTGCCCATTTCCGCAAGGAACAGGGTCCCCGCAGGGTTGTTGTTTGCCGTCCAGGAGAGTGAGAAGTCCGCTGTCGAAAGAATGACGGGAGTCAGCGAGATCGGAATAGCTGCGTTGGTTGGAACCTCTGTTAATGCGACCGTAGACGTTTCGACGCCTGCGTGGTTTCGGGCCCGAACCCGCGTATAGTAGGTTGTATTGGGCGTGAGCGCCGTAAAGGTGGAGTCTGTCAGGATTGTCCAGCTTGCGGAGGCGGTATTGGTTGTGAAGAGGGAATCCGTCGCCAGTTCCGCTCGGAACTCAGTGCCTGCGGGGTTGTTCCCGGAGTTCCAATCGGCGCGCACATTCGTAGAGGAAATGGCGGCCGGTGTGCCTGCAACCGGAATATCGGCGAGGGTGGGCGTGGTTGTGAGAGATACATTCGCCGTTTGGGATCCGTTATGACTGCGTGCGAGGACGCGCCAGTAATAGGTTGTATTCACGGACAGGCCGGTAAACGTGGAATTGGTCAAGGGGGTCCACGCCGCTGTTGATGCGGGGGAGAAGGCGGAGTCCGTTGAGAGTGAGGCCTGGAAGAGTGTGCCTGCCGGATTGACGCCCGCGGTCCATTCCCCCCGCGCGTCGTTGGAGGAAAGAACGACCGGTGTGCCGGTTCCCGGAAGTCCCGCGTTGGTTGCGCGTGTCGGCAGCGAGACGGTCGCTGTTTTTATGCCGCTCCAATTTCGAGCGCCGACGCGGAGATAGTAGGTCGCGTTGACCGATAATGCCGTAAAGCTTGAGACTAGATTCGAGGTCCACGCGTTGGAGGAGAGCCCGCTGGAGAACAAGGTGTCAAGCGCGGCCTCCGCCAGGAATTGAGTCCCGGTGGGGTTTGCTCCCAGGAGCCAATGTGCGGCCAGGCTTACCGACGAAATGATCACGCTTGGAGAACTGATGGGAACGGCGGCAAGGGTTGCCGTTGAGATCGGAGAACTGTAGAAGAGGTCAATGGCAGTGGAAACCTTGATCTTGAAGTAATACGTGGTGTTGATCGCCAATGCATTGAAGGTCGCGCTCGATTGTGCAACGCTCCCTGTCAGTGAGGAGATTGTTGTCGCAAAGTCATCGACTGAGGATAGAGCGAACAGCGGAGATTGGCTTGCGTTCTCCAGTGTCCAGGTCGCGTCCAGGGTCGTTGTCGTCGCCGTCGTGAAGACGATTTGAGTGGGCGGCAAAAGCGCATCGAACGTCAGGGTCACGGTTGAACCGATGGGGACAAAGCTTGTTTCAATGAATGCGGCGTTGCGCGCTTTTGTGCGGAGGTAATAGGTTGTCGCCTTCGCCAGTCCAAAGAAAGTATTGCTGGAGAGATTGGCGGCCCAACCGGTATTTTGATCGGCGCTGCCTGAATAGTCTGCGGCGCTCGATAACTCGGTGAAAAATTCCGTGCCGCTGGGATTTGCACCCAGGCCCCAATGCGCCGTCAGCTGGATATCGAATACATTCGTGAAGGGAGCGCTGGCGGGAGGTTCGGCGAGCGTCAGAACCGTGGGTAAGGATGTGTTTGCTGTTTGATTTCCGTTGTTGCTGCGGGCTCGCACCCGCAAAAAATGGGTCGTGTTCGGGATTAATGCCGTAAAGGTCGAGGCTAATGCGGTGGACCATCCCGAATTCACGAGAGCGCCCCCAAAAGCGGTGTCTGTCGCGCGCTCGACCAGGAACAAAGTGCCGGCCGGGTTTGAGGCGGCGCCCCAATTCGCGGCGAAGGTCGCGGAGGTGATGCTCGTCGGGGCCCCCGCGGTGGGAGGTTCGGCGTCCGTGGCTATCGGCGCCGCGACATCGGCCGGCGTCGGATGCCCATAGTGGTTGCGCGCCCGGACGCGCAGATAATAGGTCGTATTGACTGAGAGTGCGCTAAAGGTTGATGAAAATCCTGCTGACCATGGACCGCTGGCAAGGCCGGCCGAAAATCCGGAATTAACGGCAGCCTCGGCTAAAAACTCGGTCCCAGCCGGATTTGCGCTGCCGCCCCATGTGAGAGAGATATTCGATGAAGAAAGCGTGACCCCGGGCCCCACGATCGGTGTAACGGCTTCGGTCGCCGTTGCGATGGCCATGCTGTAGAAAAGATCCTGTGCGGTCGAAACCTTTACTTTGAAGTAATACGTCGTATTGACAGTCAGCCCGCCGATTGAAACACTCTCCTGCCCGGGGATGCCGGCCTGTGAAGAGGCCGTTGTGGTGAAGTCTGGGTCCGTTGAGAGGGCGTAAAACGGTGCTTGGAACGCAACGAGCAGGCTCCAGGAGACATCCACCGAGGTTGGACTGGCCGTTGAGTAGAGAATATTATTGGGAGGCAGTGTATCCTCAAACGGCAATGTCATTGTTGAGAAGAGAGCCGTAAACGGGGTTGCGACGAAGTCTCCGTTGCGAGCCCTCACCCGGGAATAATACGTCGTGTTCAGAGCAAGACCGGTAAAGGTATGGCTCAGGGATGTGATCCACGCGGAGTCTTGGTCCAGGGAGCCTGTGAAGCCGGTTGCGGTGGAGACTTCCGCGAAAAACTCGGTGCCGCTGGGATTGTTGCCCCCAAGCCAGTTCACCGTTAAGGTACGGCCAAATACTGGGACGGGCCCAAGCGCGCTCGGAGGTTGGGCGAATGTGCGGGTTGAGGGAACCGTTGCAAATGCAGTGACTTCTTTTGCCGCGTTGCGCGCCTGCGCACGCGCATAATAAAGCGTATTTGGAATGAGTCCCGTAAAGGTTGATTCGCGGATGGTTGCCCATCCGGCTGTTGCGGTGAGAGGTGTAAATCCCGCGACGCTTGAGATTTCAATCAGGAATTCCGTCGGCCCTGAATTGGACCCGGTCGAATAACTAACGAAAATTCCGGCGGAGGACAGGAGAGTGCTGGTTGGACTAGACGGAACTTCGGCGCGTGTGATCGTCGATCCCAGTACCACGGGGGGTTTGACCGCCGAATTGTGTCCGCGCGAACGAACGCGGAGGTAATAGGTGGTATTGGGCGTTAGGCTTGTGAAGGTGGATCCGTTCAGGGTCGTCCACCCTCCGTTGGCAAGACCGGTCGAGAATCCCGGATTGGTCGCCCGCTCCGCTAAGAATTCAGTGCCCGCCGGATTTCCCGTGTGCTCCCAGAGGGCTGCGACATCCGCGGAGGAAAGCGTCACCGGGGTGAGCACTCCGGGATCGAGAACAGCGGTAGCAGTCGACAAGACGTCGCTGAAGAAGAGATCGTCGGCGGTGGATATCTTGATCTTAAAATAGAAGGTTGTGTTTGGCGCGATGGGGGATAGGCTGATGCTGGAAACGGCGACCCCTAACGTCTCACTCGATGCAATCGTCGAGAAATTGAGGAGTGTTGAGAACTTGTAATGCGCCGCCATCGTGGGGTTTTCCAGAATCCAGGAGGCATCCAGCGATGTCGTGGTTACGGTATCGATGCTCACCGATGTCGGTGGGAGCGTCTCTAAAAAGTTCAAGGTCAGTGTGGAGGGCAGGTTTGTAAATGAGCTTTCCTCCAGCTTGGCGTTTCTCGCCTTAACCCGCGTGTAATACGTTGTGTCCAGGGTGAGACTCAGGAAGGTGTTGCTCGAGAGGTCTGTGACCCATCCTGTGTTTTGGTCGAGACTCCCCGTGTAGTTTGTCCCTGTTGAGAGTGCGGCAAAGAATTGGCTCCCAATGGCATTGGTAAGAACTCCCCAATGGGCGCGCAATCGTGATCCAAAAACGTTTTGCGGGATTTGCGAGGTCGGAGGGCTGGGGAGGGTCATGGTTGAGGGAAGCGCGACCCAGGCTGTGTCGTTTCCGTTGTGACTGCGCGCCTTCACGCGGAAGTAATAGGTTGTCCCTCCGATGAGTGATCCAAAGGCATGGCTTGTCGACGTCAAAAATGGAGACGCGAATAAGGTTCCGTTAAAGTTGGAGTCGGTCGAACGCTCGGTTTGGAAGAAAGTTCCGGCGGGGTTGCCGCCTGCGGACCAGTTGAGCGTCACTTGATCATTGGTGACCACGGTGGGTGATTGGGAACCGGGACCCTCGGCGTCGGTGGACTCTTGGGCCAGCAATTGGGTGGCTGTTTCTAATCCCGCCCAATTACGGGCCCGTACCCGTATGTAATACGTCGTGTTCGCTGCGAGCCCGGTGAAGGTTGAGGCAAACACAGCGGCGAACGGGATGGATGCGTAGTTAACGACGAACGTGTTTTCACTCGCGATTTCCGCGGAGTACACGGTTCCGGCCGAATTCCCATTGCTTCCCCAATTCGCAACGATGGTGCTGATCGTGATTCCGGAAGCCGTGTCGGCGGAGGGGATGGCCGCGCTGGTCGCGGTCGTTGCGAGGATGATGTTGGCGGTTTCGACGTTTTGGCAATTGCGAGCCCGCACGCGGGAATAATAGGTCGTGTTCGGGGTTAGATTGAAGAAAGTCGTTGCAGTTCCGGTCAACCAGGTCGTTGCATCAGGAGTTCCAAACGCCGGGTCATCGTCGATCTCCGACTTGAACTCGGTTCCGAGCGGATTGGCCGCACGCACCCATGTGAGACCCATTTGGGTCGGCCCGGGTGCGGGTGCAAGTGACGGTGCTATGACGTCTGCGAACGTACACTGCGCGTTTAAGGGAACGGTCGCGGTATGAACGTTTGAACTGTTTCTCCCGCGAACGCGTATGTAATACGTGGTGTTGGGCGTCAGGCCGGGAGCGATAAACTGTGACGCGCCGGTCCATGGGCTGGCACTCGCGATGCCGCCAAACCCCGCGTTAAATGAGAGCTCTGCGAGAAATTGAGTCCCGGGCGGGTTCCCATTGACGTTCCAGTCGACCTGGATGTTTGCACTCGAGAGCACGACGCTGGGCTGGGATGTTGGGGGATTGGCATGGGTTGCTGTTTCGAAGGTGATCGAGTAGAAAAAATCGGGTGCGGTTGCGACCTTGACTTGGAAGAAGTAGGACGTGTTGATGGAGAGCCCTGATACCACATGGCTGCTTTGGTTAACACCCCCAGACTCCGAAGTCACGGTGACTGCATACAACGGGTCTTCTCCAAAGACATAGAAGGGCGATTGGGCGGCGGAAAGCAAGGTCCAGGAATAGCCGAGATCGGTTGTTGTGATCGTCGCGATTTGGATGTTGATGGGCGGCAGCACGGCCTCGAACGGGAGTGTTTTTGTGGAGACCAACGAAAAATAGGAACTGGGCACTCCTGCGTGGTTGCGTCCGCGGACACGGGTGTAATACGTCGTGTCAAGCGACAGGTTTAGGAAGGTGAAACTTGTCATATCGGCCTGAAACGCGGAGGCTTGGAAATCGTCTGTGAAGGTCGGGTCGGATGCGATCTCAACCGAGAATTCGGTTCCCACGGGATTGCTGCCGACGTTCCAATGGGCGCTCAGGCGCGTGTCGAGTACATCGGTCGGCAGCCCCGAGGTGGGACGGGCGGCAAGGGTGACTGCCGTCGGCAGAGCGATCGTGGATGACTCAACCCCGTTCCAGTTCCGAGAGCGTACGCGAAGATAAAAGGTTGTGTTGGCATTGAGATTGGTGATGCTGACGAAGGTGTCGGTACCGAAGGGGCTTTCCGCCAGAATTGACGCAAAGTTGGATGTGTCTGAAATTTCTCCGCTGTATTCGGTTCCGGGCGGGTTTTGATCGACGCCCCATTGGCCCAGCAGGCTTCCCGATGACGTGACGAGCGTGGGAGAACTGACCGGGACCTGCGCGTGTGTTGCTGTTGAAAAGGTCGGGGAAAAGAGGAAGTCATTGGCGGTGGAAACTTTAATTTTGAAGTAGTAGGTCGCATTGGGGGTTAAACCAAGAACCGTCTTGGTGTTTTGCCCCACGGTCCCGGTTTCTGAAGAGAATGTCGTTGTAAAATTCGAATTCGTGGAGAAGGCGTAAAGCGGTGCTTGGCCGGGAGAGCCGAGAGTCCAATTGATCCGCAGGGTCGCTGTGGAAACATCGCCGGCGAGGATATTGGTAGGAGCGGGAATGTTTTCGATTGTTGTTGTGAGTGTGGAGAGTGTTGTCGTAAACGCGGTTTCAACGGCCGCAACGTTGCGCGATTTAACGTGCGCATAGTAGGTTGTGTCCGGAGTCAGGCCGACAAACGTAAAGCTCGAAATATTGGGCAGCCAAGAGGAATTGATATCGGCGGAGCCGCTGAAATCGGTTGCGGTTGATGTTTCGGCAAAAAATTCAGTGCCGATCGGGTTGGTGCCTGTGGACCATTCCAGCTTGAAATTCGTATTAAAGATGTCGATCAACAGCGCCGCCGTTGCGTCCTCCGCCAGCGTCACGGCCGTGGGGAGAATTGTTGTTGTGGTTTGAATTTCGAATCGATTTCGGGCGCGGATGCGAAAGTAGTAGGTCGTGTTGGATTTCAGTCCCGGGACATTGAGAGAGGTCCCCTCGGAAAAATCACTGGATCCATCGAGGGAAGTGAAATCGGCGATGCGCGCGTATTCGCCTGAATATTGCGTGTCGGTAGGATTGACGCCATGCGTCCAGTTCGCTTGGATTTCCGATGTGGAAATAACGACGGGCGCCGCTGAGAGCGGGGCCGCCGCCAAGGTTGCCGTTGTAAGCGTCGCGCTGTAAAAAATATCGTTGACGGTCGATACCTTGATCTTGAAATAATACGTCGTGTTCGCGTTCAGTCCGCCCAGTGAGACTATCTCCTGTCCGATGCCGCCGGTAATGGAGGAGACGGTCGTGACAAAATCGGAAGACTCCGAGATGGCAAACAGCGGAGTTTGACCCGGGCTGCCCAGCTTCCAATCAAGGTCGATTGCGGTTAATGTTGCGGTTCCGGCGACAATGTTGGTCGGCGGGAGCGCGGCGGGCTGGTTCAGGGTTTCGGTGGAAGGCAAATTAACGAAACCAGTCGTTTGTCCCGCGGCGTTTCTCGCCTGCACCCGGGTATAGTAGGTCTTGCCCAGCGCTAAGCCCGAGAATGTGAAACTGGAAATATCGGGTACAAATCCGGAGGTCAAATCGAGACTCCCTGTGAAATTTGTTGCCGTGGAAAGCTGGGCGCGGAACAAGACCCCCGGAGGGTTGAGGCCGGGATTCCAGTGTGTTCGAAACTTCGTATCGAGCACATCCTGCGGTTGGGAAGCCGTCGGCGGTTCGGCGAACGTCATGGCTTCGGTTAGGATGACCGCCGTTGTTGGCGTGAGTAAGCGGTTGAACGCTTGCACGTGGAAATAGAAGGTTGTTGCCGGGGTGAGGGTGGGAATGGTGGAATTTAGGACGGTTGTAAATCCGCTTTTTCCGAGAGAGTTCTGATACGTATCGTCATCGAAAATAGATACATCGTAGAGGGTGTCCGGGGGATTGCCGTTGGCGGTCCATGAGACATTGATGTCTGCCGAAGAGAGCACTGTGGTGAGCGACGCGATCGGATCTGCCGCATGCGTTGCGGTTTCTATTTTGACCGTGTAGAAAAAATCGTTTGCCGTAGATACCTTGATTTTGAACCAATACGTGTTGTTAATCGCGAGGCCCGTGAATTGGTGGCTCGATTGATTGACGCCTGCGGTGAGCGAGGAAACCAGCGAAGTAAAATCAAAATTATCGGCCAGCGCGATCAGCGGAGCTTCGTTGGAATTCTGCATCGTCCAGGAATAACCGAGCGTCGTTGTTGTGGCGCTTGAGGAGAGGACATTGGATGGAGGCGGCGTTTCGAGGAATACCTGCGTCGTTGTGGTTGGGAGCGTCGTGTATACCGATTCAACAAGGTTGAAGCCGCGGGATTTGACCCGTGTGAAATATTGCGTGCCGAGGAGCAGTCCTACAAATTCGTTTGAATTCGCTCCGGCGATGAAGGCGGTCGTTTGATCGTTGGAACCGGTAAAATTCGCGACCGTGGAGAGTTCCGCTTTGTATTGGGTGTTGGCAGACAGATCGGTGATCCAATTCGCCGTCATGCGCGCGCCGAAAACGTTCGTTGGCTGGGAGGCCGCCGCGGGGGAGGAATGGGTGAGAGCCGCAGGGAGAATTCGGTAACCCGTTACGATTCCTTGTCGGTTTTGGGCTCGGACTCGAAAGTAGAAGGTCGTATTTGGATCAAGGTCGGTCGCAGTGAATGATGACCCGGTTTGAAACGGCAGCACCGCGAGTTGGGTTAAAAACGCGGGGTCCTCATATAGTTCTCCGGAATATTCTGTGTCGGTTGCGTTTCCGTCGTGGGTCCAGCTGACTATAATATCGCCTGAGGATAAAACAACGCTCGGAGCCGCACCGGGCGGAGCCGCGAGTGTTGCCAGTGCAATTGTCGAGGTATAGGTCGAGTCATTTTCCGTAGAAACCTTTACCTTGAAATAATAGGTTGTGTTCTTGAGGAGGGACTGAATCAGAATGTTTTCTTGTCCAACCGCCCCCGTAGCGGAGGCGATGGTGGTGGAAAAGTTCTCCACCGTTGATAAAGCGTACAAGGGAATCTGGCCAGAGGACTCCAGCGTCCACGTTATTTCGATAGAGTCGGTGGTTGCTGTCGTAAATTGAACGCTGGTTGGGGTAGCCGCTGTCGACGTTCCCGAAAAAATCGGGACGGATGCGATTACGCAGAAAAATACGGCCGTGATGCGAAGCATGGCGGCGAAAAAACGAGGCCCGGGAATGTTTCCCGCATGTGCGCGAAGAACTCCCTACTGCGTATATAGCCCCAGGATGTTGCGGATTCAAGACTAAATTAGTCACGGAATAAAATAAAAAACCCTTCTTAATGAAGGGTTTTCCTGATGTTGGGTGCGGGTTCTATTACGGTATCAGGTTATGGGTGTTTGCAGCTGAAAACGGCTGAAGGCGGCGATCAAAAGAGCCCATCGGGCTTGGGCGGCCCGAAACTGAAATTTATACTGTCGATTTCGAAGTTTCCACTGCTCCAGCGAGTTAGCCAACCGTGTAGTTGCAATTTCTGAGCTTGCTACCACCGAGCGTTTTAATTTGCGGTAGCGAATTTTTGCTTCGGCGAGGCGATTATAGGCGGTTTCGAGTTGGAGCTGAGCGTCCGCCATGCGTTTTTGAATTCGAGCGGACAAGGCATCCGGAGCGTCCGCGATTTTGAGTTGGACGCGGCGAATGTCCGCTTCGATGCGGGCTTTGAGGATGTGTTCCGCCCGAAATCGCGTCAGCCGCCAGGACAGCCCAACAACGTTGAGCGTCTTGATCCACCATTTCGTCGGATCGAATTGGTACCACTTATATCCGTTTCGGTAGTCGGCGCCGAATCGGTGGTGGAAGTTGTGGTAACCCTCCCCGTACGTGAAGAAGGCCAGCCACCAGGTGTCGCGTGCGGTATTGTTGACGGAATAAGGGCGGGTTCCAAAATAATGGGCCGCTGAATTGATGAGAAAGGTTGTGTGCTGGACAAATACCGCCCGCACCAAGCCGCCGAATAAGAAGCCGCCAAGCGGTCGCCCGTAGGCGGCCCCGATGAGCGTCGGCATAACAAAACCAACGACAATGAGGATTTTAAAAAAATGATTGTTTTGCCACTGTACGAGAGGGTCCCGCTGGAGGTCGGGGACGCACGCAAAAGTCCGATCCTTCGGAGTTTCGTAAAAAATCCATCCCATGTGGGCATAGAAGAAACCCTTTTTGATGTTGTAGGGATCTTCATCCGTGTCGACTTTTTGGTGGTGGAGGCGATGGTCGCGGCACCATTTCAGAGCCGAATTTTCGATCGCTGCGGCTCCAAACAGTAAATAGAACAACTGCACCGCCCAATGACAGTCATACGCGCGGTGAGAGTAATAACGATGATACCCGGCGGTAATGGCCATGCCGGTGAGAATATACATAGCCCCAAACAGCGCGACGTCTCCCCAATGCAGGCCTTGGGTGATGAGGTAATAAATCGACAGGCCGACAGCCAAAAACGGCGTCGTTGTCATAAAAACTGAATTTAAGAGTGAGAGTTTTCTGCGTGATTCCATCGGACCTCGAACAACGGTTTCCCGTCGCCGTCGTGCATTTTGGATATTCTACCAAATAGCCCGAATGGGGACTAGGACTAGCAGGCCCAGGAAGTTCGAGGCGACTTCAAATCCAGTTCAAGACGAAGGCGGGCCCGGCAAAAAGCGTTGGCCATATCATGAACCCATTGACTTTGGGAAACCGAGTCCGGTGAGATAATTATTCTAGCGCGAAGTCCTAGTTTCATATTTCCATCCTCTACCATCACTACGAATGAGACACCCACTTTGTTCCGTTGTTCCGTCAAGAATTAGGTTTAATACAGGAAATGGCAGGATTCTTAAGGAATTTTCAGATTTCTTGGACTCGCCTCGCAGTCGTTTTTGCGGCGATTGCCGGGGCCAATTATCTGTTGACCGTGTGGACCTGGGTCGGCTGGAATCGCCGTCCGGGCTTCGCGCAGGATCCCTGGCTCCAGTACGCACAGGCGATACGTGAAGGTATCAGCGTTCCGATGGGAAACGATCTCCCCCTGTATCCGTTTATCCTTTCGTTGTGGGCGTCCACGGCGCCGAGCGCGTTTACGCTCTCAAAATTATTTAGCTTCACGCTCGGGGCGCTCCTGGTCGTGCTGGTTTACCGGATTGCTGCCCAGCGATTCGACCGACGGGCAGGATTGGCTGCCGCCCTCATGATTTCAGTGAATTGGATCCATGTCGCATTGAGCATGTCCTTGCGTGCCGAGGTCTTGATGCCTCCATTGGCGTTGTTGTGCTGGTTTGCGGTTCAAAAGGGGTTTGAAGAGGATGGGCGATGGTGGTTTGGGGCGGGTGCAATCGCGGGCATTGCATCCTTGGCGAAAGGAACCGGCCAGTTGTTTGTATATGCCTGGTTCGGGGCGGTGGCCTTGACTGTTTTGATGGACCGAAGTCGACGTGCGGTGCTCTTAAAGCGAGCGCCGTTGTTTTTTCTGGGTTTCATTCCGTTCGCGAGTCTGCTGTGGTGGGGCAATTATCAGCTGTACGGGGACCCCACTTATAATTTCTCGTCGCGGCATGTGATCTGGCTTGATGCTTGGTCACAAGTCGATACGGCGGCACGGGAAAATTTGTCGGCAATGGGGTATCTGCGCACTCACGGAGTGGCCGGTATCGCGGGTCGTCTGTTTTTTGGAATGTTCGGATTTATTCCGGTCGCGTTCGCGTGTTTATCACCCGATAAAACTTTTCCCGTCCTGCACGCCTTGCGATGGCCCTTGGCAGTCGCCGCGCTTGGCCTATTATGGATCGGGCGCCGACGTTTGTCCTGGACAGACGGCGGAAAATGGTTTTCCATTTTTCTGTATAGCGGTTTTTTTGTTCTTTTCGCCTGGTATCACCAGATTTCTTCAAGCGAGCGCTTCATCGGCATTCTCAATCCCATTGTCTTTGTCGTATTGGCGGGAGGCGCCGTCCGGGGGTGGGACGTGCTGCAGCCCCGTTTAGGGGCGCGGGCTCCCTTTTGGGGAAAGACTGCGTTCGCACTTCTTTCGGGAACACTGCTCGCTTCTTTCGGGGTTAAGGCCGCCACGTGGGGATGGGCGCGCCCCTTTGAAACCGACCGGCCGCTTGCCTGCTACCGGGATGTGTTCGACCGGGTTGACGGTGCCTCCGGCGTAATTTACGGCCATAGCGGAGATCTTTCTTTCTATCAATTTAAAAAACCGCCGCAAAGTACGTCCATTCCAAAGGGACCGGCTCCGGATGATTTATCGGTGTGGCTTAATGCACGCGGGAAAATGTTTGTTGTCGATTGGGAGATGGCGGGAACGGCGTTTCTTTCCAGGCACTTCGATTCTGGCACGGATCACAGCGTGCGCTTGATTCACCCCGTTCAGGGGTGGACGGTTTCTTATGCGGACCCGCATCATTCGCCGCCGCATGTTTTGATGCTGATGCGGTAGTTGTTTACGGCCCGTACGCTTGGGCCGCTGACAATAGAACCTTCGGATTGAGGCGGATTTTGTAATTGGGGTTCGCGTATTGAAACAACACCTCCCCGTTGGGTGAAACAAGATAAACGGCTGGGATCGGCAGTTGGCGGTGGGTGAGTCCTGAGGCCAAGGCAAGATCCACCCCATAATTTTTCATTTTCCGGTACTTATTCTCTTCCACCGTGAACGCGAGACCCATCGCACGAGCGGCATTGCAAGGACTGTCCGAATAGAGGGCGTAGTCGATGGAATGTTTCCCCTTGGTCTCAAGCAATAATTCCGGGCGATCCGGGCTAATCGCCGCCATTTCCCAGCCGAGCTTTTTCAATCTTCCTTTTAGGCCGCCGAGTGCTGCTAATTGGCGATTGCAATAGGGGCACCAGCCGCCGCGGTAGAAAACAAGGATGGTGTGAGAGCCCTTCAGTTCTTCTGCCATATCGGTTTTTTTGCCGTCGAGAGTGGTGATTTCGGCTGAAGGGATGGTTTCGCCCACGAGCAACGGACGAACCGAATCCGGCGCGGCGAGAGCGGCGACACTTAGCAAGAGTGTTAATTTTAACATCACACTAAACTTCTCTTACTATACACCGGGGATTGCCGAAATGCCCGGCTTATTTCTACGAAATTAGCGGGAAATCAGGCCGCTGGGGGGGGTGCGTCGCGACCGTTATCGGTCAAAAGTGTCGAAGGTGGGGTGCCAAAGTCCATGTTCGATTTAGGTGTTGAGATGCCAGCCCTTTGTGAGGGATGTGGTGTCTCTGGAATTGTGAAGTAGAATGTGGAGCCCTTTTTTAGCTCTGATTCAACCCAGATGCGGCCGCCGTGGTGGTCAATTGCTTTCTTACAAATCGTCAAACCGATACCGGTACCGGTATACTCAGATTTGTTATGCAAGCGTTGAAACAGAATAAAGATACGCTCAGCATATTGCGGTTCAATGCCAATACCGTTGTCGCGAACAGAAAACAACCATTCGCCATTTTTTCGCCTAGCGCTAACGTGAATCTTCGGCCGCTCGTTGCCCCGGTACTTTATGGCGTTCCCGATAAGATTTTGGACCACCTGCGCCAATTGCGCACGATCTGCCATTACCTTGGGGAGGGGATCATGCGTTACCACTGCATCTGCCTCAGCAGTGGCCTCCCGCAGGTTTGCAAGGGCTTGACTCAATAGGATCTCGGAGTCAAAGGGGGCGAGCACCCGCTCCTGCCGGCTCAACTGAGAAAAGCTCAGCAGGTCGTTGATCAATTGCTGCATGTGCTTGGCGGCATCGACGGCAATAGAAATGATTTCGTCCGCATTGGAGTCGAGCCTGCCTTTGTATCGCCTTGATAGGAGTGCTGTATAGCTTGCCACAATGCGCAATGGTTCCTGAAGATCGTGGGAAGCCAAGTAAGCAAATTGCCTTAGCTCTCCATTGGAGTGCAGAAGTTCTTTTTCTATTCGCTTACGTTCAGTGATGTCTTTGGCTACACATACAATTGCTTGGAGCTGGCCCTCGCCATCACACATGGCTGACCCCGAAAGAAGCACGGGAATTCTGCGTCGGTCTTTTGAAATGAAGATCTTGTCAGCATTGGCAATGGATCCTTTTTGGCCCAGTTTCTCTAAGACGGAGTCCATGAACCTATGTTTGTCTCCTTCAATAAGGAGCTCGTCGAATCGTCGTCCAATAAGTTCATTGGATCGATACCCCAAAAGAGTAAGCGTCGCTTGGTTGATCGTTTTGATCGTTGCGTCAGTATTCAGAACTATAACCGCATCGCTCATGCTTTTGATGATATTGTCGATATAATCCCGGGCGGAGACTATTTCGTTTCTTGATTTCTTCAGGGCCGCAGCCATTTTGTTGAATGACGTCGCGAGAAGACCGAGCTCATCGTTGGACTTGACCTCGATTCTTGTATCAAACATGCCATTTCCTATTCGGGTGCTGGCGTCTGCGAGGTTTTTAATTGGAGTTGCGATGCTCCTTGCCACCATGTATCCGATAACGAGGGCGAGTACAAACAGGGTAATCGTAATTGAGACGATTTTTCTTCGCATAGCCATTGTCTTGTCCAGCAAAGCTTCACTCGCTCGAGTAATTTTTTGGATCCTCGCTTTTTGCATTTTGTCGGCAGCTTTTCGTACTCTAGCCGTGGAATTGCGAAACTTGGTCAGAAGCTCTTGGTGGGCTTTTGGATCAAACGTCGTCGGATTCGTTTCGTATATCGCTAGGATCTTATTGGCGATGCCAATGCCAACTTCAGTCTGCGAATCCATTTCTTCCAGAAGGGATTTGTCTTGCGCTATCTCGATGGCGCCATGAGTTTTTTTCAGCGAGGAAATGAGCTCGCGTAAGGACGCGAACCTTGAATAGAATTTTTGCTTTGATTCCTCCGTGCCCAACATAATGTGAAAATACAAGCGTCCTTCGATGAGCTTCGAGTATCCGATAATGGATAATGTAGAATCAATCACCTTTTGATCTACGAACAAATTTGCCTTGAGCGCTGACAGTTTTACGCCTCCTTTCCTGACAGCCGCCGTTGCGCGACGAAATTCAGTGATCAGTTCGGAATGTTCTCGAAATTTGAATGGCTTTGATGCACGCTCATAGATTGCAATAATTTCCTCTCCTAACTTCCGCGCAGATTCGGCCTCAGTGCGCATTTGGAAAACTATCTCTTTGTCATTTGATGATTCTGTCAAATCGAGAAGCTCGGGAATTCGTTTTCCCAATGACGTGGACCTTCTGTAAAATCTCTCCTTAGATTCCTTGTTGCCAAACATGAGGTAAGTGTAGAGTCGGTTTTCCATTAACTTCGAATAAGTGGTTATTTCTGTAGCAGCCTGCGCAAAGGGCGTAAAGTCCTTACTGACGTTACGATAGACGGCTTCAACGCTATTGGCGGCATTCATGCCAAAATAACCAATTACCGCTGATATGCTAGAAACTCCCATAAAAGCCAGAATTAATTTGTGGCGTACGCTCATTTCATTCTCCTGTTTCCGCGAAGAGCCTTTTGTAAAGCGATTTTTCGCTGTTGATACTAAAACTCCATCTGGGCACGAAACATAAGCGAACGCTCACTCATGCTGCCGTCAACGCTGTCCCGTACCAACCCCGGATTGAGCCGGAGGCGGAACCAATGCCGCCATTAGAAAGTCTTTCTTTGAGTTTTAGATATTCGCCAGATATCCCGAATGGACCAACATGCCAAGCAGCCTCCAAGCCCTGCCTAATCCGTTCCCCATCGCGGCCAACACCAGAGTTAAAGGTAAAAAAGCGAGTTCCCATCTGTGTCGTTGGTCCTGAGCCGTCAATGCTTGTGGTCTTCTTATTTCCAACGGTAAGGCTGCCTCCGAACTGGATGCCTTTGAGTAAATTATCATTGGAAGCAGCGAGCGGCTTGGTATTTAAGCGAACAGCCAAATCTTTGTCGTCGTTTTCATCGGTGCGATTTCTTCCGTTGCCGTTTAAAATCCCAATGCTATAACCAAGACGCGTATTGAGTAGGCTTCCGTGAAGCATTGCACCAGTACCGAAGGCGGGCGCGATGAACTTTGTTGCCATGGATCGTTCCGAAAACTTGACGTATTTACCGGAGGTAAGGGCCTCGAGGCCAAACGGTTCCTTGAACTGCCCTACTTGTAATTGGATATCGTCGAAGTAACGGAAATCCAGCCACCCGGAACGTAGCCTTCCGCGACCGCGAGAAAACTCGACCCCGACTTTCCAATAGTAATGCTCGAACAGATGCCCTCTCGTGAAGATGCGAACGCTTCGTACGTCAAAGGTGCTGGTAGAGGGATCATTACGGCCGAGGCGAAATCTTCCATCAAAATGAGCCCGCCCTCCAACTATCAACTCGAACATCTTGTCCCTGCTTATTATCTTGAAACCATTTTTCCAGACTACACGAAGATCAGATGCCGTGTCTGTTTGCATTTGGTCCAACCTGGTCTCCAGACTATTGAGTCGAGTTTCCAGGCTAGCGCGGCCTGCATTCATGGGTGTCTGGAGCTGTTCTTGATTGACCTCCTCGGTCAGGTTCTTAACTTTCTGGGACTCTTTATCTGGGCTTTCTTGCGCCCAGACCGAACCCGACCTGCTCATGAGCCATACGGCAACCACCACCGCTACTTGAATCGCGTTCATTTTTGAGGCTGGTACCGGATGTAGGTGCGGTCCAATCTTACTCCCACCTTGTTGAACGATTTCTGCATGTATTACCAGAAAGATTCCGGAACAGTAAAAGACCGTCTTATAAGTGTTCCCAGGAGGTTCCGGTCCCCGCCGCTGACGGGAAGACTTGGTGCCTCTGGGAGTACTTTAGCCCAGTATGGGAATGTTGGACGGCCCGATTGCCCTTATCTCACCAAGGTAATCCGCTAGGCATAGAAAGTACTTGAGGTGTTCAATTGCTTGAGCTGTCCGCACTTAGCCGGCTCGGTATGCCTTGTGGTGCGGCCCCTCCGTATATTTGGAAGGAGTGGCATGAAGAGGAAGCGTAAGCAGAATCTCCCAGAACCGTGACCACTTTGTCCAAAGCCGTATCCACTTTTGGCGATTGGATACGGTTTTGGATACAGGTCAAGCCGATATGGGTCAATAATGAGCACCATAGCTCAACATTGGATGACCTCCGGAAAATGAGGGATGAAAGACCGGGCAGATCAGATGAGGTGGGAAATCAGGCTGCCGGGGAGGCCGCTGAAGCGCCCTTTGTCCCGCAGGCGGGGCCGCTTGGACTCTATTTATGCCGTTCGACCGGAATCCGCAAATAGACCGCGCTCCCGCTAAATAGGGCCTGAGAAGCGGCTGAATCATCGGGTGCCTCGACCTGTTTGACTTCGTATCGGCGTCGTCTGGCATGACGGAGCCATCGCTTGAGGGCGTTGAGAATTTTGCGTCTAGTGTCGGGGACCGTGAAGTCCTGTGAGACGACGGGCCAAAAAGGCGCCTTAGCTGCGTCGAGGTCCACTGCATCGGACACGCCGGTACGGAGGGTCCATTCCTTCTTGAGACGACCTGGGAATTGCGCCTTCCGCAAGAAGAATATATGCTCGTGTTCGCTCGCCTTCCATCGTTCGGCTGAAAAGTCCGGGGCGTTGGGAGATTTCCAGCGGATGTGCAAGCGGCGCTTGGGGACACGGCCCTTCAGCACGGCCGAAGGCTGGATGAACACATCTTCCCATACGGAAATCCCGCCTCCCTCCTCCTTGAAGGGTTCGGATTTCCGAACATTCAGCACCTTCCCTTGGACAATCAAATCAGAATCCGCTGCCTGCCACTGGAGGCTGTCGCGGATATGAATCTCGGCCTGCGCGTACAAAGGGATTAGTGCAGCGAGTAACCCAGCGAGAATCAGGGATCCAGAGAACCTCGTTCGTTTGGCTCTATCGATGGTCTGGGCTTTTGAGTTTCCGTCTTTCATGGCGATTCTTCACAAGAAGGAATGGTGTTTATCTTATTTGAGATACCGGCTCAGGGCACGTAGTTCCTTCGACAGGGTGAAAGACTACGCGGCAGGAGGTGTGGAAGTACGATTTTCCAAGGCTTTCCTTACCCTTTCGTCGAGGTCCGCGAGGTTGTCGTAGATCAGCGCCGTTTCGTCCTGCTTGCTCTCCAGCGAAGTCACCTCGCCGGCCACCGTGGGGGTAGGCACCATGGCAATCGTATCCCAAGGGCAATCCTTCACACAAAGCTTGCAGCCGATGCATAAGTCATAATTAACGTAAACGCCCCGGGTTTGGATGCTATCGCCAAAGGGTTCAATGCAGGTGGGCACTGGGCAGGCTGAGATGCAGACTTCACATCCCGTGCAGGCGGTGAGATCGATGCGTGCCTTAATTTTGGCCCTGGAGGCGCCTTTGACGAGAGCTTCGCGGCGTTTGGGATTAAGAGGGGCGGCCATTAGAGTTCTCCAAGCATCGCCTCGGCGTGGCCCTTGGCTGAAACGCCGTATTCCACATAGGAGAGCTTTCCGTTGGGATCAATCACAAAGGTCGAGCGAACGACGCCCATGAATTCACGTCCCATAAATTTTTTGAGCTGCCAGACGCCATACGCGTTGCAGAGCGTCTTTTCTTCGTCGACGAGAAGGGGGAAGTTGAGTTCGAATTTGTCAGTGAACTTCTGATGCAGCTTAGCCGGGTCGGGGCTGACGCCCAATACAACGGCACCCTTTTTTTGAAATTTAGGCTGGAGGTCGCGAAAGTCACAGGCCTCGATGGTGCAGCCAGGCGTGATGTCTTTGGGATAAAAATAGAGAACGACTGTTTTTCCTTTGTAGTCGCTGAGCGTGTGTTTTTTGCCGGCACCATCGAGGTGGTCAAAGGCGGGCGCCGCGTCACCGACAGCCAGTTCCACGGTTGTTTTTGTAGACATGCTTAAAGTATAACTATGCGTCGGGAAGCTGTCAATTTATACGGAAAAACAAGGTTTTTTATGGAACGGCGAGAATATTTAGAACGTGTGATCATGGGTCTTGAGATGTCTATCCCCGATTTTGAGGGCCGACTTAAATATTACAAGGACGGCGATCTTGAGAAAAAGTATGCGGAAAAATTTATCGGGTCGATGAACGATAATCTGGCAAAGTATAAGGCTGAGCTGGAAACCCTTGCCGAAGAAAAGAGCGATGGTTGATCGACGGCGGGTCGCCTTGTCGGGTGCGAGCGGTTTGGTCGGATGTGCCGTATCAAAAGATCTAACAGCCTCGGATTACCATGTGGTTGCTCTGGTGCGGGATTCACGAAAGGCCGAGACCGGTTCCTCGGTGCTTTGGAGCCCGGAGCGCGGCGTGTTCGAGCCTTCTCGCTTGGAAGGCATGGAAGCGGTGGTCCATTTAGCCGGTGAAAATATCGCGACCGGGCGCTGGTCGGAAAACAAAAAAGCAAAAATTCGCAAAAGCCGCGTTGATGGAACGAAAGCGTTGTGCGCTTCGCTTGCGGGGCTGACGCGTAAGCCCAAGGTTCTTGTTTGCGCGTCCGCTGTTGGGGTGTATGGGCATGGGAAATCCTCGGTTGATGAAACCGCGCCGCTTGGCAACGATTTTTTGGCGATGGTATGTCGTGACTGGGAAGGGGCTTGTTCCCAAGCCCTTCAAGCCGGAATTCGCGTAGTGAATTTGCGCATCGGTGTGGTGATTAGCACTGAAGGCGGAGCCTTGGGCAAGATGCTGCTTCCTTTTAAATTCGGCGTCGGGGGGAGGATCGGCGATGGGACGCAGTGGATGAGCTGGATTCACATCGATGATGTCGCCGGGGCGATTCGGCACTGCATTGAGGATGAGGCGTATCGCGGGCCCGTGAATGCAACTGCCCCGCTTCCCGTCACCAACGCCGAATTTACCGCAACCTTAGGCAAGGTTCTGCGTCGTCCCACGGTGCTGCCGCTGCCGGAGTTTATGGTGCGGCTGATGTTCGGTGAAATGGGCGATAGTATTTTAATTGGTGGACAGAAAGTTATTCCCGCCCGCCTGGAAGCCGAGGGTTATCCCTTCGAGCATCGCGACCTCGAAGGCGCGCTTCGCTCCTTCAAGCTTTGATTTTCTGGCGATTGGCGGCATTCTTCGGAATGCTCGCGTTGATGCTTCTTGTCGAATCTTTTTTTCCGGCTCGGCCCTGGCGGGTTTCTCGAGTGAAACGACTCGGATTTCACGGCTTGGTTGCTTTGCTCAATCAGATTCTCATGCGTTTTATATTTGTTCCTCCGTTAATGTGGCTGGCAACGACTGTGCACGCGCGGGAGTGGGGGATCGGTCCGGCACTCGGCGCCAGTGGGTGGGTGGATGTCATCGTGACGCTGGTGTTGTTCGATTTTTTCGATTATTGGATGCATCGATGGAATCACAACGTTCCCCTGTTATGGCGTTTCCATAGAACCCATCATTACGACACACATGTTGACGTCACCACAACACTGCGATTTCATATCCTCGAGTTTGCTGCTTCCACGGTTTTTAAAGCCTCGTGGATTTTAATTTGGGGTCCGTCGATGCTGGCCTTTGTTGTATTTGAGATCGCAATCACATTCTATGCGATGTTCCATCACGCGAACATCCGTCTCGGTCCGCTTGAAAATATCATCCGGTGGGTGCATATGACCCCGCGTCTGCACGCCGCCCATCACACAGTCGCGGTCCGGACACGCGACAACAACTACTCAACGATTTTCCTCTGGTGGGATCATATGTTTGGAACCTTCGCTGAGGCCGACGATGAAGATCTTAAAACCCTCGGCCTAACCGAAGGCCGCAACAGCGACCTATCCCTAAAATGGTTCTGGTCCGCCCCCGTCAAACTAGGTCCATAATGAGACCGTTTCTCCAGAATCGCATTGTTTCTACTTTTTTAAACTAGAATTTCTCGTTCTTATTGGTTTTCGCGTTGGTTTCGTCAAATAAATGCGTTTTACTGACAAAAAAGTTCCACTTTGTGAGAAAAAGTGGAGAAACGGTCTTCAATTCCAAAAAAAATACCCGGCTGAGAGCCGGGTATTTTTTCTCCTTTGTCCGATAACGTTAGTGTGTAACGCTGTTTCCCTTCCCCTTGTTTATCCAGCGGCTTGAGCTGATTTGGCTGTTTGCGCGCCGAAATGACCAGGATTCGATGTAGTGTTTGCCTCGTTTATTGGTGGTGAAGGTCGATTCAACGGATTTCGCCGTAGTGAGCTGGAGCGGTGAGCGTTGTGTGTATTTGATGATGATGGGGTCGCGTCGCCACCGGCTGCCGTCGTCCCATCGCACAACAGCGGCGATTTCAATTGTTTCGCCGGCGTATTCGTCGCCCCACTTGTCGGTGACAACGAACTTGAGTCTCGAGCCCGTCGACTGAATGCCGAGGCTGACTCCTTTCGGATCCGCTGCCGTGAGGACTTTTGCGCCTGCGGTCAGGTGGGCGGTCACAACGGTCGCGTCGTTGGCGTCGCTGGTGAAGGTGCCTGTGTAGCGGTAGGCGCCCTTCTGGCTGTCAAGCGAAAGCTGAGAGCCCGTCAACGAGAATACGAAGCGTTCCGATTCCCACGGGTGCAGCGGCTTGTTGGCCGTGTTGCTGAACACAATGCTGAGATCGCGTGTTCTGCGGCCCGATACCGGAGTCTCGTCAGGTACCCAGTAATACGCCTTATCCGCAGCGCTGTAATAGAAGTCGTATTGCTTTTTGACCCGGCGACTGGTGAGCGTCAGGGTGTAGCGAGTGCCCGGATTTTTACCCGAACGGTCAAGCGTGCCTTGGCTCGTCTTGTAGTAGGTCTTGCCGTTCCAGTAGCCGACATACTGCATCCCGTAGGTTGAGTAGGTCCGGTCGGCGCCTTCCAGTCGTGGATCGTTGCTCGGCAACGGACCACCCGGATAAGATGGTCGCGGATGACGAACGGTGCCGCCGCCTGGAAGCGGCTTCCCGCCGCCTTGGCCCGGCAGCGGTTTTCCGCCACCGCCTTGGCCCGGGAGAGGTTTGTCCCGCTTCGGGGGTTGTTGGCCCGGCAACGGTTTTCCCGTTTCTTGCCGATCGCCTGGAAGTGGTTTGCCCTGTTCCTGGCGTTGCCCCGGCAATGGTTTGCCGCCGACAAGAACGACGGATGCCGCCGCTGTTTTAGCGGACGAGCCGTCGTAAACGGTTCCTAAAGAAGCGACGGAATCGCGGAGGCCCGAAAGGTTCTCGGTCCATGCCGCGATGGTTTTGTGGGCGGTCTGGGCGATTTTTTTTGGAGCGGGAATCTTTTTCTCTACTTGGGCGGTCGGAGCCGACAGCGCTCCAGGCATCGTCGGAAAGATCACCGTTGTGAATTCCTTGGTTTCACGACGGAACACGTACGGCTGCTCCATCATCGTAATACCGAATCCGCGGTTCTTGCTCGGTTTGCCTTCCTTAACAAAGACCGTCAGCGAATCAGCCGTCTTGTTTCGCTTCACTGCAAGATCGACACCGTGGCCGTAGGCTCGTGATCCCAAGAAGATCGCAATGACGCGTTCGTCCTTGAAGTCCACAAACGGCGCAGGCGGGGCTTCGCTATGGAGGGCCGTGTGCTCCTTCCAGAGTTTCTGCCACGTCTCGTCGTCTTGCACATCGACGGTTCGGTAGCGAGTCACGCCGCTGATCGATCCTTGAAGCGTCGTCCAATCCTTCGGGACGGGTTTGTCTTCAAGGGCGGCGGCGGGAGCAGAACCAACCGCGAGAGCCAACAGTACCGGCATCCAATGTTTGAAGTTCATGATGTTCTCCTAGTCCCGCTTACCAGCGTCCCGTGTCGCCGAACCATGAGGCTTCGGCATCCGTGAGTTCCCCGAATTGCTTGGCGAACCTGCGATAAGTGGAGTAGCTGATGTCTCCGTTTTGGTAGTGCTGGTGGATTGTTTTGCTTGAGTTCGGATCCTTATTTGAGATGTCTTGGTTTTTCAGATAACGGAAAAATTCCGAGCGGCGGACGGCTGTTCCGAAGCGTTCCTTGTTGTACGCGGCCGTTTTCCAGGAGCCGTAATAACTTTCAAACGCGTAGGAATCGCCGACGCGCTGGTCCTTGGATTGGTCCCACCAATAGTTGTACCTCGATCTCCCGCTGTCGGTGAGTTCTGCAAATACGCGGAGCATCGATCCGTGGGCGAGATAATTCATTTCTACGGAAGCCGGGAAGTCGATGAAGTACAGGTCTGTGAATTCCCGTGCGATGTAGGCGGCGAGGGCTTCCTTCGATTCATTGTCGACAAGCGACTCGGTTAGGTAAAGGACCGGGTTCCCGTCTTCCCAGCGCATGCGGGCGTCGTAGTAGGAATCGCGGGCGGTGTCTACACGAATGCGGAGGTCGGGTTGGTTGCTGCGAACGTCATTGTAGAGGGCTGATCCGGTTTCTGAATCGTAAAGGCTGCGAAGTGCGCGGTTGATGCGCCGGTCTTCCGACCAATCCGGATTGCGCCAGCTTTGCGCATCGGCGGCGTTGACCAGTCCGCGGTGGTTGCCCGTTCCGTCGAATAAGCGTCCCGCGTTAAAACGCGCGGCGCCCAAATTCATTTTCGCGACGGACTTGGAATCTTTTGCCGTTGCTTCAAGGGTTTGGCGCAGCGGGACCTTCTTATTATCCGTGCGCACAGTTGTTTGTATTCCGGGAAGCGGTTTGAATTCCCGCCGCAGGGCTGCGGGTGCTGGTGCGGTTTTCTGCACGTGTACTTTCGGCGCGGCGGTCATCGGAAGTCCTTGTGTCAGCACCGGAAGCAAGGTCGGTAGACCGACATCCAGGCTTAATGAAGGCGCAATGAGGGTAGGCGCACCGATGCCTGGGTTGACCAAGGGGGCGCGGAATGCGCCGAGCGGTGCGGGGGCGATCGTTGCGGAGCGAGCGGCGGCTCCAATGACGACGCGTGCCGATGCCGGTGAAACGAGCGACAGCAGCAATGCGAACGCGGACACTAGACTAAAAGATGTCTTAAGCATGAGAGCCACGGTATCGAATTGTCAATCGGGCACGTATAGGTCGTTGAGGTAGATGTAAGGATTCTTTAGGCCCATGCAGATTTGGGCCTCGCGGGACTTAGTTTTGGATGGGGGCGGGAACGTCTTCGTATTCTACTGAGCCGGACGGGATGCCCGACAAGGATGTCGGCATCGTGAAGTAAAACTTCGAACCGCGGCCCTCTTCACTCTGAGCCCAGATGCGGCCGCCGTGCAGTTTAACGAGACCCTGCACAATATTGAGTCCAAGACCGAGCCCTCGATTGGAGCCGTTTTTGGGGCCGAAAACTTGATAGAAGCGATCGAAAATACGTTCGACCTGATTCTCGCTCATGCCGCAGCCGGTGTCGGAAACGGTAACTTCGATCTTCTTCCCACGGAGGCGTCCTGAAACCGCAATGGTCCCGCCGGACGGAGTGAATTTAACCGCGTTGGTAATAAGGTTGTTGATAATTTGTTTGAGTCGGTTGGGGTCAGCGGCCATCGTGAGTTTGTCGCCGGCGGGCAGATTCAGAGTAATGGTTATTCCCCGCTCCTCCGCTTTAAAACGCATCCCGTGAACCGCATCCGTAAGGGCTTTGGCCCCTGAGAGTCTGATGGGTTTAATCGTGATTTTGCGGCTGGCCAAGCGTGTTGAATCGAGTAGTTCTTCAATGAGCGCGTGCAGGTGTTTTGAATTCTCTTGCACGGCATCCAGGCATTTTTCGATTTCACGCTTCTCGAAAGTTTCGATGGGAGAGGACGTGAGGTAACTGGCATATCCCATGACAACAGCCAAAGGATTTTTAAGTTCGTGTGCCATGTCCTCAAGGTAGTGGGTCTGATGATTGTTGGTTTCCACGAGTTGACCGACGTACCGGCGAAGTCGCTCGTTCAGTTCAAAAATCTCTTCCGTGGCGTCTTTGACGCGTTGATCCAAGTGTTCGTTGGTGGATTTAAGTTCATCGGTGCGTTCCGCGAGCGATTTTGCAAGATAATACCGTTCGGCGGCACGATGAATTGTTGAGACGAGTTTTTCCGAAGGTGTCGGTTTGGTCAGAAAATCGTAGGCGCCGGCCTTAATGGCGGCGACCGCACTTTCGACGGAGGTGAAGGCGGTGATTACGACGGCAACTGTATGGGGGTCGTTGGCGCGAGCCGGCTCGAGAAGCTGAAGTCCATCTCCATCCGGGAGGCGCAAATCCACTAGAAGAACGGCAAAGCTGTGATCGGCTATTTTAGCCCGCGCTTGGTACAGCGTCTCGGCTGTTTCGACGTGGTAGCCCGCTGCGGCAATTATCCGTGCGTGCAGCTCCGCATCACCGGGTTCATCATCGATGATAAGGATCGAGAGTTTATGCGGTTCGTGCGTCATCACTAATAGTTTAGGTGCTCCGGAAGGTCCGTTGTAGGGCCAAGGGGGTGGTCCTGATATAGGTCCTTTGGCCCCTCCGCTAGCATATCAAATCGAGAGGAGCGGAATTAGTAGAATCGCCTTGATTATGAAGCAGCTCATCACGAATGCGACGCTTTTGACTCTCGCCGGGGATCATGAACCCCGCACGAAAGGGGGGATGCGCTCCGTCGGCCTTATCCGCAATGGAGCCGTGTTCATGGATAAAGGGCTCATTCAATTAGTGGGGCTCGCCGACACCGTTTTGCGTGATCCCGAGGTGAAAAAAGGGCAAATTCATGATGCGGGCGGGCGCATCGTCATGCCCGGATTTGTCGATTGCCACACCCATCCCGTATTCGGCGAAGCGCGGCTGAAGGATTTCGGACTGCGGACCTCGGGAAAGTCCTATCAGGAGATCGCGGCTCAGGGCGGGGGCATCGTATCGAGTATACGGTCGACCCGTGGGGCGACTGAATCAGAATTAACCCAGCGCCTGCTGGATCAGAGCTCTCGATTCACTGAATGCGGCACAACAACCATCGAAGCGAAGACGGGATATGGGCTTGATAAAGATTCCGAGCTCAAGGCTTTACGTGCGATCAAACACGTCGCTGCGGGTTCTCCTCTCGAATTCGTCCCAACCTTTCTGGGTGCTCATGCCATTCCGCCCGAGTATCAAGGTCGTCCCGGGGAATATGTGGACATGCTTATTAAGGATGTTCTCCCTGTTGTTGTTCAGGAGGGGCTCGCTAAATTTGTCGACGCCTTTTGCGAAAAGGGTTTTTTCTCGCAATTTGAATGCCGTAAATTTCTAAAAGCCGGCGCGGACGCCGGTTTGGGCGTCCGGATTCATGCGGAGCAGCTTACGCGTTCCCGCGGGGCCTCCCTTGCCGCGGAGCTAAAGGCCGCGTCGGCGGATCATCTCGACCACGCGGATGCAGTTGATCTCGTGAAGTTGCGGGAGGCCGGTGTGATCGCTGCCTTGGTTCCTGGATCGAATCATTTTCTAGGCCATCGAGACTATCCCGACGCGCGAAAGATCATAGACGCCGGCGTTCCGGTCGCTTTGGCCACTGATTTTAACCCGGGAACCTGTCCCTGTTGGAATATGCAGGAAGTAATTTCGATAGCGACCACGCAAATGGGCATGACCGTGGAGGAGGCGATTATTGCCTCAACGATCAACGGGGCGCACGCTTTGGGTCTAGGCAAGACGCACGGCTCGCTTGAAAAAGGAAAGCAGGCTGATGTGATCATTCTCGACTGCAGCGATTACCGTGAGCTGGCGTATTGGTTCGGATCAAATATCGTCTCGAAGGTCTTTAAGAAGGGAAAACTTTTATGAGCATGAAGGTTCTCTTGTTTGATCTTGATGGAACCCTGGTCCGAGCAGGGGGGGCGGGAGGACGTGCACTCGACAAAGCCGTCGAGCGTCGTCATGGAGTCGCCGGTGTATGCAAGCTTCTCAATTTTCAAGGAAAGACGGATTTGAGGAATTTTTCCGAAGCAATCACGGCGGTAACCAAGCGGCGCGCGACGCCGCGTCAGATTGCGGCTGTTCATCGGGAATATTTGAAGGAATTGCCCAAACAGGTGCGCATTTCGCTTCGCCGGAAAACATACAAAACAACTCCGGGGATTCGACCTTTATTGGAACGATTGTCTAAGCAGGAGGATGTGCTGCTCGGTCTTGGCACGGGGAATCTTGAAAAGGGGGCTTGGATCAAACTTCTTCCATCCGGACTATCCGGCTATTTCGATTTCGGGGGGTATGGTTCCGATTCTTATTATAGACCCAACCTTCTGCGCTGCGGCGTTGCGCGCGCTCGTAAAAAAATCGGGGGAAAACGAATTTTCCGCCGCAATGTTTGGATCATCGGGGATACTCCGCTTGATGTGAGTGCGGGCAAACGTGCCGGATATCGAACAATAGCGGTGGGCACCGGTTGGTCGCCGTGGAAGGACCTGGCCGCCGCCGGCCCCGATCATCTCACCAAGGATTTTAGGAATATCAAACAATGGATGCGTTGGATCGAACTTTAGCGTCGGGTCCGCGTCTCGCGGCGATGCCCGTGCATGAACGGGCGCGCATTCTGCGTGCCGTTTCTGATGCCATTGGAAAGCAGCGTGAGGCTTTCGCTTCCTTGATTGTAGAGGAGGTCGGAAAACCTCTGAAGGCCGCGCGGGGGGAAGTCGAGCGGGCCGTTTTTAACTTTCAGTGGGCGGCGGGGGAAGCGGAGCGGTTTGGCGGTGAGTGGATGCCGCTTGATGTTGACGCCGGGGGAGAGGGACGCATGGCGCTGGTGCGCCGGTTTCCGAGGGGTGCCTGTCTCTTCATTACGCCCTTCAATTTCCCGCTTAATTTGGCTGTGCACAAAATCGCTCCCGCGATGGCGGTGGGCGCGCCCTTCGTGCTCAAACCTGCGCCGCAGGCGCCGAAAACGGCGAAGCGGTTAGGGGACATCATCAAAGAGGCGGGTTGGCCCGAAGAGGGTTTTGCCGTGCATGTATGTTCGAACCAAGAAGCCGAAACTCTCGTTATGGACGATCGTTTCGCCGTTTTGTCGTTTACCGGAAGCGCCGACGTCGGCTGGAAATTAAAAGCCTTAAATCCCCGCCGCCATGTCGTGCTTGAGTTGGGCGGCAACGCGAGCGTGATTATTGCTGAGGACGCCGATCTCCCGTTGGCAGCCGCGCGGTGCGCAGCGGGTGCGTTTGTGTATTCGGGGCAGATCTGCATTTCGACGCAGCGGATTTTAGCGGCAGAACCGGTGTATGAGGAATTCAAGAAATTACTCCTTGAAAACGTCGCGGAGCTGGTTGTCGGGGAGCCCGCCGATGAAAAAACCGATCTCGGTCCGATGATTAATGAAGCGGCGGCCATCCGTGTTGAGCAGTGGATCGATGAAGCGAAGGCCGCTGGCGCGTCGGTCTTGTGCGGGGGGACTCGCGACGGGAGTGTGATCGGACCGACGGTTGTGGAAATGGCCCCGGCTGACAGCAAATTGATTTGCGAAGAAGTGTTCGGGCCCGTCGCGACCCTGGAGAAAATTCCAGGGATCGAACATGGCTTGTTGGAAATTTCGAAAAGCCGTTACGGCCTGCAGGCGGGAATATTTACCCGGGATATTGAGCGGGTGTTGGGGGCGTGGGAGCAGTTGGACGTGGGCGGCCTTATGGTGAACGACGTTCCGACCTACCGATCGGATCTTATGCCGTACGGCGGCAATAAGGAATCCGGCACCGGTCGGGAAGGCGTGCGCTGGGCGATGCAGGAATATACTCAAACGAGGACGTTAATTTTAAAGCCATGAGTGATTGGAAAAAAGCCGCATCCATACTTGGGGAAGCATTTTCAAATACCGACGCAACGCCGGGGGGTGGTTCTGCCGCCGGTGTGGCGGGTGTGATTGCCTGCGCCCTGGCGCGCATGGCCGCCGGCATCAGCGCAAAATCCAAATCCAAAAAAATGGACGACGGGCGCCGTGAAGCGCTTTCTTGGGCGCTGGACGATTTTAAGAAAGAGCAACTTGAATTTGAACGCCTGACCGCGGAAGACGCCGCCGCCTTTGACGCGTTTATGGATGTGTATGCTCTTCCCAAGGACGATCCCAAACGTCCGGCCAAGCTGCACGCCGCGCTTGTTCATGCGGGTGAGGTGCCTCTTGAGACGGCTGATAAGGCCGCCGAGATCCTTGAAAAGCTCGCAGACGTCGAGACTCAGACCATTGGAACGGTCACGTCGGATGTTAATTGCGCAATCCATTTAGTGCGTGCGGCGGGGTTGTGCGCTCTTGAAAATGTCGAGATCAACGCAGCGTCGCTTAAGGACGAAAAAGAGGCGAAACGCTTGCGCGATCTCGCTGAAGATATTCGCCGCGAACTGACGGCGCGATGACTCTTGATGCTCAAAGTCCCGTTGTTCTGCTGACATCAACTGTTATAGGTGCTGCGGCGGTGGGTTTTGGGCTTCGCCGATTCGGCGATGCTGAAATGCGTTCATGGGCGGTGCCCGGGGCGGTTGCGATTCTGTGCGCCGGCATCGGTTATACCTTCTATCTTCCATCGATCATCACCATTCCGGCATTTCTCGCCGCGCTTTATTTCCTGCATCGCGATGTACGGCAGCGACAGGAGAAGGCGGTCGCTTCTTTAACCACCATCGAGGTGGAGGGTCATGAGATCGGATTCCAGAAGATGAGGACTCTTCCCAAAGGACTGATGGGGCTGTGGCGGGAGTCTCCCAAAATGGGAGGAGCGCCCGGCGCTGCAGAGCAAAAGCCCATTGAGCTCTCCCTCAAGTTCGTTGGAGAAAACGAAGACGAATACCAGGTTCTTCTCTCGGCTCAAGTGGCCCCCTTTATTTCCGGTGTTCTGTTTATTCACCATGAAGACTGCGACAAAAAATTTCGAACAACCCTCACCGATCAATCGGCGCTCACCGGTTTGGAAGGGCAGCCGGCGAATCTGATTTTTAAGGCGATTCCGGCCGACTATGTATTTGGCGTTCTCGACATCGCCATGGTTGCGCGCATCTCCGAACTGTTTGAATTGCGCGGGGGCGAACGTGAAATCGTGCTGCATGCGAGCGGCGCGGAGGTGCGTCTTATTTCAAATCGCCTTCTTGAGGAAGACGAACTCAGACTCGCGTTTTCACGAATAGCCTTGATCGCGGACAAAATCCGCATGCTCGGCGGGCAGGAACGGCTCTATTAGTGCTGCTCGACGACCCGGAATGGGCGTCCTAAGGATTGAAGATCTTCTTGCAGCGCTTCGCGGTCTCCCACGACCGTCACCTTCATTGATGCCGGATTGAGATATTTTTTCGCCATCGCTTTTATGTCTGCGGGCGTGATATTTTCGATTCGTTCGATGAAGCCGTCGATATGATCTTTAAAGTCATGCCCTTGATAGGTCACGCTGTCTAGATTTATGACGATGCCGTGCAGCTTGGTGAGCGCGATCTGCTGCTGCCCGATTAAGAAACGTTTCGCCGCTTCCAGCAATTCAACGGGCACTTCTTCGTCGCGCAGGCGGTTAATCTCATTAAACATCTCGGTAATCGCCGCACCGGTAACGGCGTTGGCTGTTTGTGCCGTTGCCTGAAAGGCCGTCGCTTTCTTGAAATTAAATAAGCGGGAGTAGGCCCCATAGGTATAGCCGTGGTCGCGGCGAAGGTTGTTTTGCAATCGTCCCGTGTCGTTGCCGAGGATTTGATTCATGAGGTGGAAGGCCGCCCAGTCTTTATGTTTGGGGCCGATGTCCATGGTTTTTCCGAGGGCGATTGAGGCTTGGGTCGCACCGGGAAGGTCGACCAAGGCGATGCTGCTGGGTCCTGTGTCGTTTACGGGCGCGACGGTTTCGTCCCTCATGCGCCCTTTCCAGCCCGCGAATTTTTTCTCAATGATGCCGGCCATCTCTTCGGGATCGAAGTCGCCGACCAAGGTCAGAACCGCTCCATCGGGACGAAAGACCCAATCGTGCAGCCGCCGCAACCGGTACTGCGTCAGGCCCATCGTTTGTTCTTCATTGGGCTCCCGCAGGGCGTAGGCGTGATCACCGAAGATTTCGTCGAGCCATACATCTTCCGACAGGGCCTCGATGTCTTTCCTGCGGCCTATCAATTCTTCCAGTTGCTCGTCCTGCCAGAGGCTGATTTGATCCGCCGGGTAGGAAGCGCCTTGAATCACTTCGGATAAGAGTTCGAGGAATTCGGGGAGATTCCGGGAAAGTCCGCCGCCTTGCACGACTGTTGATTCTGCAAATCCTTCCGCTCTCAAGCTCCAGCCGAGCCCGCGGGACTTTGTTGCGATTGAGGAGTCGTTGAACATGCGCGTGCCTTTGGTCACCAACTCAGGTAAGGCTACGATTTCAGCAATCGATTTCGCAGCACTGTTGCTTGTGCCTGCGGGAAAACGAAGTTTGAATTCCGCTGTCGGCATGCGTGAGTCGCTGATCATGACAACGCGCAGTCCGTTGGGAAGTATTTTCTCCACTGTTTCGGGAGACTTGAATGCACCCGGGCCTTCCGGTTGCGGCGGACGCGAGGTTGGATTAAATTCCGGTTGCGCCGGATGATTGCCCTCTGTCTCCTGAGAGGCGAGTTCCTGGCGCGGTTTATCCGTTGGGACAATTTCGGCGATGGCGCGACCGGTGCCGAGCAGCCACTTCTTGATCGCCCGGCGGACGTCGTCGGGCTTAATCGACAACATGCGGCGCAAATCGTGGCGAAGATTGGCTGGGTTGCGGATCAGGGCGGCGTAGGATCCGAGATTGACTGCACGGTCCCGCATATCCTCAAACGCATCGATCCAGAGAACTTCTGCGAAGGTCTTGGCTCCCGCCAGCTGCTTTTCGGTCGGGCCGGTTTTCGCGAATTCGGCAAGTACCCGGTCGATTACTTCGATGATTGAGTCGACAGTGGTGTCTCCTTTCGGCTGGAAGAGGGCGGAAAATAGATGTGGTCCGGACGCGTCGAAATGGGAGAAGTTGGAATGCGGCGCGGCCATGCCAAGCGCCAAGACCATTTTCATTTCCTTCACGAGTTTCTGATAGAGAACACTCCCCGCGTCCCCGGAGAGAATTCGCGACAACAGGCTAAGCGCCCAGTAATCCCGCGTTCCGATGGGGGGCAGACGCCAGCCGACCATGGTCAGAGGAGTTGTTACCAGCGGGTCTTCAAAAACAGCCCTGCGAACGCCTTCGATCGGACCTTCTGAGACGTCGGGGGCGGGGGCGACGTTGCGCCGCGGCACATCGCCGAAATATTCTTGGGCTAATTCTTTGGCTTCCGCGAGGGTCACGTCGCCGACCAGCGTTAAGACAGCGTTGTTGGGCGCGTAGTGAGCCTTGTAAAACGCTTCGATTTCTTCAAGGCTCGCGTCGCGAACGTCTTCACGGGAACCAAGCACCCGATGCTGGTTAATCCATTTTTCGTAAGCGAGGCTCGGAAATCCCTCGACGTGGCCCTTGGCGTAGGCTTGATTTTCGACGCTTTGGCCCATCTCTTGAATGACGACGCTCTTTTCATTGGCCACGACATGCGGCGTCAGAGAAAGATTTCTCATCCGGTCGGCTTCCCCCCAAAGCACGGTCCTCAGCAGCGACTTCGGAAAAATCTCATGATAGGCCGTGTTGTTTTCCATCGTATGGGCGTTGTCATTGCCGCCGTAGTTGGAAATCAAATTTGAAAGTTCGTTGGGCTTCATGTTCGACGTTCCCTCAAACATCAAATGTTCGAAGAAATGCGCTAACCCGGAGAGGCCTTTCGTTTCATTGCGGGAACCAACCTTGTAGGTGACGGCTGCGGCCACCACCGGATTGGAGTGATCGGGCTGAACGACGACCTGAAGTCCGTTGTCGAGAGTAAACGAGTGCACCGGTACGTGGAAGATCGGACGTGAAGGAGTTTGGGCGGCATCCGCCGCGTTGACCGCTAGGCCAACTGGGGAACCGACCCTCGTCTGGAGTCCGTCAAAGAGATGCAGACTCGCGGCGGCGGCGCCCTTCTTTTGCGGTGCGGCTTCCTTAGTGAAGGTCTGAACTGTTTCGAGCGTGGTCGGCGGGCGTTTGGCTGCGGCTTGGTGTCGGATGAGATTGGGAGCAGCCTTCAGAACCGGCGCGATTGCTTGGACTCCAACCTTGGACTGAGGGGTTAGCGTAGGAAGGACCGAGAGTGTCGGTAGCGTCCCGGTGAGTGTGCTTCCTAAAGGAAAGAGTTGGCTGGGGAGGCTGTTTGAATGCGACAGGGTCCCCGGCATTCCTCCAATCACGTATGACGTCGGGGCATTGCTGGGAGCCGAACGCAGCACCTTGGCCGCAGCAGGAGCTGGGGCGAACAACAAGGCGGCCGAAAGACAAATCGAGAGGACCTTTGTCACTGATGAACTGTATCCTGATATGGGCGGTCCATTATAGGGCCATCAGGGGACCTTAAAAGCTGGAAAGAGGCCTATGCCGAAAGGACTTTTTGGACTAGGACCGGCCGCCGGTACGCTTGATGAAGTCGCCATAAGACTCCGCCGCGTCTTTTCCGGTCAGCTCAATCGACTTCAGGCTATCAAACGAAAAACGCTTCTGTTCTTCGCTGTCCTTAGGGTACATCTCGATATAATCCCCGTCAGGAATCTTCTCACTCTTATAAATGCGGTTAAACAAAAAGCCTTCCAGCATCTTCCCGTCGGTAAACGTCACCGTCACATGCCCGCGGTAGCTAAAAGCCTCTTCGATTTGTCCCTTAAGTTCGTCTGAAATTGGCATACGCATATCATACAAAAGGTGCCAGGCACCGCGTGCGTTTGTTGCGTTTAGCATATTTCCGAAAAATGTCTCGACGGGGGGAGTGTGCGCGGTGCCTGGCACCAATGCGGCACCTATGCCAGAAGTTTTTGGCGTTTGAAGTAGTCGTGGACGGCGGCCATGACTACTGGCGACAACATCAGGGCGGCGATCATGTTGGGGAAGGCCATGAGGGCGAAGGCGGTGTCGAGAAGGTTGACGAGGCTGCCGGTGGACCAGACGGCGCCTAGGGTCAGGGTGGCTATTAGGAAATACTCATACACGAAGCCCCACTGAGCGCCGAAGAGATAGGCGAAGCACTTCTTTCCATAATAGGAATAGCCGACCATGGTGGAGATCGCGAACATGCACACCACCACCGCGATGAGCAGTTCTCCGCCTGAGCCCATCGCGGAGGCAAATACCTTCGCGGTAAGAGAGGTGCCTTGCACGCCGCTGGCATGCCAGAGGTCGGTGGAGAGAATCGCGAAGGCGGTCATCGAACAGATGATGATCGTATCGATGAACGGGCCGACCATGGCGACGAGCCCTTCGCGAACGGGTTCCTTGGTTTTGGCCGCGCCGTGAGCCATCGGGGCGGTGCCGATCCCGGCTTCATTGGAGAATGCCGCGCGTTTGACGCCGATGGAGATCACCGCGCTGACGGTGACGCCTTCAAATCCCCCGACGGCCGCTGTCCCCGTAAAAGCGTCATGAAAAATCGAAGCAAGCACGGCCGGAATTTGGCCGGCGCGAGTGGCGAGGATGTAAAGGCAGCCCATGATGTAGAGAGCGCACATGAAGGGAACGAGTTTTTCGGTGAAGCGCCCGATGCGTTGGATGCCGCCTAGAATCACGGCCCCGACAATCAGGGAACAGCCAATGCCGACCGCGAGCGGCGGCACGTTGTAGGAGCCCTTGAGAACATCGGCGAGTTGGTTTGATTGGAACATCGGTAAACACCCGATCAGGCCGAAGGACGAGAAGAGAACGGCTAGGAAGCGCCACTTTTTACCGAGACCGACCTCGATGTAGTACATCGGCCCGCCTTGCACGACGCCTAGTTCGTCTTCTCTTCGGTACATCGAGGCGAGGGTGCAGGTGAAAAACTTCGTCGCCATGCCGACGATTGCCGCCACCCACATCCAGAAAACCGCTCCGGGACCGCCTTGGGTGATGGCGACTGCGACGCCGCCGATATTGCCGACGCCGACTGTGGATGCCAAAGCGGTGGTGAGTGCCTGAAAGTGACTGATTTGACCCGGATCGTCGGGGTCGTCGAATTTGCCGCGTACAATATCAAGCGCGTGCCGGGACCCGAGAAAGGGAATCAGCCGGGAATAGAGGGTGAGGAAGGCGCCGCCGCCTACGAGGAGGGCGATCAGAGGCCAGCCCCAGGCGAGGTCAACGGCAGTAGACAGAAACTTGTCGATGGCTTCCAAGAGTCCCATGATAGCAAACGGGCCCCTAGGAGTTCCTTATTAATTTCGAGGGTTAATGCTTCCCGATCGCGGCGCTGTAAATCGTAATCATGCCGCTGTCTTCGACCTCAATGAAGGCGTCGCTGACCCTAATCTCAACGCTGTCATTTTCGATTGCGACTTCCCGGACCTGGATCACTCCCGCACTAGGTTCCCATTCTCTTCCGTCTATGGTCCACCGTGCCCCGCCGCCGAGAGCAAATGTCAGGTCGCGTGCCATGTGTTTCCACCGCATCAGTAAGATGCGATCGAAAATTTCCACGTCCCATGATTTGCCGTGTCCTAAAACGCCGCCGGTGTGAAGCGTGTATTCCCGGTTCGGGGAGTCGTATTTGGGGCCTGCATTAAATCGTAGTTCGGCTACTGAATTACGAATGAGTATTAAGCGAACCCGCGGGCCTTCTGCAGAATCATAGCGCTCCTGCGCGCTGCGTGCGGCCCGTCTTTCTTCAACCAATTCGGCGTTAATGACGCCGAGAGCGGTTTCGTATTCTGGTGTCGACCGAACTCGCGCCGCGCGGCGGTCGATTTCGGTGTCCGGCATTGAAATTGCTTCTGACAGGATTTGAAACGGGGGTACGCCCGCTTTAATCTGATCTTTCCAATCCGCCCCGAGACGATCCAACAGGTAGCCAATGGCCGCGCCGGTTCTATAATAACGAGATGCTTTTCGATGAACGGGATCCGTCTTTTTAGTGATTTCTCCTAGAATTTCCGCAATTCCGCTTCCTTCTCCACGAACCGATTCAAATACGCGTAGATCATAATACGTGGCGATGCCCTCTACCCACTCCCCGTGATCCGCGCGCGAGGGGGTCCTGCTGCGAATAGCGATAAAGTCGCGCAGCGCCTCTAAATCCGACTCCCCTAACGCCGCTTTTAACAATCTGTTTTCAGCATCGGCGTCGGCAATATCGAAGGCGGTGGGTTGGCCCAGTTGAGAGCTTAAGGGATCACGCCCCGCAAGTACAACGGTTTGGTACTCATGAAATTGGTTGTGGAACACCCGGTTCATGGTTCGATACCCGTCGCGGAGGTCGTTGGCTATTTCCACCCTGCGCGCATAGATCGCGATGCCGCCGAGTTCATACTTGTAGCTGTAGTTAAGACCCTCGAAGTCGGGCGGTTGGGAACTTGTGTGGAAGTCTCGTCCTCTTAAAGTGAACGGCGAGAAGTTAGCGGGAGGGTTTGGATGTCCGTACAAGACATTCCAGGTTGTCCCGTCGGTCAGCAGAAACGGCCGATCCCAAATTTCGAGCCCTGGCCATACCCGCGCGGACTCGTTCGCCGCTTGGAAAAACGCGTCAAGCCATCTCTGCCGAGGGGATTGCGTCGGTTCGGCGGACACGTTCAAGGCGAAGAGTGCAATCATCAGGATTGCAATTTTCCTCATTGCAATTCCTCAATGAGACGCACGCAGTCTTCTGAATGGGTGATCGCGATGAGATGCCCCCCGCCGGCGATCACATGGGCGTCGGCCGGACAGGCAATAATCAAATCCTGATCCCCATGAATGCGCGAGATCCTTTCTTTCGAACCGGTGTAGCCTTCCCATTGTGCGACAGCGCCGCACATCGCCTTGATAAAGTCACTGTCCACCTCGGCAAACATGGACGACATCAAGGTCGGCGTCTTTCCGGCCAAGACCTGAATGAATTTCAGGGGGGTTATTTGCGCCAGCGGCGCTAAGCCCAAAAGCAGTCCGTTGATCTCCGCTCGCGAGACGGCGCTGCCGACAAGTATGACTTGGTTTAAGGTAAGAAAACGATGAATCTCAAGGGCGACGATGCCTCCCAGGGAACTGCCGATGATCGAATCCCTGGCGCTGATCGCGTGTTCATCGATCATGCGCCGGGCGACGTCTGCAATTGTTGTTTCCCCGTGATGCGTCGGCCATTCGAGCGGATTTGAATCGGGCAGGCTTTTCCAGGGGCCATCGTACATGGCCGAGGTGGCGCCCATTCCCGGTAAGAGATGGATCATTCAGGACTATTGCAATTCCTGAATGAGGAACCAGGTGGGCTGCGGCGGAGGAGCGTTGGGATCTACAACGACGGTGGGTTCTTTTTCCTCTTTCTCCTCATCGTCCTTCGAACCGCCCCACCACCAACGCTTTTTCTTTTTTTTCTTCTTCTTCTTAATAATTATTTTGGGTGGATCTTTTTTGACAACAGGCGCGACCGGCGGCTTCCCATCGATGGTCAAAAAATCGTTTTCACCGCAGGCATCGCGGCAAACCCGAAACGAACCTTTTGCCGGGTCCGCAACCACGCGGTACGGTTTTTTGAAGGAAGAGAAAACGACATTCCCATCCTCCGAGACCTCTGCGCCGACCACGGATCCGACCAACGAGGCGACGGATGCCTTGAGGGAATGAACCGGCCAGGCACCGGAGATTTCTGTTGTTCGATTGGCGGCGAGCAAGCGCTCCGCGTCACTGTTGGAAACACCGCGCGAGCTTCCGGCCGCGCGCAGCACGCGGCGAATCGCGTCGCGGGCGGACGGTTGGGACCGGATTCCTGAGGAGGAAGACGCCGCAATCGCGGAAGCGGCTTCACCGGACATCTCAAAATAGGCGCGTTTGGCCGTTGTTTCGGCATCCGTTTCCAGTTCGTCCGGGTTCTCGTGCGACCGAAGATTCCAAACCGAAATCACCCGCTGAAGCGCGGCGGGGCCGATTGTTTCCGCCGGGGAGTCCTCTCGTATGTAACCTGCGTAGCGGCGCAGGGCTTCGATTTCTTTCGCGTTGGTGGATTTTATGGAGAGCGCATAAAATGCCGTCCAAAAACGCGAGAGCGGTTCACGGAGCGCGTAGATACCGTGAGCCCGGAGGCTGAGCGCGCCGCCTTCGATGTCTATTCGATGTTTTCCGCCCTCCAACCTAAGTCGATTTAAGGGGAGCTGCAGCACTGTTTTGCGTTCTTTAAGGGCGCAGGGCAGCCTGTATCCGCGAATAAGTTTTTTCGAAGGACATCCCCGCGGACAAAGAGCGGCGATTCCCGCGGATATTGATCCAAGGTCGCATGCCGCCGCCGCCTTTTCAAACTCTTTTCGAATCTTGATGCGGTCTTTAAGGACGCTTTTGTTTAAGTCGGTCAACCATCGTTGCTGCGCCTTGAATTGTTTGCTGCGTTCCTTGGATGTTTTTTTCCATTCCGCAGAGGGGGTCTTCCACCGTTTGAGCAGGGCCGCAGTTCGACGCCGCAAGGCTTGTGCTTTTTTTGTCGAACCTGAGGTCGCGGCCCCTTGCCGGGAAAAACTCGTCAAATGCAGCTGCAAGGAACGGTCGAGCGCATTGATTTCAATGACGAGCGCGTCCGTTTGCTTCGAGAGTGTCTCAAGCCGGGAGGGAGCGGCATCGGCAGCGCTGACCAGCGCGAGTGCAATTACGGCGTATAGGGTCCGCATCGCGAATAGGGTACGAGGTGAGTCCCGCCCCGTCAAGCGGGGTGGGTCAACGTTCGCCGACCAGTGTATACAGGAGCGTCCCATCGTAGAAACCTTCCATGCGGGACCGGCTGATCGTTCGCTCCTCTCCGAGCTTTCCGTCGGATGCGATATCGAGGAGCAGGCCGAATTCCTGCTTGGCGGCGAACTTGCCGAGTGCTCCCGGGCGGCGTTTGGCGTTGGCCGTGATCATGTTTTGAAACTCGGACTCGGTCAGAAAGGCAGGATCGGTCTTGGCGTGATCGGCGAAGAGGCGTTTGAAAGCTTCCGGCACAAAATTGCCGTGTTCATCGTAGATGCCGGTATCAGCGGCATGAATTCCGAGGTGCATTTTTTCGACGCTCAGGCGCAGCAGCAGCGCGTCTGTCCAAGAGGCGGATGTCGATTTCGCGAGACCGGCATGAATGACGAATGAAAGAAATGCGGATTTTGTCCATGAAAATCCCAGTTGGCGCAGGCGGAAGCGGGTTTCGGAAACGGTAATGATTCCATCACCGTTGCGATCGAAGAAAGAGACGTGTTTTTGGAGCGCGGTGTTGCCGGGAACGGGGACTTCGCGCCCCACGAGGCCTTTTTCTTTTACCGACGTCGCGACCTGAGGGCGTGACGGGGTGTCGGCCGCGTTGACAACAACGGTCGGCGCGGATTTTCCTTGGATTCCGTCAAAAAATCCCGTCCAATGGCGGGAGGCTGCGCCCGGACTCCGACGTTGGGGGGCCGGAGCCGCTGCACGCTGCACCGATGTTCGAATCGGCGTTTTCTTTATGGCGACCGCTGCCGGCACCACCAATGCCGATACGTAAAGAGAGGGAAGTGTTGGGGTGAGGCTTTGCGCGAGAAGCGTGCCGGGAACAACAAGAGCCGGCGCCGTCACGAGAGTGGTTGATCGCAAGCCTAATCGCACCGGCGCGAATCGGGCGTAAGAAGAAGTTGTCGTGAACGCAAGAAGCAGTGCCGCAGCAAAAATATTTTTCATGATCGTTTTCTAGCCGGGTAACTGCCGAGAATCTTAAGGTAGGCCGTTTCTTTTTTTACCTTGGCGAGGGCGGCGGCAATATGGGGCAAGTCTGCGTGTCCTTCGAAATCGATGAAAAATCGGTATTGGAACGGTTTGCCCGGTTCCGGGCGGCTTTCCAGCTTGGTTAAATTGATTTTACTTTCGTGCAGATGGTTCAACGCGCGAAGGAGCGCTCCTTCCTTGTGGGCTGTCGCCATGACAATTGAAGTTTTGCAGGGAACCCGCGCCGGCGGCGGCGGTGCGTCATGGGCGACGACTAGAAATCGGGTGAAGTTGTCCTTCTGATCGGCGAGATCGCGTTGGAGGACCTTCAGTCCATATCGCTTGCCGGCTTCTTCGCTTGCGATGGCGGCTTGGGCAATGTCTTTGTCCGCAGCGACTTTTCGCACCGCCATCGCGGTGTCCCCGAAATATTCGGTCGTGCAATTCGAGAGTCCGGTTAAAAAACGCATGCACTGAGCCAAGGCTTGCGGGTGGGATAAAACGCGGCGGATTTTGGAGACGGGAACTTTTTCAACGGCCAATAGGCAGTGCGAAACCGGGAGAATTTCCTCTCCGATGATGCGCAATCGGGAACGTGATAAGAGGTCGTAAACCTCGTTGATGCTGCCGGCGGTCGTATTTTCGATCGGGAGGATCGCGAATTCGGCATGCCCTTCATCAACAGCGGAAACAGCTTCGTCGAAGGTCGGTCGTCCCAACAGGCTTAACTTTCCGCTTCGGTCGGTGAAGAAGCGCCGCGCGGCGAGTTCACTGTAGGCGCCTTCGATTCCCTGAAAGGCGACGCGAATGACGCCGCGCCCTTGCGGTGCGCGCCGCTGCTGGGCGCGAACCGAGTCTTCCAAAATTTCTTCATACACCCGGCGGACAAAATCAGGATCCAGGCCGATCGTCCGGCCGGCACCGATGACGCGGGCGAGCAATTTTTCCTCACGGCCCAGGTCGCGAATGGGGCGGTCGGAAGAGGCTTTTTCCTTAATCAGGGCCAATACGGCTTTCCGTCGTCCGGCGAGCGTTTTCAGCAACCTGTTGTCAAACGCGTCGACTTGTTTGCGAATCGCGTTGATGCGTTTGGAACTCACAGGGCGACCTCTCGGATCCATTCGAACCTGTCCGGAGCTTCCCCGGATTGGATGGCGCGAAGGCTTTGAAGCAATTGCACGGCAACGTCCGGGGCGTCAAATTTAGTGATTTCGTCCCGGTACTGAAGTTCACGGACCGGACGAACTGTCCAGGCGGTTCCTGTGCAAAAAAGTTCGGAGACATCACCGAGAATCTCTTCAATTCGCAGCGGACGTTCTTCCACGGTGAGTCCGAGTTGCTCTTTTGCGAGTTGAATCACCGACTCGCGCGTGATCCCTGGAAGAATTTGATCGTTGAGTTTGGGTGTGACGAGGATTCCGTTCTTTAGCTTCGCAAAAACGTTGGAGCCCGTCGTTTCTGTCGCGAACTGAGCGTCACGGGCGTCGAGGAAGAGAACATCGTCAAAACCTTCCACATGCATCTGTTCCCGGCGGTTAAGGCTTCCGGCATAATTGCCGGCCGCTTTGGCCGATCCGGTGCCGCCGGGAGCGACCCGTCCCTGTTCCAGCACGCGCAGGCGCACGCCCGCGTCCGCGGAGGAGAAGTAGGCTCCCACCGGGGACGCATACATAAGAACGCGGTAACGGCGTGCGGTCCGAAGTCCTAATTGCGGCTCATCTGCAAAAAGCGTCGGCCGGACGTAGAGGGTTCCTTTTCCCGCGGGAGGGATGAAGCGTTCATTGCGCCGCACGAGTTCGGTCACCGCCGTGATAAATCGTTTCTCGGGGAAGTTGAGCATGCGCAGCTGGGTTGCGGAGTGCCCGAATCTCCACGCGTTTCGGTCGACCCGAAAGAGCAGAATTTTTCCGTCTTCGGTCCGTTCGGCTTTAAGGCCCTCAAAAATGGAGAGCCCGTAGGAAAAAATCGTTGCGGCGGGGGAGATACTAACGTTCTCAAATGGTTTAAAAGCACCTTCATCCCATTGGGGATCGCTGTCGAGGTCTCCAAAACACTCGAAGATCGTGTCGGTTTGCGTCAGGGAGAACGAGAGTTTGTCCCAATCCGGAAGGGCGGGTGCGTCGGTTGTCATGAGTGCCATTCTACTACAGTAGCGAGACCATTCACGGATGCCACTTGAATTATGTGAGGGAACCTTCTACCCTTCCTTAAGATGATGCGGACGCTGTTATCCTTCGTCTTGATGCTGGGCGCGACCGGCGCCTCAGCGGAAAAGCCAAAATTTCTCAACCCCGAACAGGAGGCCTATATCCACCGGGGTGTGGAGAAAATGATTCGCATGGAGTTTGATGCTTCGCGAAAGGAATTCGAGGTGCTGGAAAAGATGGTCCCCGGGCATCCGCATCCTTATTTTGGCTACGCGTCGGTGGCCTGGCTTCGATTTATTTACGAAAGTGAACAAAGTGATCAGGCGCTTCTAAAACCCTTTCATGAGGCCATCGAGAAGGGCATTGACGTGTCGGATGCCTGGGTCAAGCTGCATCCCGAGGACGCTGAGGGTTGGATGACGCGAGGGGCGCTGCACGGCCTTTACGCTCGCCTGTTGATGACCCGTCATCGCTATATTAAGGGATATTTTACGGCGCGGACCTCGATGAAGTCGGTTCGCCGGGCGTTGAAGATCGATCCCGAGTTGATGGACGCCAAGCTTGGCATAGGCATGTACGATTATTATACGGACGTCTATCCGCATTTTGTCGGCGTGCTGGCAAAGCTTGTTTTGCGCGGCGACCGCGAGCGCGGCATTGCGCTTATCAATGAGGTCGCTGAAAAAGGCCGGTTTTCAAAATGGACGGCGAAGATGGCCCTCGTTGAGATTTACACCCACGACATGTGGGGGGCCAAGGATCCTGAAAGGGCGGTTGAGATCATGGCGGAGGTTCGGGAGGCATTTCCGAATAGTTCGATGCTTCATTCGGCTGAGTTATGTGCGAAGTTGTACGCGAATCATTACGCGGAAGTGGAAGTGGATGCTGTGAAGTTTATTAAACGCGTCGATTCTGGGGAGTATCTGGCTCTGGAAAAGGCAAAGGGATTGTTGATTTTGGGTCATGCCCAATGGTTCCTTGGAAAACCAACCCTGGCATTGAAGTCTTTTCGTGAAGCCGCTCTTATTAAAATGAAGGGCCAGTTGAGCCGTTATGCCGTTGCGAGTTTGATTCGGGCTGGAAATGTCCTAGATACAATGGGAAAGCGCGAAGACGCGATGGCTCTTTACAAGCAGGCGAAGGGTCAGCCTGATCATTGGGGATTTAAAAAGGTTGCTGCTCTGCACCTCTCAAAACCTTTTATTCTTCCTACTCTGCCGTTTATTATCACTCCGCACGACTTTTAACCCTTAATATTTCAGCACTTTTAATATATAACAGAATCTATCAGGTTTCCTATTGACACTGATTAGATTTGATGTTATAATAGCTACTAGAAGATGTTAGGTAATCTTAAAAAAGGAGGCTACAAGAATGACATTCAAAGACATGATTCCATTGGACCGCGCGTTCGGGGCTTGGCCGCTAGCGCTGCGCAATCCACCGGCTTTGCTTGGCGGCGTGGCTGGTTTCACGCCCCGGGTTGATGTAAAGGAAACCGAAGCAGAGTTCGTCTTCTCCGTTTCAGTCCCTGGAGTTGAGAAAAAGGACCTGCATGTGGATCTTCGCAACGATGAGGTCACAATCCGCGGGGAGCGTAAACTCGATACGGATTATGAGAATGATGAAGGGGTTCATCGCATCGAGCAGGGATACGGTTCCTTCTCGCGGACCTTCACGCTTCCGACCGTTATAAATACGAAAGAAGCGAAGGCTTCTTATAAGGATGGGGTTCTTAAAATATGCCTTCCTAAGACGAGCGAGTCGCAAAAACAGCGTCTTGAAATCCAATAGACGCGCACTGGAGCGCGACTGCCGCCCCGGTTCTCCACCCGATGGGGAACCGGGTTTTCTTTGCCCTTAGGGTTTCTATCCTCTATAATACTGCAGGTGATTGGATACGGAGACAATCGGGGGCGTTGGATTTTTGTCATCATCGCGATTTTTGCGGTGGTGGGGGATCTGCTCGGCCGTTTTACCGATATCCCACGGGAACAGGCCCAGACGGTCATGATCATCATTCTTTTGCCGGTTGCTTTTCTTACCTTTTGGAAGCTGCGCACCCCCCAGTCGGGTGTTCCTGCTGAGAGGGGGAATTTAGACCCCGTTGAGCCGGCCTCCTCAGACCGCGAATAACGGCCCTGGCGGTCTTTCTACTGACGGGTTATGCTTGGACTAATGAGTCGCGCATGTCTTTGTCTGGCCCTGCTTTTTGGAGCTGGGATAATTCCTGTTTCTGCAGGAGAAGATGACAATTTTACCGCTCACGACTTCCTGCGGCGTGGGATGAGGAAGCGCATGCGCGGGGCCTATGGCTCCGCGATTAAAGACTTCGGCAATGCGATCCAATTAAATGACAACATCCCCGGTTTGTATATGGCTCGGGGCATGGCGTATTTGGATCGTGGGATTCGGGATAATCGCTGGGATACCATGGGACGCGCGGAGGAGGATTTTGACCGTGCGGTACTCGCGGATGTGAATAATGGCCGCGCCTATGCGCTGCGCGGGTTCGTCCGGGCGTTAAGGAACAATCCGCGAGGAATCGCGGATATTCGCCAAGCGCAGTCGATCGATGCCTCACTGCCGCCTGAGGGTTTTGCTGGGTTGGGAATGTATGCCATGGATGCGCAGGTATGGGATCAGTCGCGTTCCTTTTTTAACAAGGGATTGGAGTTGGTCGCGCCGGGTTTTCCGGTCCGAAGTTTCATAAAGCGAAAAATTAAAGAAATTGACATTTTGGAAAGAAAACGTATTCGCACCAGCACGACCCGGCGGCAAATCGAAATTGACACTACTGCCGAGCAGGAACTGCGGGCGCTGTCGGCGCAGCTTCGGGATGGTGATCCCGTTGATCGCGAGGCTGCTGCCAAGGCTCTGGGATTTCGGGGAAACGATGGTGCTGTCGCGCCGTTAATAGACGCTCTTCAGGATCCCGATGTTCGTGTGCGGTCGCAGGCGGCGGACTCAATCGGAAAAATAGGGTCGGCGAAATCGTCGAAAGTACTGCTCCCTTATCTTACAGCGAAAGATCGGCGTTTTCGGGGAGTGGTTGTTCGTGCGTTGGGTGATATCGGTTCGGAGCGAGCGAAAAAGCCCCTTACAGCGCGCCTTACAAAAGAAAAAGAAAAGGTTATTCGCAACGAAATCCGCGCCTCGCTTAAAAAAATTGAAGATGCGGCGTACAACCTAAAGTTGGATGTCGAGTATATGCTCGAAGAGTTCGAAGTCGAACTGGAGTGACCGTCAGGGCCGCTACACGGATGCTGTCTGGTAGACAGCTGCTCCCGCTTCAGGGGAGCACGCGTAGGCGCGGAATTCCTTGATCAGCTTCTGAGTCAGCGGACCAGGCTTGCCGTTGCCGATAATCCGGCCGTTGACCTCAACAACACCGATAATCTCGGCTCCGGTTCCCGTGACAAACACCTCATCGGCGCGATACATTTGCGGGACGGTGAAGACCTGCTCAACAACCTTAAGTCCGAGTTTGGTCTCGGCTAAATGCATGACGGCGTTGCGCGTGATGCCCTCGAGGATGCCCACGTACACTGGGGGCGTGTAAACCTTTCCTCGGCGGATAGCAAAGATGTTGTCGCCTGAGCACTCCGCGACGTATCCATCGCGATTGAGCAGGATGGCCTCATCACAATCGGCACGGCTGGCTTCGGCCCGAGCCAGAATGTTGTTGAGATAGTTCAGGGATTTGATCGCCGGGCTTAGTGTATCGGGGGGGACGCGGCGAAGGTGGGACACAATCAATTTCATGCCCCGGTTGTAGACTTCTTCTGGAAAAAGCTGGATTTTATCCGCGATGACGATAATGCTCGCCTTCGGGCATTTTCGCATGTCGAGGCCGAGGTCACCCTTTCCCCGGGTCACGAGGACGCGGATATACGAGTCTTTCAGGCCGTTGGTGCGGACGGCGTCGCAAACCAGGTCGGCCATCGCTTTAGGCTCCATCGGGATTGTCAGGAGGATGGCTTTTGCGGAAGCATACAGGCGGTCGATGTGTTCTTCGAGTTGGAAAACGAAGCCGCCGTACGAGCGAATGCCTTCAAAAACCCCGTCTCCGTAGAGGAGACCGTGGTCGTAAACTGAGATTTTTGCGTCTTCTTGCGCTACGTATTCGCCGTCAATCCAAATTTTCATAGGAATACCCCGCTAGTCCTTTAAATCGGTGATGCGGCCGTCCCGTAGGTGTACGGGTCGTGAGGCGTAATCAGCCGCATGTTCGTTGTGGGTGACCATCACGACCGCCACTGGCAACGTGTCCGTCAACTCCTTCATTTTACCAAATACCAGCTCGGCATTGGGTCTATCGAGGTTCCCGGTGGGCTCATCTGCGAGCAAAACGACCGGGTCATTGATCAAGGCACGAGCAATGGTTGCCCGCTGTTTTTCACCTCCGGAAAGGCCCGTAGGAAGTCGCTCGGCGAGACTTTCTATTCCGAGTATCTTCAATAAATCAAAAGCTTTTTCCTTCAGCGGCTCCAAGGCTCGCCCCCCGATACGAGCGGGCATTAATACGTTCTCGAGCACTGAAAATTCCGCCAAAAGTGAGTCAAATTGGAGTACGAAGCCGATTTTGTTGTTCCTGACTTGAGCCCGGCTATTTTCGGAAAGAGAGGCTGCATTTTGTCCTGCTATTGTGAGTGTGCCGGCCGAGGGGCGATCGAGCAAGCCCATAATGTTCAATAACGTCGATTTGCCGGTCCCACTCGGGCCGAGGATCGCGATATAATCCCCCGGGTGAACTTCCAGATCGACGCCGCGTAGAACCTCAAGGGGTTTATCCGCCTGTTCGTAGGATTTTTTGAGGCCGGAAACGGTTAAAATCGGGCTCGGATCAGCCATAGTGGATGGCCTCGATCGGGTCGACTGTCGAGGTCTTATAAGCCGGGTAAAGGGTGGCAAGGATCGCAAGTGTGAGTCCACAGACAACGACCCCGAGGACGTCCATCGCTTTGACCTCAACGGGCACTCGGGAGAGGTAATAGATATCGGGGGGGAGCTCCACAATCGGGTAACGCTCAATGACCCAGCATAGGATCAGACCCAAGCCGATGCCGAGAAAAACGCCGAAGCTTCCAATGAGGGTTCCGATCCACAAGAAGATGTTGCGGATTTGGCCGGGGGTCGCACCCATTGCCTTGAGCAGTCCGATATCGCGCAATTTTTCGGTTCCCATCAAGACGAGATTGGAGGCGATATTAAACGAGGCGACAAGAATGATGAGTCCGAGAATAATAAACATCACGGCCTTCTCGAGTTTGAGTGCCGCAAACAACGTCCGATTCATCTCGGTGAACGAGCGCACTGTGTAATCCCAGCCAAGCCTGCCTTGAAGGGATTTTGCGACGGCGTCTGCATGGTCTAAATCGGCAATTTTGGCCTGAAGGCCGGAAAGTCCCCCGGGGGTGTTGAAAAAAGAAGCGACAGGTTCAATTTCCGCGTACCCGGCCGCGCTATCGTATTCGTAGTAACCGGTGTGGAGGGTGCCCACAACGTTGAACCGCTTCATTGCGGGGATCATTCCCATGGGGGTTGCGAGGCTTTGCGGGGAAATCAGGATGACTTCGTCACCGATCCACGCGCCAAGGCTTTTTGCGAGCTCTTCGCCCAGCACTATTCCCGGGACGGGTTTGGCACCGTTTTTGGAGGCCGGTTTGAGGTCGGCCCACTCTCCCGCTGTTAATTTTGTGGAAAGATCGTTGACGGTAAATTCCTGGCGGGGATCGATCCCCTTTAGAACGATGCCGGACGAGCGTTCTCCAAAGGTTACGATGCCTTGGCCGAGCACGAAGGGAGAGGTGGCGATGATCTCTTCTTCTTCCTCGATCGACTCTCTCAGGTGTTTCTCCCGATCGGGATTCATCCGGGCATAAATGGACAAATGAGCCTGCGCGCCCACAATTTTCTTCTGGATATCGGATTGAAACCCATTCATGACCGAGAGGGTCGTGAGCAGCGCCGCAACCCCGATGGCGACGCCGGTCACCCCGATCACGGTTGTGATCATGGTGAAAAGCCCCTTTCGTTTTGTTATGAGGTAGCGAAACGCGATGAAGAGGGTGAAGGGCACGCGCCCCTATTCCGGCTTCAGCGTAGGGAAGAGGATGACTTCGCGAATAGAGGGGTTTCCGGTCAACAGCATCACGAGACGATCAATGCCAAAGCCGATGCCGCCGGTGGGGGGCATGCCCTGCTCCATTGCCTCGAGAAATTCTTCATCGAGTAATTCGGCTTCATCGTGCCCGCCGTCTTTTTGTTTGGCCTGCTCGGCGAAGCGTTCCCTCTGATCGATGGGATCGTTAAGCTCGGTGTAGGCGTTGGCGAGTTCCATGCCCGCCACGAAGAGCTCAAAGCGTTCACAAATGGATTCATCGATAGAACCGTCGGCGTTTTCTTTACACTTCGCCAGCGGCGTGATGGCTGTCGGGTGATCGAAGACAAAGGTCGGGTGAATCAGCAGCGGTTCGATTTTCGCTTCAAAAATGCGGTCGAAAATTTTTGCGTCAGGGGCGCCGGCCACGCCGCCGATCTCCAATTTCTTGGCGAGGGCGAGCAACCCGTCCCGGTTAAATCCTTTTCCTTCGAGAACTTCATGGATGTCTTCGCCGCAGTGTTCTTTCCAGAGTTCAGGCATAAAGGCGCGTTTGTAGGGCGGCGTGAGTGAAATTTGCTGGTCTTTGTAGGTGATGGTGTCGATTCCCAGGGAATCGGTCGCGTCCGTCATGACCTTTTCAAAGAATGCCGACATGCCGTTGTAATCGGTATAAGCCTGATAGGCTTCGAGTGTGGTGAATTCGGGATTATGCGTCGTGTCGATGCCTTCATTGCGGAAAATACGGCCGATTTCATAGACGCCCGGATAACCTCCAATGATCAGCTTTTTCAGCGGAAGTTCGGTCGCGATGCGCATGACCAGGTTTGTTCCCAGAGCATTGTGACGGGTTTCAAACGGACGGGCGGTTGCGCCGCCGGCCTGGTGCAGCAGGATTGGGGTTTCCACTTCAAGAAACCCCAACGATTCACAGGTTTTGCGAATGGAGGAGAGGAGTTTTGAGCGCGTGACAAATACGTTTCGCACGTCGGGGTTTGCAATTAAATCGAGATGTCGCTTCCGGTAGCGGGTGTCGGTGTCCTTGAGCCCGTGCCATTTTTCAGGGAGTTCGCGCAGGGCTTTCGAGAGCAGCGTTAACTTGTGTACCTCCACGGTAATTTCACCCGTCTTCGTTTTGAAGATGGTTCCGGTGACACCAATGAAATCCCCAGTATGAATACGTTTCTTGAAAAGGTTGTAGGTGCCCTCTTTGTCATGTTCGTCCATAACGTCGCGCTTCAGATAGAGCTGAAGTTTGACGCCGTCATCGAGGATGTGGAAAAAAGCCGCCTTGCCCATGACGCGGGTTTGCATCACGCGACCGGCGACCTGAACCTGTTTGTCGGTTTTTTCTTCTTCCTTCAGGGAGGTTCCGTAGGAATTGGCAACAGCTGCCGACACGCGATTTTCCCAACCGCCCCAGCGGTGGGGGTACAGCGTAACCCCTGCTTCTACGAGTTCCCGCGCCTTGATCTGGCGGGGAGACTCCTGCTCCTTCGTCATGACTTGGATTTGTCCCCCGCGAGGATGCTGACGATTAACTCGCGCAGCATTTTAGGATCGAACGGTTTCTGCACGTAGGCGGCCACATTGGGCGCCATTTCAAAGAGATCACGCATCTTTTGTCCTTTGGCGGTCAGGACGAGGATGGGGATTTTCATCGTCGCTTCTTCTTTTTGGAGCCGGTTATTGAGCTCGTAGCCGTCCATGACCGGCATCATGATGTCGAGCACGATTAAATCAGGTTTTACGATCTCGTTGGAAGGCGGTTCGACGCCGAGTTTTTCGAGCGCGATAACGCCGTTGCCTGCTTCCTTGACGGTATGGCCGTCTTTCTCCAGGATGAAGCGGAGCAAGGTTACGATTTCGGGTTCGTCATCAACGACAAGGAGTTGGGCCATAAATTAAAGTCCGAGTATACTCGCGACCATCTCGCGGAGCCTTCTAGGGTCAAACGGTTTTTCGAGATAGGAGGCAACATTGCCTATCGAATCGAATAGATCCCGCATTTGTCCTTTCGCGGTGAGCACAACGATCGGGACCTTGGACGTACGCTCGTGGTCCGCAATATGACGGGCGGTTGTATGCCCGTCCATAATCGGCATCATAACGTCCAATACGATGAGATCGGGCAATTCAGCTTTGTCATCGACAGGGTCCACGCCGAGTTTCTCAAGAGCCTGCACGCCGTTATAGGCTTGAGAAACCGAGTGTCCCTCTTTCTCTAGAACGAATTTTAAGAGGGTAACGACATCCCGTTCATCGTCGACAACAAGAATCTTCGGCATAGAGAGAATTCTACTTGTTTGCTCGTGAAAGTGTCAATTTGTTACGATAAAACCCGACAAATCTTACATTTCCTCAATTGGAGCATCCTCAAATATGGCCCTAGAAAAGACCCTCATCCTCGTGAAACCCGACGGCGCGAAGCGTCAACTGACCGGAATGGTGTTTGATCGCCTCGAAGCCGCAGGACTCGATTTGTGCGCCGCCAAGGTAGTTTCGGTGAGCGAAGAACACGCGCGTGAGCATTATAAAGACCTTTCCGATAAGCCCTTTTTTGAAAATCTCATTAAGTATATTCGCGGCGAATTTCATTCCATTCGAAATAATAAGATCCTCGCGGCCGTATTCCAGGGAGAGGATGCGATCAAGCATGTTCGCAAGGTCGCCGGCGCGACAAACCCTGAAGAGGCGGATCCGGGGACCATTCGAGGATCATTTGGCCGCATTACGACGGATGGCCAGTTCGAGAATGTGATTCACGCTTCGGGCAACCGCGAGGACGCGGATCGCGAAATTAAATTGTGGTTCAAAGCCGAAGAGATCATCTGACGCCTTTTTCCGCGTTGCTTGTATTGGTAATCGCCTTTCCGGCGATTGCCCATTCGGCGTCGGCAAAAAAAAAGCGCGAACTGCGCGGGGAGCTCGTCGAGTTCGAAACCAAGGACGGGTGGACGTTGTCCGGCCGCTATTTCCCGTCTCGAGAAGAGGATACGCTTACCTTTGTCCTGCTGCATGAAGCTCGCGGCCGCAAGCAGAATTGGTATTGGCTCGCGCGCAAAATGGCGCGCCGCGGAATAGGATATCTTGCCATCGATCTGCGCGGTCATGGGCTCTCGCAAAACCCTCCCGAAGGGGTTGAAGGGTCCTACCGCAAGTTTCGGACCAAACGAGGCGATAATTCGTGGAAAGCGATGAGCGCCGATGTGGACGCGGCTATTGGGTGGCTTGTTGAGCAAGGCATCCCCATTGAGTCCATTGCTCTTGGCGGCGCGGATGTCGGCGGTTCAATTGCGTTGCGCTACGCCGCTTTGCATCCGGATGTCCCGATGGTCTTCATGTTGTCTCCCGGCATGAGCTACAAAGAAGTGTTGACGGTGAATGCGATGCGCTCCTATCGGGATCGACCGATTTTACTCGCGGTCGCTGAAGATGATCGTCGCTCCGCAACGGAGACGCCTATCCTTTTTGAGTTCGCGAAGCGATCCGCCGGTGAGGAGAATGCAACGATTCTTAACGCCGAACGCGGGCACGGAACCCGCATGCTTTACTACAGCCGCGGGTTGATCCCCCAAATCCTGGAATGGATCGATGAGCCGGTGAAGGCGCCCGATCTTGGAGACCCGGCGGATGACTTGTCCATCGAAGACCCCGATAGAATCGCCGACGGCGTTTCCGACTGACAATGGCCGTGCGCTACGGGAAGCTCGCCACCGAGCTTGGCAACCCCGCCGCGAAGCGTGTCGACACCAAGACATCTAAAGAAATCGTCCGGTTGATTAATCGCGAAGACGCCAAGGTTCCGGCGGCGGTTGGTCGTGAATCGGCCTCAATCGCTGCAGCGGTGGATGTGATCGTGAAAGCCCTCTCGGAAGGCGGCAAACTTTTCTTTGTCGGTGCGGGCACAAGCGGGCGTTTGGCTGTTCTGGAAGCGGCGGAGTGTCCGCCCACCTTCGGCACGCCGCCGTCCTTGGTGCAGGCTGTCGTGGCCGGGGGAAAGAGTGCTGTGTTTCGTTCCCGCGAAGGGGCGGAAGACGATGCAAAAGACGGCGCTCGCCAACTTCGCAAGCGGGGTTCGCGCGGGGACGTCATCGTTGGAATTGCCGCAAGCGGCATTACTCCGTTTGTAAGAGGTGCTCTTGAAGCGGGGAAACGTGCAAAATGCGCGACGGTTCTCGTTACCTCTAATCCCGGCAGCGGCATGAAGGCGGCCGATATCGTGATCGCCCCGCGCGTGGGGCCGGAGTTCATCGCGGGGTCCACGCGTTTGAAATCCGGGACCGCCGCCAAGCTGGTACTCAATACCCTGACCGCAGCTTCTTTTATCCGACTCGGGAAGGTCTACGACCAGTGGATGCTGGATTTGAAGCCCAGCAACGTCAAACTAAAAAATCGCGCCTCGCGGATAATTGCGAACCTTGGGCGGGTATCCCCCAAGCGCGCGGACGTGTTGCTGGTCGACTCCGGATTGCATGTAAAAACGGCGGTTGTCATGGCTCGCCTCGGAGTCAGCAAGAAGTCAGCTGGTCGCCTCCTTCGAGAAAACGGCAATTCGCTTCGCAAGGTTTTGGAGAGTTCCTCATGAATGGAAAACTTGTTATTGAAACAGTGGGGAGTATCGCCCTTAAGGGCAATGCCCTTGGAGACCCCCGCTTGCGGGAAATTCCTGTCTATTTGCCGCCGTCTTATTTGAACGATCCCGCGAAACGGTTTCCCGTCATTTATTATCTCGTTGGGTTTACGGGTACGTCCCAGAAGGCGGTTTTTAGCGATCCCTGGAAAGAAAACATTATCGAACGATTTGATCGGCTGGTCTCCTCAGGCAAGGTTCGCGCCGCCGTGCTGGTGATTCCGGATTGTTTTACACGCTTTGGAGGAAGCCAATACGTGAACTCAGCCGGCACGGGGAATTACGAAGATCATATTGTCAAAGAGTTGGTGGGCTACATCGACGCCAAATACCGAACAACGGGCTCCAGCGCGGGCCGCGCCGTCATGGGGAAATCGAGTGGGGGATTCGGGGCATTGTCGCTCGCGATGCGTCATCCCGATGTTTTTGCACATGCGGTCAGCCATTCGGGAGACATGTTTTTTGAGCTGTGTTACGGCGTTGAATTCCCCAGCTGCGCAACCGCGCTTGGAAAATTTGATGGGAGTTATCTTAAGTTTTTGACCCGGTTTGCCTCTGCCCGGGATAAGACAAAATTTTCCCATGAATTGATCAATATGGCCGGCATGGCGTCGTGTTATTCTCCCAACCGTCGCGGCGATCTTGGGTTTGATCTGCCGTTTGATGAGCGTACGGGAGAAACAAATGCCAAGGTGTTCCGCCGGTGGCTGGCGTTCGACCCGGTTCGGCTCGCGCCCAAACGAGTCGCCGCGCTGAAGAAGTTGAAGACCCTGTTCTTCGATTGTGGTACGCGCGATGAGTTTAATCTTCATCTGGGCGCCCGCAAATTTTCCGCCACATTGAAAAAACTCGGGGTGAAGCATAAACACGAAGAACACGCGTTTGGGCATTTTGATATGGCGGAGCGTTATGACGTCGGTTTTGCCCAACTGTCGCAAGGATTTAAAAAGGCCAAGGTGTAATGGGAAAAATCGCGCTCGGGCTGATGTCGGGGACGTCGGCGGACGGCCTGAGCATGGCGCTTGTTGAATTTACCGGGTCCAAGCCTTCCATCAAAGCCTATTCCACGCGCGCCTATTCCAAAAAGCTTCGTGAGAAGATTCTCGATGCCCGTTCCTTCCGGGCCCCCGAAATCGCGCGGCTCGATTTTGAATTGGGTCGTTTTTACGCGCGCGAAGCGCTGCGTTTTCTAAAGGACCGGCGGGTGTCTCCGAAGCGGCTGACAGCGGTCGGAACCCACGGGCAGACGATTGCCCATGCGACGGGATGGCGCTTTGACTATACGCTTCAAATCGGTGAGCCGTCCTATCTTGCGGAGGCTCTCGGGGTGCCGGTCGTTTCGGATTTTCGCCCGCGGGATATCGCCGCCGGAGGACTGGGCGCGCCGATCATTCCGTTTTTTGATGAAGTGGTGTACGGCGGCGGTGCCCCCCGCATTCTTCAGAACATCGGCGGTATCGCGAACTGCAGTTTTGTCGGTAAAGATGTACCCACGATCGGTTTCGATACGGGACCGGGAAATTGCCTCATCGATCTGGCCGTTCGGCGGATGAGCGACGGGGCGATGGCCTTTGATCGCGGAGGACGCATCGCCCGGCGCGGAAATGTCGATGAGAAATTCGTGAAAACCCTGATCGTGCGCGAGCGGTTTTTTCGTAAACGTCCTCCCAAGAGTCTCGACCGGTCGTCGTTTTCCGGAGCGTTTCTCGCGCAGCACTTCCGGCGCGGCACGATGTCGGACACCGATGTGATCGCGACCGTGACGCACTTTACCGCGGCAACAATCGCCGATGCAATCCGCCGCTTTGTGATTCCGGTTGCGGCCCCCAAGGAAATGATTGTTTCGGGCGGCGGCGCGTTCAACGATACACTCATGCTGACTTTGCGTCGCTTGTTGTATCCGCTTCCGATTCGCTCCATCGCCGCGACCGGCATTCCGGTTTTGGCGAAAGAACCGGTCGCCATTGCGCTGATGGCGCTGCGGGCGGTGGAACGAAAGATTAATCATTGTCCGCGTGCGACCGGGGCTTCCGGGAAGCGGATCCTCGGTAAGATTACGATCTGATCCGCGAATCGATTTTTCGAACAAACCCTTAAAAAATAAGGCTTATCCACCCGTATCGATTCGGGTTCGCTGCTCCTGGGAGACCGGCTTTATGGAGTTCTGAAATTCTTTCGTCTTTTAAGCGATTTAAGACTACACGGCTTGTTTCGACGTAACAGAACGCTAAAGATCAAAGAATTAAAGGTCCTTTCCAAACGCCAGGGAGGAGGGCGGAGCCTGTTGGAAGACATTCTTGTGGAGGCTGGTAACGGCAGGGATCAACCCAAGCTCATTGTGCGTCTGATTCGTTACCGCAAAGACGGGCGCAGCTTAGATCTACTAACGGACGTATTGGATCCGAAAAAACTAACCGCCGACGAAGCCGTAAGTCTATACGGAATGCGTTGGTCGATTGAGCGAATGTTCTTAGACTTAAAAAGGACGCTCAAACTTCACGGGCTCTACTCAAGCCATCCAAATCTCGTGGCACAGCAACTCTATTCGACGCTCATCGTTTACAACGCCTTGCGTGTGGCGCAAGGGCGGTTGGCGGTAGAAGCGAAGGTCTTTCCTGAGCAGATTTCATCGGAGAAGCTTTTCCCCATATTTTCTCGTTGCTTGCATGAGTGGGCAATTAGTCGACAAGCGATGATCAGGATACAAGAAGCTAATCCCAATGTGAAATTAAACGAACCTGATTGGAAAAAAATGGGATTTGCGTCGATCCGGCTTCGGGATGTACTACTACATCATCGTAATCCTCATCGGGTAAAAAAGAAGGGGCGTGGAACCGGGCGTTGGAAATCATATCGAGAAATCCCCGGGGGAGAAGATCTAATCGGGAAAGTCTGAGATCCTTAACTTGATGGCGATACCCCGTGGGGGGGGCTTTGGGCCCTCTCCTAAAAACAGCAATTGTATTTGAACGGCAATATTCAGATACAAAGGCGGACGGATTTTTTTCGAAGCCCCGGTTAACGCCAATTAGGGTCCGGGGCACTCGAAAAAGAATCCGTCCGGCTTTGGATCGAACAAAAGAATTCCAAATTCTAGGCAGAAACAGCTTCACCCAGAGACTTAGAAAACGCGATCTTACCGCCCTTGGCATCCGCCTGCACCGTATCCCCGGACGCAAACTCTCCGGCGATCAATCGTTTGGCCAGCGAATCAACGAGGTTTCGCTGAATCGCGCGTTTAAGCGGCCGTGCCCCGAACGCCAGATCCGTTCCTTCGCGCAGCAGCAGATCCTTCGCCGCGTCCGTGATTTGCAGCTTGATGCCTTTCTCGGCAACCCGGCGCACGATGTGTCCAAGTTGAATGCCGATGATGCTGCGCAGATGTTCTTCTTCGAGCCGGTGAAAGACAATTGTCTCGTCCACGCGGTTAAGGAATTCCGGAAGGAAATGAGCGCGGACCGCTTCCATCACGATGTCTCGTTTTTCGTCCTCGCTTCCCTCACCTTGAATCGCTTCGGTGCCGAGGTTGGAGGTCATGATGACGACGGTGTTTCGAAAGTCCACCGTGCGGCCTTGGCCGTCGGTGAGGCGGCCGTCGTCCAGTACCTGCAGCAAGGCGTTAAAGACTTCCGGATGGGCTTTCTCCACTTCATCGAGAAGGATGACGGAATAGGGGCGTCGTCGAACCGCCTCGGTGAGTTGGCCGCCCTCCTCGTAGCCGACATAGCCGGGAGGTGCGCCCATCAAACGGCTGACGGCGTGTTTCTCCATGTATTCACTCATGTCGATGCGGACCATGGCGCGTTCATCATCAAACAGGTATTCCGCGAGCGCACGGGCGAGTTCAGTTTTGCCGACCCCGGTCGGTCCAAGGAAAAGAAAGGAGCCAGTCGGCTGGTTTTCATCCGCAAGGCCTGAGCGCGAACGGCGCACCGCGTCGGCGACAGCCTTCACAGCCTCTTCCTGGCCGATCACGCGTTTGTGCAGGCGTTCTTCCATCTTCAAAAGTTTCTGCGTTTCGCTCTCGAGCATGCGCGACACCGGGATGCCGGTCCATTGCGCAACCACGCGTGCCACATCTTCCGCGTCGACTTCTTCCTTAAGGAGTTGCCGCTTGGACTGAAGTCTCTCCAACCGGTTTTGCTGCTCGTTGAGCTTCTTTTCGGTTTCGGGTAGATTGCCGTAGCGAATTTCGGAGGCGCGCGCTAAATTCCCTTCGCGTTCGGCGGTTTGTTCTTCGTATTTAAGACGCTCATGATCGCCCTTCAGTTTGCGAATGCCGCCGATCGCCTCTTTTTCTTTTTCCCATTGCCGGCGCAGCGCCTGTGATTCAAAGCCGAGTTTTTCGAGCTCTTCCTCGAGACCGGCGAGGCGTTGTTTGCCCGCGGCATCGGTTTCTTTGACAACCGCGGCCTTCTCAATTTCCAACTGCCGCATGCGGTGTTCAATCGTGTCGAGTTCGGCGGGCATGGAGTCGATTTCGATGCGCAGACGGCTGGCCGCCTCATCCATGAGATCGATCGCTTTGTCCGGCAGGAAAC
>NVTF01000044.1 GCA_002401485.1 Elusimicrobiota bacterium | reverse complement strand
ACCTCTACGCAGTCAAGGTACTCGACGCCCAAGGGCGCGGCAGCTACGAAAGCGTTATTGCGGGCATCCAGTGGGCGGTCGAGAATAAAATGGATGTGGCCAATATGAGCTTGGGCGGTGATGAAACCACCGAGGCGATGCACGACGCCGTGAAAGCGGCGGCGGCAGCCGGTCTCGCCATCGTCGCTGCAGCCGGAAACAACGGCGGAAAAGTCGGCTACCCTGCCGCTTATCCTGAGACGATCACCATCGCGGCGTCGGATTCCAACGATCGTGGTGCAAGCTTCTCCAGTCGCGGGCCGGAAGTCGACCTTGTCGCGCCGGGCGTACAGGTCAACTCAACCTGGAAAGGCGGCGGATACCGCAAACTCGACGGGACTTCGATGGCGTGTCCGCACGCCGCGGGTCTGGCGGTCTTGGCTGTTGCGGCCAAGGGCGTGCACGGGGTGAACGCGGTACGCAAGGCGATGATTGCCGCCGCGACAAAAATATCGGGTATCGCCGGGCCGAATCAAGGTCACGGCATGGTCGACGCGGGGAAACTCGTACGCTAAGTCCTCGAACCGATTAACCAAAAGGCCCTCCCTACGGCAGGGAGGGCCTTTTTGGTATATTTCCCGCACAATGGCCAAGACTAAGAAAAAGACTCGCGGAGCGACCGCCCAAGAAATGGGCGACAGTCAACGCTCCATTTCCGTATCCGAATTTTTCACAAAAAACCGTCATCTTCTCGGATTTGACAGTCCCCGGAAGGCGATGCTCACCTGCGTCAAAGAGGCTGTCGACAACGCCCTCGACGCCAGCGAAGAAGCCCATATCCTCCCGGAAGTGCATATCATCCTGGAAGTGGTCGCCGACGCCAAGGGCCACAAGCCTTCCGCGGCACAAGCGAAGCGATTTCGCGTCACGGTTATCGATTACGGCCCCGGCATTGTCCGACAGCAAATCCCGAAAATTTTCGCGAAACTCCTCTACGGCTCCAAATTTCATCGTCTCCGCATGAGCCGCGGTCAACAGGGCATCGGAATTTCCGCAGCAGGCATGTACGGACAGTTAACAACGGGAAAACCCGTAAAAATCATTTCCCGGACCAGCGCAAAAAACCAGGCCCACTATTTTGAAGTCCAGATCGACACAAAGAAGAACGAGCCGCGCATTCTCGAAAAGAAGCAGATCGAATGGGAGAATCACCGCGGGACCCAGGTCACCATTGAGCTCGAGGGGCGTTATGTGAAGGGGCGATCTTCCATCGACGAATATGTCGAACAGACCGCGATCGCCAACCCGCACGTTAAAATCACTTATGACCCACCGGACGGCGAACGGCGTGTCTTTGAACGCACCCACAACGAACTTCCCGAACAGCCCCGTGAAATCAAACCGCACCCCTACGGCATTGAGTTTGGCATGCTGCTCAAGATGATGCACGACACCAAGAGCCACTGGCTCTCCGGATTCTTGAAATCCGATTTCAGCCGCATCTCGGGCCCGTTAGCCGATCATATCTGCAAGGAAGCGGGCCTCAGCCCTAAAAAACGCCCGCGCGATATACACGGAGAACCCGCCGAAAAACTCTACCGGGTGTTGCAGGCAACCAAGATCATGGCCCCGTCGACAAACTGCCTTTCTCCCATCGGCGAAAAGGCCATTCTCTACGGTCTCTACCAACAGATTAAAGGCGACTTCTATACGGCCGTCACGCGCCCGCCGGCAGTTTACCGCGGCAACCCCTTCGTGATTGAAGCGGGGCTTGCCTTCGGCAGGGGTTCAGGAGACGATCAAAAAAAGAAGCGAAAGAAGACTATCGACGGCCCTCTCGCCGAGGGAGAAGGCAAGGACACCCAGCGAGAGCTTGCCCGCATCATCCGATACGCAAACCGCGTCCCGCTGCTTTTTCAGATGTCCGGATGCGCAACAACCAAGGCGGTTCTCGACACCGCCTGGCGAAACTACGGCGTTTCCCAATCGCGGGGCGCACTCCCGCAAGGCCCGATGGTTATCTTTGTGCACATGGCCTCGGTCTGGGTTCCATTTACGAGCGAGTCAAAAGAAGCCATCGCCGACTACGATGAGATTAAAAAGCAGATTAAACTCGCTCTCCAGGAATGCGGGCGCAGACTCGGCATCTTCCTCAAACGCCGGGACCGCGCCAAGAGTGAATTCCGCCGCCGCAACGTCTTTGAGCTCTACATCAAGGAAGTGGTCGACTCCTGCAATCGTCTTAAGGGCGGCAAACTCCCCGTTAAGAAACTCACGAAGCAGCTTACCGAGATTGCCGAAAAAGTTACCGGCGGGACCAAGACCGATGAGATTCTTGGAAAAACCGGAGCGGGCCCGGAGGGCTTGCCATCCTCGATCATTGTCACCGAAGAGGGAGTCGAAGGGGATATTCCCTTGATGGCCGGCGATACCATTGAGCTGCCGCTGGGCGACGCACCGCCGCAAGCACCCGGAGCCGAAGAACCCGAGTCCGTCAGCCCTGAGATTGAGAAAGCGAAGCCGAAACCTAAGAAGAAAGCGAAATCAAAAGCGGTGAAGAAAAAGAAGAAGCCGGCACCCAAGGCTAAAAAGAAAGCGGTTAAGGAAAAAGCAGCCAAGAAGAAGGCGAAAAAGAAGCCCGCTCCTAAAAAGAAGAAAAAATCACTACCCGCAAAACGGAAGAAGAAGTAAGAGGCGACCATGGCGACAAGCAAACAACGACAAGCCGAAGTCAAAAGACGCCTCACCGGTCTCGCGGACATGGTCATCGCCGCGGCCGCGAAGAAAAAAGACCCGATGATGAAAATCCCGGTCCGCTCCCTTTCCAACGTTAAATTCAACGGTAAAAAACGCATCATCGAAATGGGCAAGAAGAAGCAGGAGCGCTCCTTCTTCAATCTGGGCCAAGCCAAGAAGTTCATGCAGACCATCCTCGTCGCCGACGCGCTCGCGGAACTGCAAAATGCCAATCTCACGACAAGCCTGCGGGAAATTTACTACCGCACCAAACACACCATCGAGGGCTCTCACGAGAACACCTTCGACGGCCAGAACGAATCCGACCCTCTCATCGAGGATTTGGAAGTTTCCCTCGCGGCGCTGCGCGAAGAGTTTCATGTCCGCGCCGACAACGGCGGGACGATGGTGGGCCCGATTGTCCTTGAAGACGACGGCGACCGCATCGACTGCACAAAACTCGGCAAAGGCGGCTACTCGATCCCCTCGATCGTGGAACCCGGGTACATCGATATTAAAAAGTGCACGGCGGACTTCGTCCTGCTCATCGAAAAAGGCACACAGTGGAACCGCCTCTCGGAAGACAAGTTCTGGAAAAAGTTCAACTGCATCCTGCTGACCGGCAACGGACAGCCCCCCCGCGGCGTTCGGCGCCTCGCCCGGCGTCTTCACGAAGAGCGAAAACTTCCGGTCTATGTTCTCGTTGACAACGATCCCTGGGGCTATTACATTTATTCGGTGATCAAACAGGGATCCATCAACCTTGCCTTTGAATCCCAGCGCATGGCCATCCCCAAGGCAAAGTTCGTCGGTCTTTCCAGCTTTGACCCGGGGAAATACGACCTTCCCCGCAATGTCGGCATCAAACTCAACGATAAAGACATCAACCGCGCCAAAGAACTGCTCAATTATCCCTGGTTCCAGAAACCGCATTGGCAGAAAGAAATCAAGGGAATGCTGTCCAGCGGCCTTAAATACGAATTGGACGCGCTCGCCAACAAGGATTTTCAGTTCCTAACAAAGGTCTACCTTCCCCAGAAATTGAAAGAGCGGGACTGGATCGACTAGACCGGATGAAGCGAGAACTCCCATGCGGGTAATCATTGTCGACGATAACGACTATATCCGCTCCTTGCTGGAGTACCTCCTACAACAAGCCCATCACGAAATTGTCGGCCAAGCGGCGACCGGGCAGCAAGCCCTGGAGTTATGCGCGAGCGCCCAGCCGGATTTGATTACCCTGGATATGTCTTTACCCGACATGACCGGGTTTGAAGTCCTCCCCAAACTCCATGCGAACCACCCCCACCTTAAAATACTCGTCATCACCGGAAACAATTCCGAACACCTGCGCGACGAAATATTTGAACTGGGCGCAACCGCTCTTATCCTGAAACCCTTTGATCTTAAATCCCTACGGGAAGCCATCAACTCCTTGTCGCAAGAGGGAGAGGATGCCTCCTCATGAGCCTGACCGAGGACGAACGAGCGCTCCTTACCCGGTACCTCCAACAAGGGGTTGGGTCCAGCACGGAAAGACTCGCCGCAATGTCTCAAACCGAATGGGGCGTTAATTTTTCCGGCACACAGGAAATGTCAGCAGTGCGGGTGTTGGCATGGTTCAGCCAGAATCGGCAGGAACATATTTGCGTAAAGTTTTCTTCCACAAGCGACGTCCCGCTTGAATTCATGATTTTCTTTTCCGACACCAGCGCCAGCGCCATTGTTGACGCGGTGACGGCACCGCATAAAGAACAATTGAAGGAAGTAGCGGATTTGCTCTTCTCCACGATCGGAGAAGTCTCAAACATCCTGGCTCAAAACGTTCTCGCCTGCCTGTCCGACGCCTACGACACCACTATTATTCTGACGGTCCCCGAGGTTTCGCGCGGGGCAAAGGCGGCGCTTCTCGGCGAATCCCTCGAACTCTACGACGGCCGCAAGGACGCGTTGTTCCTGGCGAATGTACAACTGCATTCGGAAAAAATTGCGGCGGAAACGAGCATGGTCATTATCGTTAATGAGACCTCGCTGCGCAATTTGTTTAAGAGTAAATCTTAATCTGCACAAATACAGACTTTTCCTATCGATATGAGGCGTTCCTCTTCAGGATTCTTGGGTCGCAATGATGTTTAAGAGCTACATCCGGGGCGCGGGGATCACGAAGAAGGTTCGTCCATCGATCTTGAAATGCCTCGGCTGCCGCACAACTTGCCCAAAGTGATCCTAACTGAGGATGAAGTTGCGAGGCTTCTGCGAGGTGCGGATCTGAGGTCGCCGGTCGGTGTGCGGGACCGGGCAGTACTGGCATTGCTCTACGGGATTGCGATACGGACGGGGGAGCTGATTGCACTTAAGATCTCGCACGTCGATTTTTCAGAGCGCATCGTTTATACCAAGCGGCGTAAGGGCGGGACGGATGGATCTGTTCCTGCGCCGATACAGACTTTAAAGTGAGTGAAGCGGTATCTGTAAGAGGTGCGGCCTCGGTTTGTTCGAAAGGGTGTTGATGATGAAACGCTGTTCTTGACTCATACTGGCGAGCATATGGACCGGGGTGCCGTTTGTTCGTCGGTTCATCGGTGGCGGAAGAAGGCGGGGGTTGATCAGGCACGTAACGCCGAAGAGTTTGAGGACTGCGCTGGCTTGTCATCTTCACGCACACGAGATGAATCCGCGGCACATTAAATTGATCCTTCGGCATGAGAAGTTGTCAACCGTGCCTGAGTATGCGCGGACGACTTTGACTGGGATGTCGAAGGCGTTTCGGAAGCGTCACCCTCGCGAGAAGGGGCGGGGTGGGTGAGGGTTGGGAGTTCTGTATTCGGGGTCATTTCTGCTTCTTAATTTTAGCGAGGTGTCTCCAACTGTCTCCATTTGTTTGGGCTTCGGCTTTATGACCATCGACGAGAATAGTTTCGCTTCAGATCATAATTACTGCAATTGTAAGTAATTATATTTTTGCGCCCATACTAAGTGCAGGTCGAAGTCTGGCAGTTTGGAGGTTTGGGGTTATATTTGTTTTAGGTTTTCMGCGGGCCGTGCTTGTTCAGGRTGAATTGGYGGGAATTTKTTTCTGGGGTTGATCGCAAGGCCGTTGAATTTGGGTCCAGTTGAGTGGATRTTGMGGAACCTNAACGGNATTGTWAGGTTGTTTCTATTGCGGYGGCGGTGGTTGGGGGTGTATAAGYTCGGGGTGCTTGCGCTRGGGRTCGCGCGGGCTKTWGTTTGGAGCGACCTGAGGGCATTTTGCAGAACGCCCGGGCCGCATCTGAGGACGGCAAACTAGTCGCAAGACTGGGGCGCAAAACTCTAGGGCCCGAATCGGGCTAGCAGAGTGTCAATCGAGATGCGCAGTTGAAGGTTGCCTGTTATCATAGCCTCCTGTGCGTCTTGAACGCAGGGAGGTTTTCGATTTTATGCCGCTAATTATAGGACCGAACGATTATTTGAGGCCGCGCTCACGTTTTCGAGTGGAGCGCAGTCTGCTAATACCGCTATTGATTCTCGCGTCCATCCTTGCCGAAGCAAGCTCTGTAGCGGCAGCTCAGGCAGGGTCCATCGGACAGTTACAGAAGGGCTGGGAAGTTACCTTTAAAGGTCGACTACAAGATGCGACTTTCCTGGAATCCCGTGGGTTAGTTGTCAACTTCTACGATTCCGATAAAGGCAAGCCTCACTACAAACTAGTGACTTCGGAAGGCCGCGTCGTGACCCAAGGGGAAGGAGCCATTCGGGATGTCAGCAGGGGAAGAGCGCGCATTCTCGGCAGTTTTGGTGTTCAAGATACTCCCACTGGTGAGCAATTATCAAACAACCCCATTGGGAAAAAGGGAACGGTTGTCGTTTCTAACTTAGGAGGAGATGTGCGCGCGGTCCATCCTGAGTTTCTCGGATTGGTCCCCAAGCGTCCTTTCCTCCGGGTCTTCTCATCCGACGGGAATCAAATCGCCGACTTGACAGAGCTTGTTGAAGACTTGTTTCCGGGGTCTCCCTTACAGACTGGCCTCGCCTTTCGAGTCATTTTCACCGACCCGAACAACCTTGTGATTGCTGGAGGGACATCATCGGGATCACTGGTTGCCTTGATTCGCATCGATGAGAAGAAAGTCGCTTGGAGACATGATTCGGAAGATGCGAACTCAGTTTGGCCGACACTTTTATTTGGAAGAGCAAGGCTCATTGTTTATCAACGTCTAGCCAAGAAGTCCCGCAAATCCCCGTCTCACTGGGGGAATCTGTGTGCGTACTCCTTTTCTGGCACGATGGAATGGTGTATTGAAGATGAGAACTCCCTTCAGCATTTCAAGATTTCAGAGTCAGGGAACTATCTCGCTGCACTAGCAAGGACCGGGCCGAACGATGCCGACACATCACTTCGCGTCATTTCAGGGGATTCGGGCGAGACACTTTGGGAAGCCTCTTCCGTAGGCAGGCCTATCGCAGTTAGCGAAGAGGCGGGAAATGTCTATACGATAGAAATCCAGCAATCCGATGGAGGCCAGTTGTTTCCCAAGACCTTTGCCGAGCTTCCGTTAGACGGTTCCGCTGGGAAGCAGTTCGGCTTTCCAGTATTAACGGAGGGTGTCCACCACTGGCACACGTATTACGTACCAGATTCTAAAACGCTCATCCTTCTGACTGCGTCAAAAGTTATCGGCTTTAGTACGGCCCAATGAATCTGCGATTTTGGGTTTTCACCTGCATCGTGCCAATCTGCTTTGCTGCGGAAGCACAAGCTGCTGTATGGCCCTATCCAAGTTCCGACAAACTCATCCTTCAAGATTTTGGGCCAAACCATACGACTCAGGATTTTAGTTTCAAGTCCGACATAGACCTCGGCTCCGCTGAAACGAATGTCGTCCGTGCGGTAAGCGGTGGGACAATCTTTTTCAAAGATGCCGACACGATTTTCATCGAACTTGCTTCGGGAGCGAAGGAAGGCTATGACGGTTTTACTCCCACGACCTCCAAAGGTGTCGGACAACCGGTTTCCAGCGGAGAGCCGCTTGGGAATGCTCCCAGCATAAATGGTACCGCTCGGTTCAGATTCAGCCTGACGCCGCTTTCCCACCCGCTGTTCGTTCTTCCATATTCTGATTCTAGAAGTCCCGTTATATCGGGAGCCTTTCGGAACACCGACTCTCAATTGGTCACGGTAAAGAACAATGACAAGTTTTGTCCGAAACCCGGAGAGTTCATTCGGGCCGCTATCGATAGCTCTGTAGACAAAGACCTCAATTCCGTTCGCCTTCAAGTTGGAAAGTTAGACAACCCCTCATTCTCCAACCAGGACTCGTTTGTGGAATACTTTGGTCCGTTGGGAAGCCTAAACGTAATATCCAGCCGGGTCGACCCGCGTGGCCTTGGGGACGACCATTTTATCTATGCGACTTGGAACATGAGCGCTTCTCCTGATGGTCCATACCGGGTCACGGCTACAGCCAAGGATGCCAAATCAAACTCGACCTCGAACTTTGTCGATTTCATCAAAGATTGTAAACCGTTGCTCTTGGCCGTTCTTGACGCGAACTCCCAAGAAGTGCCAAATGGCGGATTTCCGAGTCAGGGAGAGATTTCAATATCAGCAGATGATGGTAGTGATGGTTCGGGACCAGGACGAATTGAAATCTATCAAGGAGACCCGAACGCGGGAGGAAGCCTACTGGCTTCTAATGATAACGATTTTGGGGAATCTCATACCTACTCTTCTTCCGACCAAGGCTTGTCAATCTTGGCGAATCTCCCGGAAGACCTGATTTTCGTGCGCGTAATCGACCAAGCTGGAAATGAATCATCGGTGAGTTTCGAAATCCGCCAACTAATCAGTAAAGACCCACGAGTAGGCGCTGCTACGGGCGGTTTTTATGGCAACCGAGCCGTTTACGCCTCGCCTGGCGTGATGAAGGGAAATCTCCTAGCGAGGTCCCGTCAAGGTTTCTCCTCCTACAAGCTAGTTAACACTGATGATCAAACCATTGTCTTCTCTCTCAAGATTCTCCCAGTAACTCTCGTGAAAAAGAACAACCTCGCTCTACCTAAAGGCGCCTATGACATCCTCATGACCGAGGTTGGAGGATTTGAGTCTAAAATTAGCTTCAGCGTCGGAGATAAATTCATTCCCCCAGTAATTTATGAAGGAGGAGGGGTCCCTACACAACTTGTTATGAAATCTGATATTCGCGCAACCAATGAGCCTGGGGAGGTTTTTTTGGGGGCAAGAATTACAAAATTGGATCTCGGTATTAACGCGGACTTAACCAAATTGAATGAGAAATGCATAAAAGATAAAGGGGTTTTTACCCCTGCGATAGCAGCATCATTTCAAAAGATAACGGTTAAGATAAAAATGGCTGATACAGTCGCTGGAGTTGAGGGAGCATCTGCTCAGCTTTTAAGGGTTTTTGAGCCACTTCCCGTATTTGGCGATAAACTCATTGCTAGTCCTCTGCGTACATTAACCATATCTAGGGATGTTGATATCGAGGGTAGGGGTCCCTTTTATCAAATAACTCGAACCGTAGAACTGGATGGCGAGGAACACCGATTAGGAACGTGCGATATCCTACAGGAGGATGGGACCACGATATCCAAAGACATAAAGAAAATCAATATCCTTAAATATCTTCCAATTGGGGTGGATCTCCCAGAGATTGATCCGGTCGCACTATCAGGTGTTGGGGAGGGGTTGGCAAAAACACTTTTCGACCTGACCCCAAAAGGCTCGATATCCGAGTTCGAAAATGGGGTTAAACTTAATTTTGCTCTGGTTGATGATTCAGGACTTTCCTTCGTTTTGGAACGTCCTGATATCCCGATCCCTCCTACGCATACAAATCTATCGGGTGGACTCACCTACGAAATATTAACGGAAGCTAATTTTACAGGAAATGTCACGCTGAGTATTCCAATTAAGACAAGCGGATACACAGCAGCTGAGCTTAATGATGCTCGTATTTTTCACTGTACGGCGGCGAACGACAAATGCATTGGATTGCAAATGGCAATTTTAAACGGCAGAGCGGAGACGACTGTTTCGGAATTAGGTTCGTTCTCTGTTTTGCTCCCAAAAACTACAGCGCTTCCGCCACCTAATGATAATTCACCACCTTTCACGGCGATAGTTCTTGCGGGACCGAAGTTTACTACACCTCAAGGCGATATATTTTTATCAGAAGAATCCAATGTCGGATTTTCCGCTGTCGATTTTGGGGGATTGGCGCCAGACGCGGTCGGCGTGGAAAGAACTTTTTTTCTCGATGCGGAGGTATTTATTGATTTAGAGACAACGCCCGCCTTCACTTTTGGAGGAGGTTTCGGTTTAGTGGAAGGGATTCACAACATTAACTACTTTTCTGTTGATAAAATTGGAAATACCGAAACTCCCCACAACACGCAAATCCTAAATGTCGACGCCACCATGCCAGAAACAACCTACACCCTCTCCGGCCCCCAAGTCCTCGGCGTAAACGGCTCCTCTGTAATCGCCCCCTCCTCCCAGTTCGTCCTAACCTCAACCGACCCCGTCTTCAAAAACGTAAGCTCC
>NVTF01000043.1 GCA_002401485.1 Elusimicrobiota bacterium | reverse complement strand
AGCGTGGATTTTCCAGCACCATTGGGCCCGACTAAGGCATATCGATCCCCAACGTTGATCTGGAGGTTCGCCTTCTCGTAAAGCTCTTGCTTATGAAAGGATTTATGGAGGTCGCGCAGGGTAATCATGTTCCGTCCCCTATATTATACGAGTAAACACCTCCCAAATAATTGATTCTCGTCAGTTAAAATCCGACCGATTTGCGGTACAATATGGTTTAGACAGGTGGTGCTGTGAACGCCGAGACACAAAAACGCGCCCTTCTTTTATCCCTATGCGCTTTCCTCTCCCTCCCCGGAGTCGCGTTTGCTGTCCTGGAAGCACCCACATTAAAAATTCCCACCGGCCTGGAATCCGCCGAACCTTGGCGCAAGGACATCGTGTTAGAGGCACGCTCATCGCAAGCGCGCATTCGCCTCACACGGCTTGACACACTAAAATCAAAGGTTGATATATTCAATTCCATCGACCGTGACGCTGATCGTCTGAAGGCGCTTGGCGCAAAGGTCGAAAATCGTTTGCGCGCGTTGTTGACCGCCAAGGGTCACCGCTTGCTCGCTATTGAATCCATGCACCGCAAGAAACGTCTCTTTACCGGCTACGTCTCCGGCCCCAAAAACACCTACGCCTTTCTCGCGTCGGGACTGCCGCTATCGGAAGTAGTGACCGCTGTAAAATCCCTTACCTTTCCCGGCGAAGAGAACCAGGCCTCGCCCACGGTGGAAAAGCCGCTGGCGATGCCTGAAAAATTGAGGGATTCCCCCGCTGACGTAATTCCACAGACGCCTGTCTCTATGGTTGAGAAGAAGATGGTCTCGCCGTCACCATGGCCAGGGCGCATCACAACATTGATGGGTGTGATGATGGTGATTTTAGGACTCGGTTTTATGTGGCGGCTTCTCTCGTGGGCGTATACGCGCCGCGGCACAACGGCAGGGGCCCCACCGGGAAGCGCAGCGGCCCTAACGCCGCTGCCGCCTTTTAAACACCGCACGACGGCTCTCACGCCTCTTCCTCTCCCGAAAAGGGTCAAGCAAAGAGTCTAAGGGTTTAGTTTTTCTTATCCGCGGCAGCGTTGCGCGAAGTGGCTATTGTCCCCGACATCGTGTCGGGGTAGAGTTCGTGCAGCCGGATCATCGCTCCGCGAATGCTCGTCGCGTAGCGTTCCCGCAGGTAATCGTAAACATCGTAGATCCAGCCCTGCTCCGGGTCCTTGTAACGGAGCGCCCCGCGCAGCGCGCTCGTCTTAATTTTATTGACGGGGGTGCTGCCTTGATTGCTCCACTCTCTCAGATCCAAACCCACACGCTCCCGCTGCGCCCGTTCACTCGCCGAGAGACGTCTTCGGACCGCTAGTTCGGCACCCAAAATGCGCCGGGCTGCACGATCGGAATGAATATCACTCTCGGATCGTCGATTCAAACGCGCATGCGCCATGCCGGACAGCGTCTTTACCTGCGCATAGCCGCCAAGGACGTGCGCTTTAAACGCGGCGGGGTCATCGCGCAGCATTTGCGCCCGCTTCACATCGCTGCGGGTTGCGCCTAGAAGATTCTGTCCCTCAATGAACAAGAGTCGGTGCCGTTCGCTGCCGCGCACCATCTCATGCACATAAAGCGTCTGGCGCGTAAATGCCTCGACTTCCAGAGTCGTGTCGTACCAATGTTTGGTGCCGGGCGGCACGCCGATATCAACGAGCGCCTGGAACTGGGTCTGATGCGTCGCCTCGTGCACAAACGCGGGAGCCAGCAGCGCCATCAAATCCTCCAGCGCGTTCATGTCGGAAAAAAGCTGCGCAATCGACAAATCACGCCCGCGCATGAATTCCGTCACCATCCTTTCGTTAAATTCGATCCGATTGAGTTTCGGGGCGTACCGAGCGAAACTAGCCTCCTTCATGGGTTTGACCACAATCTGCATCGGCCGCCCTTTGAAAAATTCGCCGAGCATATCGCCCGCCTGGGTTCCCGCAACTTCGTTGATCATGTGGGTTCTCAAAAACTGCGCCAGCACTTGGCGGTTCATCGGAGTAAATTGTTGATCGGGCCGGGCATCGGCGACCTTGGCGATTTGGCGGCTTTGTTTGGATTCCCCGACGCCGTCAAAAATAGTTTGGAGCAATTCGAGAGTCGCCTGAGGGTCCGTTTGCTCCTCCGCGCGGTCGAGCGCCTTCCGTAAATTCGGATTGAAGAGCTTCGCAAGAGCCTGTCGTGCACCGACAAGTTTATCGTGAGCGAATATGCCTTTAGCAAATTTATCATTCCACTGGAAACGCTCATTGTTATCAAACGCCCCCCACGCGCTAAGAAGCGCTCTGCGCTGCAGCTTCACTTCCTCCACGGATCGCGGCACATATCCGACACGCGCGGCCGACAGAAGACGGCGGCCGGCGGAACGAAGAAAACTTCGACGCGTGTCCATCGACACTCCTGCCCACTGCTCCTGCGTCACGTTGGCGTGTGCAAGCGCCGATCGCTGCTGCTCGTCAAGCGTCTGCCATTCCCAATAGGCGGCAGCCACCCGATCGCGGAAATGCGCCAAGGACGGGTCGGAATCAATCCAGGCCAGCATGGACTGCGGAGTCTTCGCTTGCTCGATATTGGAACGCGCGAGCAGCGCGAGGCGCAGCATATGCGGATCTTCGTAGGTTTGAAGGGTCAGCCGCAAATCATTTAGACCGGTCGCCTTTGAAAAAAGTTCTCGGTGCCGTTGCGGCGCTTTCTCGCGCAGCCATGAGCGCGTTTCGTCGTCCTCAAGGAATTGGGCTGCTGCCGTCACATTTTCGCGGCCCTGGACCTCCCGGGCATATGCGCGTGCCTTCAACCCGGGTTTATTCGTGTCTTCGATCGCGGGACCCAGCGTGACCAGGCCGGATCCGACATCCAAGCTGGGAGCGTCCATCGTCAGTGGAGAATCGATCCCACTCGCCATCCCCAGGCGTCCGAAATGGCTCCCAACGGATGTATTGCCTGCGGCATTTGCCTTGACGGCCCGCACCGCATGCACGGCGGGAGCCAACGCAAAAACAACGCCTAAAACGACGATTGGGGGGAGCCACCTCCTCATGCCAATAGAATGCCTTTAAGGGAGGGAGCCCGCGTGGGGCCTCCGGCCCCATTTAAAGGGACCGGAAGGCCTAGAGGAAAAACCTTTGAGCCGAATATCCGAATCAGAGCGTCCATATCATGTTTAGCCGGCCCTAATTATTCGGAATCCAGGGGATCGTATCCCGGAAACGCGCGATGGAAGTAGATGAGATTTTGGGTTCGATCACCGGCAAGCGCCTCAACCGCAGCGAACGCAGCGCGTTTTTCTGAACCATGGGATCGGGACTGTCGAGCCTGATGACCTAGGATTATGTCACTGAGAGGGTTTCAGAGCCGATCGACGTAATCTTTCGAAGCGTCGTTGCCGAAGAAGGCGGCGAGTTTCTCGCCGAGGCGGGCACCGGTCACGGCGAGGCAGAAGGCAATGACCCCCGCGACTAAGACGCGGCCGGATTTAAAAGTCAGAAACGCAAACGGAGAAAAGAACGAAATCAGGAAGGTCGTCATCACCGCCAAAGCAGCGCCGATCGCCGGCTCGGTGACGCGTACACGGGGAGAAAGCGCCCCAACGATGAATCCGCCGAATAAGTAACTCAATAAGATTAAGATCGTCTCCAGGCGCAGCTTGGCGACGTGGCCGACGAATTTGCCGGCGATCATATGGGCGACCAAACCACCCAGAAAAAGCTCCGCGACGATAAACACGCAGAAACTGATTCCGACCCACGTTTTTGAAATTCCTTTAGAATCGTTTGCCATAGTTTTATCAGGTAAGGATAGGTCCTCTGACCCCGTTGCACAAGGCCTAAAGTCACTGGAGCGCGGGCATTCGCAGCGGCACACTGATCACGATGGTTAATATTTCATCCCGCCTATTCTGCTTCCCGGAAGAACTGGAAGCGGATTTCCAGAGAACAGATTCCCTAGACAGCGTACGCCCGGTCCGCATTGCGATTACCCTGATGCTCGCTTTGTATGCGTTATTTTCAATTACCGGCTTTTTTCTTTATGACAATCTAGATCCTGTCTCGGTCAGAATTTACAGCACCCAATTAATCCCGGGCACCCTGCTCTGGCTGCTCCTGGCCAACTCAAAATGGAGCGAACGTTATATCCACGCGATCACACTGGCGGGGCTGATCGCGATTGTGATTCCAGGCCATGCGCGTTCTATCATGTGCGTCAGCACGCGTTCGTCTCTGTTTGAACCCACCGCCTCGGCGATTTTCGCGATGCTGATCTGCATCGGTCTGCGCCTTCCATTTCTACGAGCGGCCGTGACCTCAATTCTAGCCTGTGTTTTTTGGATGGTCGTTCATGCCACCACCGAGGGCGGAATGACCGGTGCGAAACTAATGGGAGCGCCGTTCTACCTATTTGCCGCAAACACAATCGGTCTTTCGGCCGCCTATTTGATAGAAGCCCAGCGTCGGCGGGGATTTCTACAGCAACGCGAGATCGATCAACAACGCTTGGAGTCCGACAAACTTCTTCTCAATGTTCTGCCCCCCTCCATCGCTAAACGTCTCAAGGCCGGCGAAGAACACATCGTCGACCGCTGTGAGCGGACCACGGTATTATTTGCCGACATCGTCGGGTATACACGCCTGGCGGGCAGCGTCGAGCCGGAAGTCCTTCTCAAGATGCTCACCACAATTTTCCGACGCTTCGACGAAATCATGACCGAGGTAGGCATGGAGAAGATCAAAACGATCGGGGATGCGTACATGGCCGCTGCGGGCGTACCGGAAGCGTGCCAACGACCGGAAAAGTGCGCGGCAAAAGCCGCAATACTCATGCGCTCCTCGTTGGAGAAGATCAACAGCGAACTTGGGCTCTCCCTCATGATTCGGATTGGAATTCACAGCGGCCCCGTAATGGCCGGTGTGATCGGCTGCCAAAAATTCTCGTACGATTTGTGGGGCGATACTGTGAACTTCGCCAGTCGGCTCGAATCACACGGCTTGCCCGGCCGCATTCATATTTCCGAAGACGTCCGCGAGGCCCTCAACGGAGATTTCCGCTGCATCCCGCGCGGCCCCGTTGAGATTAAGGGAAAAGGCGAACGTGAGACCTTCTGGCTCGAACCCGCCGCCGCCTTCTCTCCCCTCACCACCTCCACCTCCTCATCGACCTGAAAAAAATCGCGGTTAATAACAGAAATTCGGACCGCTGCCGGCGGTGACGCAGGTCAGCACACCTTCACAATCAGACGATGTTTCACAATGCAGACCGCGCCCCAGACTCGATCCGGATCGGCAATGGCCGTTGTCGCAGGTGGAGCCCCCGCAGCAATCACCGCTGGTATCACAATGCCTGCCGGGATTCACACAGGCGTGGGCATCCGTCGCCGAACAAACATCACCCGCGCAAATACTGGTTCCGGCGCAATCCCCGGAGGATCTGCAATGAAGACCGGGGGCCAAATTGGAGCCTGTGCAAAAATTGTTCTGGCAGGTCCCTGAGCCAGAGCAGTCGATTGTTGTCAGGCAATGTTCTCCGGGACCGACGGTTTGGACTTCAATATCTGTGTCCGGAAAATCAGGGAGCGGCTCATCCAGAGAGCCGTCATCACAGGCGGCAAACAACAAAACAAACCCTGCCACCACCGCAAACGCGGAAAAAGGCGGAAACCAACCGGAGGCGCGCTTCATAATAGACATCGGCTATCAAAGAGTAGACAAACCCTTGAATTCCATCAAGGGCCTAATGGGAGGAATTTGAAAGAGAATTTGGGGGAGGGGCGCACCAAGAAAGCTTGGTTTCACAGCTGAGCTTCTCATTCACATAACCCTCAGGACAACCGTCCTCCAAGATCTGTCGCACGCCAATGCTCTGCATCAGCCGAACCGAGCGCCGGCAGCAGCCATCCAGTTTGCCGCAACTCTTCTTCAGACGGCGGTAATAACTCGTGCTTGTCGGGCAGTGATACCGGTCCCGTTCACAGGTATCGCGGCCTTTATAGAGAGGGCGGCAATCCCGCCCCTCGCAGCGCGAGCCTTTCACTCCGATGCAATCAAGTCCGTTCCAACGCCATCCAAACCAAACCCGGCCCCGACCCTCCCCGCGTGCGTCCATAGGGGCACAGGAAGCCTTCACACCACGACCGGTTTCCTCAATGGCGCGTTCGAGTTCATCAACACTATTCCAATGGGAGTCCATTACGGCCCGCCCTTTTTTACGCGATTTCCAGACAGAATCCCGAAACTCGCCCGAGTGGCAATGGTACTCCCCTCGATTAAATTGGGTGTGACAGCCGTAATCGTCAAGCTTCTTATCGTGCGCCGAAGCAATCGAGGCCGCCAATACCAGCAATATCCCCCACATCCCCGCAGTATAGAAAATGGGGCCGTACGTTGAGTTGTTGAGTTATTTCTTCGAAATAACTCAACAACTCAACGTACGGCCCCAGATTTAATAGAGCGAGTTGTAGGCCCAGGAGAGGGTGAAGGGGCTTTTGGCGGCTTGGTAGCCGATGCGGCGGCCTATGGTCCTAGACTCGCGTGAAAAAACGCCCGGGGGCGGACCTGGGCCGGATGGGCATTATCCATTAACCTAAACACAATCGCCGCCCCTCAAAGGAGGCGGTCACGATTGGAACATCCCCAAAAATGTCCGCAAAATCACCGCTGGACGTTAAGAAACGACTAACATCGCCAGCAGCCCAAGTCCCGCAAGCAAACGCGGAAGCATAGGCAGCAGCGCGCGGTTACGACTTAGCGAAGGCATGAAGATCTATTGTATCGGTCAATGCGATACCCAACAATAGGAATTGAAATTTTCAGCGACAATATTATTCGTTCTGGAACCGAACGATTTCCCGCTCGAGGATTTCGCGGACATGTTCGTAGCGTTTATTTTTAACAACCCGCGCCATTGATGCGTCCAAGGTCAATTGCGGATCATCGATCCATCCAAATACCGATCGAGGACTTTTTATGTCGGAAAGAGCTTGAACATCCACCCCGTCTTTCCCGATACGGAACTGGCTCCCAGTCAGGGAGATATTCCACGTTCGCTTCAAAAAAACACGAGTGCGATCAATGCAGGAGAAGCGAATGCCGGAACCCTTGCGTTGTTCGGCGGGAACAAGCTTTCTAAATTCTCCAAAGGTTCCAGAAACCTTCACTGGAATCGGCGACATATCCAATACGTCAATTGGCGGATCCGCTGTTAGGACCCGCTCAATTAACGGGGGAAGTTCCCCGGGCGCCGGCACTAGGGGAGACCACTTGAGGCGGACAATTGTATCTTCCTCATCAGCCTCACAGGGCGTCACATCTTCTTGGCCAAATTGCCTGGTGACCAACCGGTAGCGCTGCTTCCCAACACCCGAAATCACTTCAATAGAAGTTAGATGCTCGTAATAGGAATTCATCAATGCCAAAGAAAAATGCCGCAGTCTGGCCGACTCATCTCCTTCAGGCTCAAAGAGAACCTCATACGGTCTTCTTAATGCCCGCAAAGGAAGCGGGCGTCCACCGAAACGATACACGTTGCTTCTAGCTTCTCCGCCCAATCGCAATTCGAGCGCTCCGGAGAAAACAGCAACCTTCAGCCACAGTCCCAAACGGCTCACAGAACCGGGAAGTTGATATTTTTGAAGTTTTTTGAGAGCCTTCGATCGGTCAACGCGAAGTGCTCCTGACTCGACTAAACGGCCCTTTGGTTTTTTTGTAGTCAAGCCGCTACCGTTTTTCCGGCCCGCAAATAGATGACCCGGAACTCGGGTGTTTCGCCCAAGGCGTGTTCAATCGCATTCACGTAGGCGTTGCCCTGTTCGCGGTAGGGTTTGGGATCTACGCCGAATGCGGTTTTATAATCGCCCACCACCATCCGCCCTTTCGGATCGCGGTACAGGACGTCGATATAGCCGTGCATCACCCGGCCGTCCTGATACGGGCAGACAAAGGGAAGTTCGCGCGCGAGAATTTCCGAACGTCCCAACTCCAACGCCGCTTCCGAGTTCAAGAAGGATTCTAAAATCGAGGCCGCCTCTTCGCGGACCCTTTGTTCATCGACGCCGGGCTCCGCGCGCACCAACTCGCCCATCGAACGCTCAAAGACCTTCTTGAAGGGTTCCCCCTCCACGCCTTGTTCGTTGGTGAAATCCCACAATTCCAACACGCGATGGCACACGATGCCGACCGATGCGGCAAATGCGCGGCCGGCCTCGGCACTGGGATCCTCGCCCCCTTCGGTGAGCGGGTGTTTTTCCAGCTCATGGCCCAAAGACGATGGGGACACAAACGGCGCGCGCAACGAAACATCCCGACGCGACGTCTCGCGGGCCTTCCAGACATCCCCAAGCGCGGCGGGGTCCAAGCGCGGGTGCGCCTCCACAGCCTTGATCGTGCGCGGTGTGATTTTCTCGGAAATTTCCACCAAATCGACTTCATGCTCATCCCACATGCCGCCGTCATGGAGAAAGGCCGCGAAACTTTTTGCGTCCCACTTCGAGGCATTGGAAAGAAGCACAAGATGCTCTTCGGCACGCGTCATGGCCACATACAAAAGGCGCAAGGACTCTTTGTTTTCCCGGACGGCCTCATCGGCTTCAATCATCGCCATCGCCGCGTCGCAGACATTGCGCTTCTTCAAACGCAGCCCCGCGGTTTGGGCGATCCAATCCACCTTATAGAGGGGCGGATTTCCTCCCCCGGCCACCCCGGCGGCCATGTTCGGTAAAAACACGACGGGAAATTGGAGGCCTTTCGACTTGTGCACGGTCAGGACGCGAACGGCATCGAGCGTTTCATCGGCCAAGGGACTCTCCCCCTCTTGAGCGGAATCGCGCATCGTTTCCACAATCAGCGTGATAAATTCCTTCAGGGTGGAGCCTTCATCCCCCGCGTCCGCGGCCATGCGCCCGAATTTCATGAGGTTGCTCGCCGTCTGATCCTGCTGATAGGCCTCGGAACAAAGCTCCAAGATAAAACTATCGGACAACACGCGCGCGACCAACTCACCCAGAGGCACGCGCCCGACCAGGCCATGCAATCGACTCAACACCGCAAAGAACCGCGTTAACCGCTCCGCTCCGGCCGTGGATATGCCGGCGCGCTTAATTTCGCCGGCCGAATACAATCCCAACAATTTTAATTGCGCGAGTTTAAAGATCTCTTCGTCATCAAGACACACCAACGGCGACCGGAGCAGTCCGACGGTTGCGATTTTATCGGTGGGATCGTCCAATACCCTTAGGAGGTTCACAAAATCGACCACTTCCTGGGTGTCGTAAAAATACCGTTCAGCCTCAACAACATAAGGAATGCCCGCCGCCTTGAGGGGTTCTAAATACGTGGAAAGACTCGTCACCGTACGAAGCAAAATCGCCGCGTCGCTGAAATCAAATTTCTGTTTTTCGCCGCAATGTTTGGAAATCCAACGCGCGATCCATTTCGCTTCTTGTTGGCGGCAGCGATCCGACGAGAGTTTTTCCTCTTCCGAATAAATCCCAACGAGTTCCAAACCCGACTCCTTGGGTTTGTTGTTTTTGGTTTCAGGCCGCGGCGTGATCGCTTCATAGGGAGGCTGCAGTCCGGGGTCTTCGCGCATGATTTTCGTGAACACCGTGTTAATGGGACCGATCACGCCCTCATGGGATCGGAAGTTCGCCGTCAGCGAACACAGGACCGCGCCTTGCGCGACCAAAAGATCCTTATACACCTCATACGCCCGGATATCCGCTCCGCGGAAGCGAYAAATACTTTGTTTTGGATCGCCCACAACAAATAACTTGCCCGGTTCAAACTCCAGCGCGTCCCGAGTCTTCGCCGATTTTCCCTTCTTCTCACCGAGGAACAACAACAGTTCACCCTGCGCCGGATCGGTATCCTGGAACTCGTCGATCAAGATCGCCTGGAACCGTCCCTTCATCGCCTCGCGTACCGCAGAATTGCCAACGACGAGGTTGCGCGCCTTCGACAGCAGCCCGTAATAACCGATATTGCCGCGCCGGTTGTAATTGCGGCGAACCCGCTTCACAATGGGCATAAGCAGCTCAACACTTTTGGCGATTAAACATTCCCGCTCCGGGGAAATCTTGCGCGCGGCGTCGCGCGCACGGCTATACACCGCAATCTCTTCAACGATCTGCCTCTCATCGAAGTCGCACCACTTCGACGGCCACGATTTGCGAGAGAGGGGTTTGCCCGGCTCCAGCTTCATTAAATATTCAGGCAGCGGATGCCCCGGATCGACCGGCAGCGACGCCGCCTCCAACGCGCGCCCCACGCGTCCAAACTCATCTTCAATTCCGTAGCGTCCGCCTTTGCTGTCCTTGGGGGGTTTGGCTTTCGCCAGGGATTCGGTCTCGGCGCC
>NVTF01000042.1 GCA_002401485.1 Elusimicrobiota bacterium | reverse complement strand
CGATCACTACTTATTTCAATCAAATTTCTCTTTTATTTCAAGACATTTTTTAGGCACAATGTATTTATGGCGATTCGCAGCGCGGCTGAAACCTTCCGGTTCGGCGGCAAAAAAATGGTTGGGGTGCTGGCCACCCCGGGGTTGAGACGCAAGGTCCCCGGCGTGCTGATGCTGCATGGCTTCCCGGGATCCGAACAAAACGTCGATATCCAACGGGCGCTGCTCGATGTCGGGATCGCTACTTTTCGACTGCAATTTCAAGGGGCGTGGGGCAGCGAGGGGAATTACCTGTTTTCCACCTTGATCGACCAGGCCAAGGGCGGGCTTCACTATTTCGCCCGGCGTCCTGAAGTGGATGCGCGGCGTTTGGCGGTTTTTGGATTTTCGATGGGCGGATGGACCGCGCTGAATCTGGCAGGGGTGGCTCGCGATCTCCGTGCGGTGGTCGCGGTCGGTCCGGTGGGTGGAACCGAGATGATCGCGCCTTCCAATCGTCCTTTTATTCGCTCCCACTGCAAACCGCTTCGTGTGACCTCCCCGGACGCGTTGGTTCGGGATTTTCGCCGGTCCGTAACGCGGTTTCCCCCGGTGAAGGCCGTTCTGAAATCCAACGCGGATTTTTTGGTGATTCATGGGGCGCAGGATGAAGTGATTCCGGCTGCGGCCTCAAAACGCCTGCAGGAAGTCGTCGGCAAAAAACGGATGCAATTGGTTCTTGCGCCGGGGGCGAGGCATGACTTTCTAGCCCATCGCCCTTGGCTTACCCGCCGCGTTATCGGCTGGCTAAAGACTCGCCTGCGAGGATAACGCTACGAGACTTCTCTACCCGCTGGTCTTCTTCTCGGGGTTTGCCGGTCTCATTTACGAAGTTGTTTGGGCGGAAGCGTTGGCGCTTCATTTTGGGAATACTGCCGCGGCGCACGCCGTTGTTCTGGGCGTCTTCCTCGGTGGCATGGCGATCGGCTATACGGTGATTGGAATCATTTCCGATCGGGTCGAGGACACGCTCGAGTTTTACGGGCGGCTGGAAATTGGAATCGGTCTTTGCGGGGCGCTGGCTCCAACGGTGTTTGCGCATGCGCCCGGCTGGGCGGCGGGTTCTCCGCGTTTGGAGGTCCCTGGGAACAGCGGGGGTTGGTGATGGGCGGTTTTTTGTATCGGCCGGGAACATCGGCGTTTACCTATTCGCAGTTCCGGGACTTTGTTCGCAATAATGTTGAGTTGTTCAACTATCGAGACGGCGCCAATGCGACCGTGGCCGTGACGCGTACTTCCGATGTTACGCAATTGCGGATCAACGGGAAGGTCGACGCGACCGACAGTTACGACATGACAACCCAGGCGCTTTTAGCTCATGTTCCCTTGATGCTGCGTCCCGATTCCAAGGATGTGATGATCGTCGGACTTGGAAGCGGAGTCAGCGTCGGCGCGGCTCTTTCTCACCCGATTCGTTCGCTGATTGTTTCAGAAATTTCGCCGGAAGTCGTTGAAGCGAGCGATTATTTTCGAGGGGTCAACCGATCCGCGCTCGCGGATTCTCGCGTGCGTCTGCATGTGGGGGATGGGCGTTCGTTGTTGACTCACGAGAGCGCCCGTTATGATGCGATTTTAAGTGAACCTTCAAACCCATGGCTGGCCGGGATCGGGGATCTCTATACGCGCGAGTTTTTTCAAATTGCGCGGTCTCGACTGAATCCCGACGGCCTGTTTGTTCAATGGATGCACACGTATTTGATGACGGATGATGATCTTCTAATGGTGTTGCGCACAATCGCATCCGTGTTCCCCAATGTTGATGTGTGGCTTCTTTCGCGGGATGTTCTCATCGTCGCGGGCGAACGCAGCATTGCTCCGCGATTTGAGCGTGCCGTTGAGAGGATGAAGGACCGGTCTGTTCAACAATCCCTCGAGACCGCGCTAACCCCAACACTCGCGTCGGTTTTTTCTTTGCATTTGCTGGACGATGCCGGAGTTCGCCGGCTTGTGGGGGAGTCCGGCCCGATTAATGAGGATGGATTTCCATTACTCGAATACTCCGCGCCGAAAGGCGTTTTTCTGGGTGTGCGTTCCCAGTTGCTGGAAGAGGTGGACTCTCGTTTGAAGGGGGATCCCGACGCTCGTTCCCTGTTGACTCAGTGGAGTTCCTATCAAGGGGGGCTCACGTCTAAAGACTATGAATCCATTTTTGATTATCACCGGAAACTGAAGAGTCCTTTTGCCGGAAATGTTCTAAAAAGTTGGGTCGGTGAGTATCCGCGCGACAAAAAACCACGGGGCTATCTGGAAGAGTTTGCGGGAATTGCGGAGAGAGGCGGCCTGCCCGGGCGCGTGAAAACAATTCGAGACCTGTTGAAGGCTTCGGACGGGTGATATACTCTTAGTGATGAACGCCTGGGTCGATAATTTTGGCCGAACCGCCCGAAAGCTGCGTATTTCAGTCACGGATCGCTGCAATTTACGGTGTGTGTACTGCATGCCGGAACATCCCGTGTGGATGCCCAAAAAAGAAATCCTCACCTTTGAAGAACTGACGCGCATCGCCTCGATTGCAGCGCGCCACGGGGTTGATCGTTTGCGCGTCACCGGCGGCGAACCCCTGTTGCGCAAAGATCTCTCGGTTTTTATAAACATGCTCAAGGGCATCGCGGGAATTCGCGAAATTGCACTCACCACCAATGGTTTATTGCTGCCCCAACAAGCGCGCGCCCTGTATGCGGCAGGTTTGGACCGGGTCACGGTCAGCGTCGATTCGCTCCACCGGGAGCGGGTCTTGAAACTCGCCCGCCGCGACGTGCGCGACGGTGTTTTGGCCGGAATTGAAGCGGCGCGTGCCGCGGGATTTGAGGGAGAACGGCTTAAAATCAATGTGGTTGTGATGCGTGGGCGCAATGAAGAAGAGGTAGGCGATATTACGGCCTGGGCGCGCGAGCAAAATCTGCATCTTCGGTTTATTGAGTTTATGCCCCTGGAAGGCGATAAGATTTGGAGTCGTTCCTTGCTCGTTCCGGCTGAAGAAATCATTTCACGCGTGAAAGAGCGCTTCCCGCTAAACGTCGGTGTGCGCAAGCCGGGTGAAACCGCCGAAACCTACTCGTTCATCGATGGAAAAGGCAGTATCGGGGTGATCGCTTCGGTCACCCAGGCATTTTGCGGAGATTGTGACCGCGTGCGAATTACGGCCGATGGGGGGTTTAGAACCTGCCTCTTCGCAGCCTCCGGAACCGACCTTCGCGGGCCTCTGCGCAGCGGGGTCTCCGATGAGGGCTTGGCCGAATACATGAAAATGGCGGTTTCCCGTAAGAATCGGGGCCATTTGGTGTCTGATCCAGCCTTCCAGCGGCCCGATTTGGCCATGAATGCCATCGGCGGTTGATCATCGACATTGATTTGGGTCAAAGGTCCCAACGTTCCCCGGGCCATTAAAGCCTCGTAACCCGGCCTTATCGGCCCATAGCTTGTTCATATAAACCCTGTACTATTTAATCCTACGGAACGCCGCATTACAGGGGAGCTGGACTCTATGTGGAATACCACTTTTGCTGTTCGATTTGTTGCAATCTCGGTTGCAGCGTCTATTTTAATCGCGTCTCCGGGTCCGGGAGTGGCTAGCGCGATGGCCCGGTCTCTCGGGAAGGTTCCGATGACGACCGTCACGCCCAACATCGGCGGATTCTCTAAAGTCGGAATGCCCGCAATTCTCAGCGCCCCCTCGCTGAGCGTGCAAGGCGTCGGTTCTTTATCGTTAAACGGTGCTCTTCCTGTTCTCTCGGTCTCGCAGCCTGCAGTTGTTGCACAAAAGGAAAACGTTCGAGGCGTTTCCCGCACTGCTGGCGCGGTTGTTCGTGCGGAAAAGAAGAAACAACCGGTTTTAGCGGCCCTTCAAGAGGGAGTCGCGGCCCTGCCGGAGCTTAAAAAAATGTCGGGCAGCGCGGTAAAATCCGCTGCCGGCGCAAGTTTTGACCTGAACGCGGCTGATATCGGCCCCGTAACTCTTGCGGCTTTGCCGGGCGCGGGCGCGGGTTCGGTGTCTGTGACGCCGGCCCGGATGGGGCTGGTGCATTCGGCCCGCCGTCTCTTCGGTCGTTTTACGGGCGGCAATGCGGCGGATGTGAATCGGCCTAAGAAATTGTCGGAGAACGCGAAAAAGTTTCTCGATCAACTTGATCGAGGATTTTCGGTGGGGGAACTCGTCGATTGGCCTATGCAGGAACTTCTCGCCGGTGAGATCGGCGTGAATCAAGCCGAGCAAATTCGGGTGATGGCGGAACTTGCCGACCATGGCCATGCGGCTGCGCTCGATGGCGGTGTTTACCTCTTTATCAAGCTTTCCAAAAATACAAAGAAGCCGGGTATTCTTGAAGCGAAGAAAGGCCTGGATCAGTTTAACGCGGACGGCATCGCCGAACATGCACGGGCCGTGAAGAATCTTTCCACCGCCTTGGGCCTTGCGCCGCGTGATCAAGACTGGCCTCAGATAGAAGCGCTTCGCCATAACGCGCTCATGGCCTTGCTCGGAGATTTTCTTGATTCCGTCGACGCGAAGATTGCGGGCAAGGTTACTCCCGAAAACGATTACGCGAAATTTCGACGACGCCTTTCCCATCTCCGTGTGAAGGCCTCCGGCATCCGTTATTTCGTTGACCCGAGAGATCTGGAAAAGGTCGTTGTCAATGAATACTTCTCCAAGACCGAGTGGGCGGCCGTCGATGCTATGCTAAAGGAATTTGCGCCGAAAGAATCAGGTCGTTCCTCCGATTCGGAAGCCTACCAAGGCCTGGATATCCTGGGTCGAGTTGCGAAGGCGCGCGGGTTTGAATCTTCCGGCGGTTATTACAACGCGGCCGGGACCACCGATCTGACCGTTTATGGCGGCGGTGTCGGCAACAGCAACGCCCTGGTGAAAACGAAAGAATCGATCGTTATTGATTCGGCGGACAAGCGTTACAAGTCGCTGCACACGTTCGGACGTAATCTCACGGCGGGCGCTGCGGCGAAAAAGTATCCGCCGCTCATCGGACGCCGCACCGAGATTCGTGAAATGGTCAAGACGCTTTCCCGCGTGGAGAGGAACAACCCGATCGCGGTCGGCAAAAAAGGCGTCGGCAAGACTCATCTAGTGAGGGGTCTTGCTCAGATGATTGTTGACGGGGAAATCCCGCAGTTGGAAGGCGTTAATATCTTTCAGATCGACACAAAAGCGTTGATCGCCGGAACCAAATACCGCGGCGAGTTCGAACAACGCTTGAAAGCGGTCCTGGATGAGGCCAAAGCCTCTAAAGGGAAGGTCATTCTCTTTATTGATGAGATTCACACCATCATGGGACTTGGCGGCGCCTCAGGCTCGACCGACGCGTCGCAGCTGCTGAAAGAAGAGCTCAATGACGGCGAATTGGCGGTGATTGGAGCCACCACGCTCAACGAATTGCGCAAGATTGAAAAAGACGGCGCGCTGATGGAGCGGTTTAAGCCCGTGATGCTTGATGAACCGTCCATCGAAGAAGCGATCGCAATTGTTGAGGGTGTTAAATACCGCTACGAAGCCAAACACAGTGTTTCCATCGGCGAAGAAACGGTTGAAGCCTCGGTACGTATGGCCGCTCGCTATATTAAGGATCGCAGCTTGCCGCGCTCGGCCCTCGACCTCTTAGACGACTCTGCCGCTGAAGTTGAGATGCAGGTCGCCGAAGGGCGCATCAAGGTCGAGACGACTGACGGCAACGTGGTGTTGCCCGCGGCCGTAACGCCTGAATTCATCGCGCTGCAGATTAATATCCAAACGGGAATTCCGGTCACCGATGTGAGCGGGAATGATAAAAAGAATTTGAAGGAATTGCCGGGTCAGCTTAACTCGCGGCTGATTGGGCAGCCCGAAGCCATCGATGCAACGGTGAAGGCGATTCGCCGGGGCCGTCTTGGTTATAAAGAAGAAAAAGCGCCGATTGGAACCTTTGTTGCGTTGGGGCCGACAGGGGTCGGCAAGACTGAATTTGTTCGTGTGCTCGCCAAAAATCAATATGGATCGGAAGACGCCATTATCCGGCTCGACATGTCGGAATACATGGAGAAACATCAGGTGGCGCGACTCATCGGCGCCCCTCCGGGGTATGTCGGGTACGAAGAGGGTGGAAAACTGACAGAGGCTGTTCGCCGAAAACCCTATTCGGTGATTTTGCTTGATGAAATCGAAAAAGCGCATCCGGACGCATTGAATCTGTTCCTGCAGGTGATCGAAGACGGGCGTCTGACGGATAGCCTGGGCAACGTGGTTGATTTCTCAAACACCATCATCGTGATGACCTCCAATACCGGCGGCAGTGTTGTGAACCGCCGGCGCCGCATCGGTTTCACCCTGCCGGGTGAAAGTGAATACGTGTACGGGGACGGCATCGACGGCTATCGCCAAAGTTATCTCGAATCGTTTAAGAAGGCGGTGCGGCCGGAATTCTTTAACCGGATCGGCAAACGCCGCGTGCTGGTTTTTAACCAACTCCGAGAGGCCGAACTCAGCGAAATTCTAGATTTGCGCATGCATGACCTCAACGTCCGCATGAAGCAGAAAAATATGAAGGTGGTTCTCTCTGCTGAAGCCCGCCGCCAAATTCTGGCCGAAGCAACCACCGAAGAGAATCTTCAGTATGGGGCGCGGCCGCTTAAGCAGGCGATTGAACATGAGGTCGAAGACGCTTTGGTTGACGCGGAACTCGATGAGCGAATCGCCAACGGCGATAAGGTGATTGTTGATTACGTTGACGGCGAGTTTGTCGCACGCACCGACAAACGCGGCGTGCGCAAAATGAGCAGTTGGCTGCTCTTGGCCCCTGTCATGGCGTTGGGGCTGTCGGCGAATTGGGTGATTCCGGGGCTTGGGATTTTAGCCGGCGTTGTTGTGGCCTTAATTGCGATTCCCGTGGTTCGTTCGATGATTAATAAACGCGCCGCGAAAGCCCGCGATGATGATATTAAGGGCAATCGTGCGGATGCGCCATCTGCGTCATTGGCTAAGGCGGAGTCCGTGGCCCCGCCGAGACAAAAGGTGTCTAGGGCGCTGAGGATCGGCGCAATTACCGCGATTGCGGCACTGGCCATCATTATAGGGGTTGATGTCGGTGCGACCATGGTCGGGTATGAATTTCACGCGAGTTACTCGATGCCGCTTGTGGCTGATCCCACAGCGTTTGCGATGTTCGGCGATACCATCGCGGCATTTCTCGCAAAAGCGCAAATACTGTTTATGGGCGCAGGCATGGCTCCTTATTGGGAAGAGGTCGCCTTTCGTGCGGGCGTGATCGGCATGTCCGGCGTGGGCGCGTTGTGGCTGATGAAGAAGGTCGTGTGGGGCGCCGAAAAGCTAACAGCCAAGGCCCGCAAGCTTCGGCCGTGGGTGATCCCGGCCGCCTTCGGTATCGCCGCCACCGAGGCCGCCCTTTTATTTGCCGTTATTCATGAAGTCTCCGACCCGGTTCTTCTGACGGAGCGGGTGCTGCAGGCCTTGGTTTTGTCCTATTTGTATGTTCGCGAAGGTCTCGTTTCGGGTATGGTGCATCACAGCGTTTTCAACGGGCTCGCCTTGCTCACGATGCCGTTTATCGCGACAGCATCGGGTGCTGTGATCATGGGGCCGGCCGTTGGATTGGCCCTCGGTCTAACGGCTCTCGTTGGCGCGATCCTCTATTTCACGCGCAATACCGCAAGGAAAGAAAAAGCTGAAATCCGGGCCGGAACACTGTCTCCGTACCGTCTAACCGCTAGGGCCAGCCGCATCCTCGGGCGTATTGGATGGGCGAGTGCGGCTTTGCTGGCTGGTCTCACAGTAATGCAAACAACGACCATGGGCATGCTCCTCGTTGGCAGCATGGCTATGCAGATCGTGCCGTTTGCCTACATTCTGGGTGTGTACGCAAATCTCCTGGACAGCCTCAAGAAGCGCNAAGGCCAGGCGGCGGTCAACGAAATCCGCAACCCCAAAAACCCGCTCCCTTTGTATAACGCGTTAGGGCGGCAAACGGGAGGCATTGTCATGGCGCTGCTCTTGGGCTTTTCCGCCGGCGGCTGGTTGACGATTGCCGCGATGGAGGTGTTTTCCCTAACCTGGTTGTGGCAGGGAGCTGCTATTGGGGCGGCGCTTCCTGCGTTGGCTGGACTGGGGATGCTTGTCTACCAGTTGTTTAGGCGAGCAAAAGGGATTTCCCCGCTCCTTTACGGCATTCGAACATTTATGATGAGTGCTTCCGTTGCCGCATTCGCCATGCCGGCTATCGCGACGCTTTTGGATACGGACGGCATCACGAAGGTGAGTGAAGCGGCCGCAGGCCTGGCGACGTCAGATGCGACCGGCACCTTTGGGTGGATGATGCCGGCGTTCCTCGTTCTGTCTGTCATCATGGCCTTTATCGGCAAACGGGTGATGGATAATATGAAGCGCAAGGCCGATGACATCGATTTCGGCACGCGGTCTTTTGCAAAAGATTCGAAGGCGTGGTTAATACAGGGTTATAAATCAAAATTGCTGGGCGGCGCTCTTGCCGGTTTGGTAGTCGGCGGGTTGGCATTTGCCGGGCTCCTCTCCCTTTCCCCCGTTGGGGCGATCTTCGCCCTCATCGGTACGGTGGTTGCGGGTGTTTTCGCGGGTGATCGTTATGCGCGTGGATCCCTGTCGGCGGTTCATTCCCGTTATGAATCGGTGTTGACGCGGCTTTCCGGTGTTCGCGGAGTCCGGACGGAAAACGGCTCGATTGTTGTTTATTACGAAAACGCAGCCGCGCAAACCGAACATGCGTCGGATCTTCCGTCCATGATTGACGGCTATCCGGTTCTCACAAAGGTTGCTCCGGCTTTTGAAGCTCAAAGCGTTTCGGTGCGGCAGGTGCAGGGGCGTGAAGGCATCAAAGGCTTTTTGTCTCAGATTCCTGGTTTGGCTCCGGCTGCACCGGCGGTCAGTCCGGCGACAACTGTGATGCGGCGTTTCAGTTTCGAAGGAGCGTCGGTGAAGCTCGCGGCGCAGTCGCCGGCTCCGGCGGACGGCGAGTTGGGCAAGGCAAACGTCATTTATTATCACCAAACGAGTGCGGTCATCGAACGTTTCCTCAAGGACTTCGTCTCCCAGAATACCGGGTGGTGGAGCCGTCTGACCGGAAAACAAGCGTTGGTGACTCAAATCGCAAACGCGTTCCGTCAGGAAATGTACCGGGGCCGCAAGCCGGCGTTTGAGATTTCATTTACCGAAGATGGAGTCAAGAAGGTATTGCGCGGTCCCAACGGTGAGACCGTGGCAGAGATTTTATGGACGCAGTTGAAGGCCCAGTCCGGTCTCACCGAGAAGGAACTTGCGCGTTTCTTATCAATCGCTCAGCAGGTTCACGGAGAACGCGTGACGAATTTCGGCGCGTATTTTGACGCGTGGGCTCCGGCGTTTGATGTCGGCGAAGCCCAGACCGGCATTGTGGACCGTGCGGTGGGATCGTTGCGGCGTATCTGATGAGGTTGCGAACTTCTATTAATAAATTAATTTCAACGTCCTTGGTTGCGGCGCTGATTGTCACCGCGCCTGGAGTGGGCTGTTGGGATGCGGTTGCGAAGATGATCGGCCGTGCCCCGACGGGATTGACGACTGTCCCCGGCGGCTTAAACGTCGGCGTTGGGTTGCACGCGTTGAATGCCGGGGTTGCAACTCTTTCACTTCCCGTTGGGTCCAAGCTTTCGATGACCGGTACGCTGCCGGTTTTGCAGTCTGTCGTAATACCAGCGGGCACTTCCGCTGTTGCTGTGAAGGCGGGTGTATCAGTTCCTAAAACCTCCGCTGTCGCGCGTGAAGCCGTCTCCGCTCCCCGTCAAACTGTTTCCAAAGCCGTCATCGTCCAGCAGCAAGCCGTTGCGGCCGCCGTCGAGTCACTCCCGCAGTCAAGCCAGGGAGAGGCCCATGGCACCGGCGTCGGCATCATGGACCTGATTCTTGGCCGCAGGACGCATTCTCTTTCCGGAGCGGCGCCCGTTCCCGCAGGAACACAGATCGGTGCCAACAAGACGCGCCTCGCACCCTCTCGGGGATTGGCGATCCGACAGTTGTTTAAGGAAGCGCAGGCGGTTAACGCCGCGGATCAAGACCTCCCCGCTCCCCGCAGTACCAGCGGCGCGGTCACAGGGTTTCTTGTTTCGGCCGCACGCATGGCCATTGGCGCCGCTGCGGTGGTGGGCTTAAACGCAGGCGCAATTTGGCTGATCCCGTCCATTTTTGGAGCCATGCCGGCGGCCTCGGTGTGGGCGGTCAGTTCCGGCGTGATTCTTTTGCCGATTGTTCTTTATTCACGCTACCGCATGGGGCTTAGAAATTCCGCCCGCTTGAAGTCGGTGAAGGGTGTTTTTGATCTCGCAATCGGCGCCTTCCTCGGGTCGGCGGGGCTTGCGGTGATGGCCGTGATGAGCGGCGCCTTCGTGACTTCCTTGGCGATGGGGCTGCCCGCTTTGGCCGGCATCGCCGGCGTCGGTGTTGCGATGGCCGCGATGAGTAAATCAACCGGCGGGGCCAGTGGGTGGATTGACGCAATCCTGACCTGGGC